>NZ_DBNG01000009.1:0-120713 GCF_002299105.1 Methylophaga sp. UBA678
ACCAGGACGTTGAACCGGGTTCCAAGTTGATGGGTTACCGTTACCGTAGTAGAACATGTTCAAGTCAGGATCGTATGAATACCAACCCCAAGTCGTACCACCACCAATTTTCCATTGGTCACCTTGCCAAGTTTTCAAAGATGAATCTTTGCCCACTGGTTTCAGCATAGAAGTGGTTTTTTCTGGGTCAACTAACATTTCATCATCAGGACCGGTGCTGTACGCTTTGTATTTCACGTTACCATCTAAGTCATACGCTTGAACGTAACCACGTACACCAAACTCACCACCTGAGATACCGACGATGATTTTATCTTTAAATACGTGAGCCGCTGCTGTGCTGGTAGCACCACGTTTTGGATCATCACGTTTGTCAGACCATGCAACACTACCATCAGCTGCATTCAGAGCAACCAGAGTTGTATCCGCTTGATTCAGGAAGATTTTTCCGTCTGCATAGCTTAAACCACGGTTAACTGTGTCACAGCACATAACAGGTACTGTTTCGTCGTAGTTTTGTTTTGGCTCATATTTCCATTTGATAGCGCCGTCGTTGTTTAAATCCAACGCGTAAACGATGTTTGGAAATGGTGTGTGAACGTACATAGTGCCGTCGATAACTAAAGCATTACCTTCGTGACCACGTAAAACACCCGTTGAGAAAGACCATGCCATGTTTAAATCTTTAACATTGTCTTTGTTGATTTGAGTTAATTCAGAGTAACGTTGGTTGTTGTAGTTACCTGCTGGCATTACCCAGTTGTTTTCGTTTTGTTGCATTTGCAATAGCTCATCAGCAGCAGCCAGACCTGGTACAGCTAATGTCATCATTGCGATTGATAAAGTTTTCAGCTTCATAAAGTTTTCCTCTTTATTGCTTTCTAGTTATATACGACACGAAAGTTGTTCAGTGTTGAACCTCATGCGTAGGGCAACAATAATCTCGAAGAAAACGTTAGTCAAGCATATTTCCCATCTTTTTTATGATAATTTACTTATAACTTTCGGGAATTTTTTCCCGAAAGCATAAGTAAATGAAATTCCTATCTTTTTTCCTTTTGCCTGATCATGAGTCCTGATTATTGATCCAGTCGATAGCGAACTCAATTGAAGCCAATGTGCGCTCACGACCAAGCAATTCCAGTGTCACATCCAAGGAAGGAGACACAGTATTCCCTGTGATTGCCACCCTGATAGGCTGAGCAACTTTCCCCATACCGACTTCATGCATGTCTGCACAGGCTTTTATTTCTGTATGAATCGGCTCAGCCAACCATTCTGATAAAGCTGATAATCGTGATTGCATATTTTGAAGCAGAGGCAAACTAGCCTGATTCAAGTTTTTCTTAGCTGCTTTTTCGTCAAAACTGGTGACTTTGTTATAAAAGAATAGGCTGCTTTCTGCCATTTCAACCAGCGTTTTTGCTCTTTCCTGATAAAGCACGGCAATTTTTTCAAGACTAGGGCCGACAGAAATATCAACGTCATGCTGCTGCATATGCCAGGCAAGGTGATCAGCAATATGAGTTGGAGTGCTATTTTTGATGTATTGCTGATTTAACCACAATAATTTCTCTGTATTAAAACTTGACGCTGCCTTGTTGACATCTTCAATGTCAAAAAGCTCAATCATTTCTTGTATTGAAAAGATTTCCTGATCGCCGTGTGACCATCCCAGTCTGACGAGATAGTTTAGTAAGGCCTCGGGGAGATACCCTTGATCACGATAACTCATCACACCAACAGCACCGTGTCGTTTTGAGAGTCTGGCCCCATCATCACCAAGAATCATCGGCACGTGAGCAAACTTAGGCGGCTCAGCCCCCAGTGCTTTGAAGATATTGATCTGTCTGGGTGAGTTATTGAGATGATCATCACCACGGATAACATGAGTCATCTGCATATCCATATCATCGACAACAACCGTAAGATTATAGGTCGGTGTGCCATCGGGACGGGCAATAATCAAATCATCTAATTCAGCGTTTTTAAACTCAACATTGCCACGAATCATATCTCTGACGATGACACTACCAGTCGTGGGATTCTTAAAGCGGATAACCGGTTCAATACCGGGTTTAGGCTCAGTTAATTCCCTGCAACGGCCATCATAACGAGGCTTTTCTTTGTTGGCGCGTTGCTGCTCACGCATCTCTTCCAGCTCATCTTTCGAGCAATAGCAGTGATAAGCATCACCCTGATCCAGGAGTTGCTGAATGATTTCTTTATAACGGTCAAAGCGCTGCGTTTGATAAAACGGCCCTTCATCATAATCGAGCCCTAGCCATGACATCCCATCAAGAATGGCTTGCACAGATTCAGCCGTAGAACGTTCAAGATCCGTATCTTCTATGCGAAGTACAAATCGACCACCGTGTTTACGGGCATAAAGCCAAGAAAACAGAGCTGTTCTCGCCCCACCAACGTGTAAATAACCTGTTGGACTTGGAGCAAAACGGGTACGTATAGTCATGTTAGAAACTCTCAACTAGGTAGGTTCAATAAAGGCAGTATTGTAACAGTTGAACATCGAGATATCGCGGTTCAGACATTCCTAATCTAAATCTAATTTAATTGCTTACATGCCGATTTTATTTGCACATTAGGAAAGCCCAGTCTGATCGGCGAAGGAAATATCCTTTTTATACAAACTTTTAATAATGATTAGCCGCTGCCAAACCAGGAACTTTTCCCATACAATACATTTCAAAAAAAATAGAATAACAACAACTTCTTATTGGGGAGAGAGAAATGTTTAGTCGATTATCAACGATCACTTTTGCAGGATTAGTACTCATTCTAAGTAGTCACTCCATCTGGGCGGCCACACCAGAAGAGCCGGTATGGCCAACGCTGAAACAAACTTACTTCGGTGACAGGACAATACAGGATGAGGCGGAAGATATATTAAGCTTGGAAGCACCAAAGCGTGCTGAAGATGCAGCCATTGTGCCCATCACCATAAAATCGTTAAAACCGCAATCGCAGGATAACTATATTGAGAACATCTATATCTTTATAGATAACAATCCAATGCCTTATTCTGCAAAATTCCATCTTTCACCTGAGCTAGGTAATGTTGATTTATCCACACGCATGCGAGTCGATCAATATACCTATGTTCGAGCTGTCGCTGAAATGAACGATGGCAGTTTATACATGGTGTCACGTTTTGTTAAAGCTTCCGGTGGTTGCAGCGCACCCGCTGGCAAGGATGCCGCCGCCGCATTAGCTCGGTTAGGTAAAATGCAGTTGCGAATGCGTCAACCGAGCGTCGGTGAGCCCGTTCAGGCTCAGATGATCGTTAGCCACCCTAACTACAATGGGCTGCAATTTGATCAAAAAGCACGTAAATATATTCCGGCTCACTACATCGATAAAATGAATATCAGCTATAACGGACAAGCACTGATTACGGTGGATGCCGGTATTTCGATGAGTGAAGATCCAAGCATTCGTTTTACATTCACTCCTCAAGAGCATGGTAAGCTAGAAGCAAAAGTACATGACACAAAATCTCAAGAATTTAAAATAGAAAAAGAGATCTGATTTTTAATGTTTGAAACAAAAAAGGCCGCTTGAGCGGCCTTTTTTTAACTAAATAATAGTCATCTTAGTTATGGATGCGACATTCTTTATAAGCAGCTTGATTCACTTCTTCGAACAGTTTTAAGCCCTTTTGAACACCTTTATCATCTCTGAATTCAGCACCTTTATCTGCAGGCATGTTTTTGTACATAAAGCCAGTACTGATATCTTCGAATTCCTTTTCAGTAAAAGCTTCCGCTAACTTATCTACAACACATGAACATTTATGAACTCCCTCATAAACATTCATTTTTGAATTCGCATCCATACAATCCATGACGAAATGCACACGGGTAACCGTAGAAAAATCATTGGACATTGCCATTGTTGGCAATAAAGCCAAACCAGTAGCAAACAATGCAGCAGCTCCAGCAATCTTCATTCATTCTCTCCTATATTTTATTATTCATTTGTTCGGATGAGTTAAGACTCAACCTTCAAACCTTTAGTTCCACTTATCCTGATTTTGATACAGAATTGAATAGACATACTACATGAATTCTTCATAATCTTCTGCCATCACGGCGCGGTAAAAAAACGCTTTATTTTCACACAAGACCAACATCAGGTAGAATTTCAACCTCACTAAGACACTAATAAACACAGGCGGGAGATAGCCAAATGAAAAAATTGTTATTGCACTTGGATACAGATCCAGTTGCCAGCACCTTCGACCAAGCAGTGGCTTATGATGCTGGTGTCGATAACATCATTGCTCATGGCGGCGCCACACGTGACAATGTCACACCACATGTTCACGGAATGATTTTTACCCGTGGTGGAAAAAACCTGAAAAATAGCGCTATTTTCATCGGTGGCTCAAATGTGCCTGCCAGTGATCTTGTCGGTAAAGCTGTAAAAAAAGCATTTTTCGGTCCTGTCAGCGTATCGGTAATGCTCGATCCAAATGGCTCGAATACAACAGCTGCAGCCATCGCTCGTAAAGTGCTTACTGATTACGATGTCAAAGATAAAAATGTCGTCATTCTTGGCTCCGGTCCTGTAGGCCAGCGCACGGCTTTGTACATGCTCAGAGAAGGCGCAAAAAAAGTGACGCTGACTTGTCGTAGCATGGAGAGAAGTAAAGCCACGGTCAAAGAAATGAAAGAGCACTACGGTGTCGATGTCATGCCAGGCGAAACACGAAGTGATGAAGCTGTTAAACAAATCGTATCTGATGCGCATGTGGTGATTGCCGCTGGTCCAGCTGGTGTTTGTGTTGTACCGGAAATGGCACTGGCCAATAACACATCAATTGAAGTAGTTGCTGATGTTAACGCTGTCCCACCTCTAGGTGTTGCAGGCATGGAAGTCATGGATAACGGTGTCGAGAAAAATGGCATGCGTTACTACGGTGCAATAGCTATTGGTAACTTCAAAATGAAAGTTCATCGTGGTGCTATCGCCTCGCTCTTTGAAAGCAATGATGCCTTTCTAGATGAAACCACAATTTACGATATAGCCTGCAAGATTGATAACGAACAGTGAAACAAAAAACTGCTGAAGCGGAGAGCCTAACGGCAATGCCAACTGTCACCGTTCAGGCTCCAGCCAGGCTTCATCTTGGATTTCTTGATTTAAATGCTGACATTGGTCGCAAGTTCGGTAGTATCGGACTTGCTATCAACAGCCACCACACAATCATTAATATATCTCCCGCTGAAAACTTCAATATTCAAGGCGCATATGTCACTGACAATATGCGATTGAAGATAAATCAAATATGTACGCTGTTTTATGAAAAGCTCGGGCAACATTTACCCCAAGCCAACCGTAGCGTCGCTATTTCTGTTAATTCAGCTATCCCAGAACATTCAGGGCTAGGCTCGGGAACACAACTCACTCTTACTCTCGGCGTCGCACTTGCGAAGTTTCATGGTTTATCCATTGATACGCCATTGCTTGCCAAAGAGTTGGGGCGTGGCAAACGTTCAGGAATTGGTATTGCTACTTTTGATCATGGCGGATTTGTGATTGATGGTGGCCTTAAGCCTCAGCAAACTGTCCCACCTGTTCTTGCTCAGCTTAACTTTCCTGAGAAATGGAAAATCGTGTTAGTAATGGATCCAAATCATCAAGGTATTCATGGCAGCGCTGAATTGCAGGCATTTAAACAACTGCCCGTGTTTCCTCAGGAAAATGCTCGCATCATCAGTCATATGACGCTGATGCAGCTATTACCTGCGCTCATTGAACAATCCTGTGATGAATTTGGTAAAGCCGTAACAGATATTCAAGCGTTAATTGGCGATCATTTTGCCCAAGCACAAGGAGGCCGATACACCAGTAAACGTGTCGAAGCCTGTCTATTGCAGGCCCAAAAATGGGGGCATACAGGCATTGCTCAGAGCTCTTGGGGGCCGACAGGATGTATATTCGTCGAAAGTGATGCTCAGGCAGAGCAGCTGATCAAACAGCTTGAGACATTTGCTAAAACGACTTTTTCTGAGGATGAGGCACCTGTTTTTATTCAAACATCTGCAGATAATCATGGTGCAGTTGTTGAATCCTCTATGTAACTGTGGCTATTATCATATTCCAGCCGTAATTTGATTATTATAAGGATTAATTATGTCCAAACGTTCGATTATTCACATGCTTAACCCAATGAAGCACAACAGTCCCTTTGACATTAACATGGCACTAGATGCGGGTTACGATGTATTGATTCCATATTCACATGTTGAGTTAAACGAAGTTGCAGGTCTAACTCAGGATGCTATTTTTTCACGTGGTCCCTCAGGTGTGAAAAAAACCGGCATGTTCATCGGTGGACGTGATATCGGATTGGCGATGGACATGTTGGAATCAGCTAAAAAATCCATGGTTCCTCCTTTTGAAATTTCAGTTTTTGCTGATCCAAGTGGTGCTTTCACTACAGCTGCAGCGTTGGTGGCTTGTGTCGAGCGTGAACTGAAAAATAAATTTAAACAAGAATTAAAAGGCGCTAAAGCCGTTGTCTTCGGTGGAACCGGACCAGTGGGTATTGCTACAGCAGTTATTGCTGCCCTTCAGGGTGCAGAAACGGCCATTGTTGATCACTTCTCTATTGATACTGCACTAGAGTTTGCTGCAGAAGCCAAAAAACGCTATGACGTTGATTTACGAGGCACGACAGCGGCTTCAGATGCTGATAAAGCCCGTTTATTGTACGACGCAGACATCGTTTTCTGTGCAGCTAAAGCAGGGGTCCAGGTACTGAATGCATCTGTTTTACGTGATGCGACTAAACTCAAAGTGGCTGGCGATGTTAATGCCGTGTCACCACTGGGTATCGAAGGCGTTAAATTGATGGACTTTGGCGCACCGTTGACACATGCCACTAATTCACCTGATGCCGTTGGTATTGGTGCATTAGCTATTGGTGATGTTAAATACAAATTACAGCAAGCACTGTTAAGAGAGACATTAGAGTCAGAAAAACCTGTTTATCTTGATTTCCGTAATGCCTTCGATGGTGCGCGTAAATTAGTCTAATCTCATACAACGATGGATGAAGAGCGGTTACCACTTCTCATTTTTGGTCAAACAGCTCGCTTTATTGCACAGTCAGCGGCTCAGCTTGGATACACAACCTGGGTCGTTGACTGTTTTGCAGATAGAGATACACAAAAAGTTGCTGATCGATGTATCCGTATCCCTCCCCTAGAACTGCTTTCCATAGAATCCATACTCACATCTTTTGAACTAATTACCCAACAACAGCGCTGCCTGCTGATTTTTTCTACTGGCATTGAACGCTTCTATGAACTCTTAAACTGCTTGCCCACACATATCCAAATTCTTGGTAATGATTTTCAAGTATTAGATAAATTAAGATCACCACAACGCTTTTTCCCTCTACTTCAACAACTTGACATTCCTTTTCCAGAAACCCATTGGGTTCAGGCTTTTGATAAAAAGAAAAAACGTTGGATAACAAAAGATCTGATGGGCAGCGGTGGTACACATATTCAACAGCCGAGTATATCTAACTACGTTGATCGCCATCTCATTTTTCAGGAATATATCAATGGTCGGTCAGGCTCAGTCAGTTTTCTTGCTGACGGTGAGTCTGTGTTCATCTTTGGGTTTAACGAACAGATACACACAGAAACATTTCAGCTACAGCAAATCATTAATCACTTTGATATCAGCCAGTCTTCTAAAGCAACTCTTGCTAAGGCACTAGAAAAGCTTGTAACAGCAATCACTTTTCGCGGTTATGGCAGTCTCGACTTTATGATTGACGAGTTAGCTAATATTTATATCCTTGAGCTGAATCCAAGACTTTCCGCTTCAGCGGAGCTTTACGCCAATAATACGGATATGTTGCGTTGGCATATTCAGGCTTGTATTGGGAAACTACCTGCTGAAATCCAACAGCAAAATAGTGAAATGACGAACGTTACCAGTCTCTCATACCTTTTTGCAGATAAAGCATTATTCGTAAAGAGCAAGGCAACGTGGCCTGTTGAGACTCGGGATATTCCCCACGCCAGACAGAAGATTCAGCCTGGCGAGCCTGTGTGCACAGTACTTGTTGAAGCTCAATCACATCTGGATTGCGATAATAAACGTCATCAAGTGGAAACTGAGATAAGGAAAAATTGTCTTTTTTCTGCTTGAAAATAGCAGTGTCTCAACCCATATTAACGATGACTTATTAAGACAGGATCACATGCATGAAACGCATACTACTTTTTCTTGGTACAAATATCGCTGTACTCGCCGTTCTCAGCATTACAATGCGACTGCTTGGCATAGATAGCCTTTTAGACGAACAAGGCGTCGGTCTGGATATGAATGCCTTGATTATTTATGCCGCCGTAATCGGCTTCAGTGGCTCGATCATCTCCCTGCTTATTTCAAAATGGACGGCAAAACATCTGACAGGGGCTCAGGTCATTGAACAACCTAAAAATGAGACTGAACGATGGTTGCTAAGTACCGTTACCCGCCTGGCGCAACAAGCTAATATTGGTATGCCTGATGTGGCTATTTATAACTCACCACAACCGAACGCGTTTGCCACTGGTGCCAATAAAAATAATGCACTAGTGGCTGTCAGCACGGGTTTGATGCAGTCCATGACTCAAGATGAAGTGGAAGCCGTTCTCGCCCATGAGGTCAGCCATATAGCCAATGGGGATATGGTGACTATGGCTTTAATACAGGGTGTAGTGAACACGTTTGTCATTGTTCTATCACGTGTGATTGGACATCTCGTTGATCGTACAGTCTTTAAAGTAGAACGAGGTCATGGCCCGGCATTCTGGATTACTTCCATCATCGCAGAACTGGTACTGGGTATTCTGGCTAGCATTATCGTGATGTGGTTTAGTCGTCAACGTGAGTTTCGTGCCGACGCCGGTGCTGCCAGTTTAGTTGGAGCACCAAAAATGGTTGCTGCATTGCAACGCTTAGCTGGCACATCCACCGAAGCGTTACCGGATCAACTTCATGCTATGGGTATTTCTGGTGGCAAAGGTGGTGGTCTTTCAGCGTTATTTATGACGCACCCACCATTGGAAGAGAGAATTAACGCTTTACGCGGAAATAGATAAAAATAAAGCCGGGCTTCTGACCCGGCTTTTTTTACTAAAGCTCACAGCTCGTCATCTTCAAAGTTGTAATTCATTTCAGGTGATGGCTCGTGGATATAATAACCTTGGGCATAATCTACACCTAAGCGCCACAACAGCGCTAAGCTATTCGCATCTGATACAAACTCCGCGATAGAACGCTTGCCCGCTTCTTTTGTCATTTCAATGATGGCTTTGACAGCTGCCTGATTTTCAACATCATGTGCCATATTTTCAACAAATGTACCGTTGATTTTTAGATAATCCACATTAAATGCTTTCAGACTATTTGAGAAATCTATACCCGATCCAAAGTGCTCTAAACCAAATTCACAGCCCAAGCCTTGTAAACGTTCGATCACGTGCCTGACTTGCTCAACATTATCAATCGCCATTGTCTCACTGACTTCAAAAATAAGGGCGTGTGCATTCAGCTGTTGTGCTGAAAGTGAAGCGGATAACCAATCTACAAACGCTTCTTCATGAAGACTTTGCTCTGATAATTTGATGAAGAAACGTGTTTTAGGATAACGTTGACGATGAATGGTTAATGCTTTTAAAGCACTACGAATCACCCACTTATCTATCTCTGTCATCATTTTTAACTGAACAGCATGTTGGATAAAGCTATCCGCTGCAATCAGTTCGCCATTTACCTCAAGGCGCAATAATACTTCGTAAAATTCCTGCTCTTCACCATGCAAACTGACAATCGGTTGATAAAATAAAGTGAAGTTATCGTCCTGCAACGCTTTTTGTAGCTGCTGACGCCAGCTTTCGCTGGACTGCTGTCCAGTTTGATTTGTTTGAGCACGGAACCGTATGACCTGGTTTCCACCCGCATGCTGAGCTTTCATCGCCGCTCTATCTGCATTTTCTAACACAGCTTCAGCGGTCAACTGACTTTCATTAACGCGAGCGATACCCACACTGCAGCGTAAATCTATCGTTTTACCTGCAACATGTGACACGTAGTCATCAATGGTTCTTCGGAAAGACTCTGCGCGCTCATCAACATACGTATCGTCATGATTCGGTACGATTATGGTAAAGACCTGATCACCGTAATGGCCGATAACTTCCTGTTCAGCCAAGTTATCGTGCAATAAATCAGACACACTCTTCAAAATAACTTCGCTGGTAGCCAGTCCCACTTTTTCTTTTATCGAAAAGAAATCATCCAGTACCAAATAGAGTAGTTGCGCATCGCCCTCACCCTCAGCAGCACGGTGCACAGTTTTTTCCAACTCAGTAATAAAACGACTACGGTTATATAAGCCGGTAAGTTGGTCATGATCATCCAGTACTGGGATAACAGCCTTAGGTTGTTGATTGATTACCGTATCGTCTCTGAGCACAACCTGAGTGCAATCTTCCCCTTCAACACGAGCGTGACTAAATTGAATTTCTGCCTTGAAGGTTATGCCTTCTGCTGTTAATCCATTGCCAGTCATCGTCACTGGGGGAGCATCCGTTTGCTCAGTAAACTGTCTGAATACCGCCTTAAATTTAGGATGGTCATCTGCACTGAATAAATCGAGAATCGGCAGCCCAGCAATATCTTCCGCCTCTTCATAACCAAACAAATTCAGGTAAGCCTGGTTTACATAGATATGCATCCCTTCATGCATATAAGCAACAGCATCTCTTGAACTATCAAGCAGTGTTTTAGAGCGTTTCTCACTCTCCCTGAGTGCTCGCTCATTACGTCGGGCTAAACGTCTGATAAATAGATTATCCAGCTCGCGATTAATCACAAACTGTAATCGTGGTTTATCTTCAAACAAGACAACATCTTTTACGATGCTCGAAAAGTATTCCGTTTCATGTGATTTATCATCAGCAATGATGATGCAGGGCAGGTCTTTATCTAGATGCTGTATCAGGTTCAAAATATCCATCGGCTGAATATCAGCGATATTTTCTCGACATAAAATTAATTCCCAATTCTGGGCTGATAACAGCTTTTCAATTGCTGCAGGCTTATCTTCCCTTGTTGCTCTGACCGCATGTCCAGCACTACGGAGCACGTTGACGATAGCATCTGCATCGGTCAAAGAACTATCGATAATCAGTACTCGTAAAATGCCTTCTGCTCTCGCCACGGTCGTTACCTTATTGTTCTTTCTTTTTGTCCAGAAGCATCGGTTTCTTACCTTCCAACTTGGTTTGTTGTATTTCCATCCACTCGAACAACTGCTGATTTAATTCAGCTGCAGATAGGCTATCGGTAGCTATCTTCTGACCTATAGTCATTTTTATTACACCAGGGTATTTCAAAAAACCATGTTTGGGCCATGATTTACCGGCATCATGACAGACAGGAATAACCGGATATCCGGTTTCTTTTGCCAGTCTGGCGCCACCAATTCCAAATCGACCAATATAGCCTTTTGCTATTCTGGTACCTTCCGGAAAAATCACCACCCAGGCACCCGATGTTAAACGATCTAAGCCTTGCTCTATCACTTGATTCAGGGCTTTCCGGCCTGCTTTACGGTCTATTGCAATAGGGTTTAGAGATGCTAATCCCCAACCAAAAAACGGAATCCAGAATAATTCACGCTTTAACACCCAGACCTGAGGCGGAAAGACAGCCTGTAATGCCAGGGTTTCCCATGAAGATTGATGTTTACATATGATTACGGCAGGTTCATCACCGATATGCTGACGACCCTCAACTTCGAGCTTTACCTGACAAATTTTATCTAATAGCCAGATATTGGATTTCGCCCACTGGCTGACGACGGCATAACGCCATTTAAATGGTAAAGGCCATAGCAGAACGCCTAAACAGGAAAATAATACTGCCGTCACCGCATGCAAAATAAAGAAAATAGTGGATCGAATATAGATCATTGTAATTTGCGTTCTAATAGGGCTGTAGCGACACTCGCCAGATCATCATAAACCTCTACACCGTCTGGAATGCCTGCAGCCAGAGTCTTCTCACCTTTACCTGTTCTAACCAATATAGGCCGGGCCTGAGATAACATCGCCGCCTGAATATCACGAAGAGAATCACCCACAGCAGGTACATTGTCCAGATTCACACGTAAACGATGGGCTAGATCCACGAAAGAGCCATTCTTTGGCTTGCGACACTGACAATCATCTTCCGGACCATGAGGGCAAAACATGATCGCCTCAATTTTGCCACCAACCTGAGCCAGCATACGACGCATTTTGCTGTGAATACGGTTTAAGGTTTCTACATCAAACAAACCACGCGCGATACCAGATTGATTGGTAATCACTACCACCCGGTATCCCGCATAATTTAATCGAGCAATCGCTTCGAGGCTGCCGTCAATCGGCTCCCACTCTGCCGGATTTTTAATGAAATCATCCGAATCATGATTGATGACGCCATCTCGGTCCAGAATAATCAGCGACATAATTGCTCCTGTTACTCCTGCAAGCAGGAAATATCGGCAACCCCTAAAAATAAGGCTCGGGTTTGATTGAGTAAGGCTAATCGATTGTTTCTCACTGCCTCATCATCAGACATTACCATGACTTGCTCAAAAAAAGCATCGATGGTTTCACGCATGCCGGCAAGATAATTCAAAATGCCCGCATAATCTGATGCAGCATAGAGAGGCATCAAGGCTTGTTGTGCCGCCACAACCTGTTCAGCCAGCGCTTTTTCAGCTGGTTCAACTAACAGGCCAGGCTCAACAACCAGGCCTTCTTGCTCAGCCTCATTTTTACGCAAAATATTACCAATACGCTTATTACCGGCTGCCAGCGACTCTGCTTGCTCCAATTTTCTAAACTCGGCTACAGCATTCAGTCTTTGCATGAAATCAAGCGGTTGCGTTGGTGATACTGCCAGCACTGACTCGTACTCATCCGCTTTAGCCCCTTGGTCGATAACATAACCACGCAGACGATCGTAAAAATACTGCATCACCTGAGTTGTCACATCATCTTCAGTCAGAATATCAACAAAGTTGTTGACCGCTTCAGAGATAAGCTCGAACAGATCAAGAGACAGTTGACGCTCAATAATAATACGCAGCACACCTAATGCCGCACGTCGTAAGGCAAACGGGTCTTTAACACCAGAAGGCGGCTGGCCAATACCAAACAGACCAACAATCGTATCCAGTTTTTCGGCTAAACTGACGGCGATACCAGTTGCTGTTTGCGGCAGCTCATCACCGGCAAACCGTGGACGATATTGCTCATCCAGTGCTTCCGCGACATCAGCAGGCTCACCATCCAATTGAGCATAATAACGGCCCATGATGCCCTGTAACTCAGGAAACTCACCGACCATTTCCGTAACAAGATCACATTTTGCTAATAATGCTGCACGTTCAGCTAACTTAGCTTCACTTCCCATCTGTTGTGCAATGCTGGCGGCTAAGGCTGCAACACGCTGAGATTTGTCATAAACCGTGCCTAACTTATTCTGGAACACAATGGTTTTTAACTGTTCTTGGCGAGCAGCCAAAGGTGACTTGCGATCCGTTTCCCAGAAAAAGGCCGCATCACTCAGTCGTGGCAGAATCACACGTTCATTACCGGCAATCACTTGTGCCGGATCCTGACTAGCGATATTACAGATAGTGATGAAATGCGGCAGTAAATCCCCATTCTTTGCTCGTACCGCGAAATATTTCTGATGACCTTCCATTGATGAAATCAACGCTTCAGGAGGTAATTCTAGAAAACGCTGATCAAAGTTACCTGCTAGGGCCACGGGCCACTCCACTAAGCCAGTCACTTCCTCAAGTAACTCAGGATTAATCACGGCATCACCACCGAGGCTGGCTGCCAGTTCATTTACCTGCCCATGAATCGCCTGTTTTCTGGCTTCGTAATCCACCATCACATGGCCTTCTGTTTCCAGTTGTGGTGCATAAGTCATCGGTGTGCTGATACGGATAGGCTGAGGATGGTGGAAACGATGACCAACCGTAAAACGGTCTGCGCTCACGCCGAGTAATTCGACAGGAACAATGTCATCCCCCAGTAACACAACCAACCAGTGAACAGGACGAACAAACTCACCCGGCAAGTCGCCCCAGCGCATACGCTTGGGAATGGGTAAAGCATTTAACGATTGCTGAATGATGTCTGGCAATAAAGTGGCGGTTTCAGCCCCTTTTTGCTGTTGTCTGAAGATTAACCATGCGCCTTTTTCTGTCTGCATCGTTTCCAAATCATCAACATCCACGCCACAAGAACGAGCGAAGCCTTGTAAGGCTTTGGTCGGATTACCATCTTCATCAAATGCGGCGGTTACGGCCGGGCCACGTCGTTCTACAGTGAGATCATCTTGTTGCGTTTGTAACTTCGAAATCACTAAAGCCAAACGTCTTGGTGTAGCGTAAGCACGAATTGCATCAAAGCTTAGCTCAGCATTTTTTAGGCCTTGTTCAACCCCTTGGTGAAATGCCTGACTCAATTTCAACAAAGCCTTCGGCGGTAATTCTTCTGTGCCTACCTCAATAAGCAAATCCTGTGTCTGACTCATGCCTGTGCCTCCTTATTTTCAGACTGAACCATTGGAAAACCTAATGATTCACGTCTGTCGTAATAGGCCTGAGCAACGGCTCTGGCTAAGGTACGTACACGGAGGATAAATCGCTGTCTTTCTGTCACGGAAATGGCTTTTCTTGCATCGAGTAAGTTAAACGTATGTGACGCTTTCAACACCAGCTCATAGGCAGGTAGCGGTAAACCTGCTTCTATCATGCGTTGACTTTCACGTTCACAGGTATCAAATGTGGTGAATAAACTGTCCACATCGGCATGTTCGAAGTTGTAAGTCGACATTTCGACTTCGTTTTGGTGGAACACGTCACCATAAGTGACTTTACCCATAGGACCATCTGCCCAGATTAAGTCATAGACACTGCTCACACCTTGCAGGTACATTGCTATACGTTCCAGACCGTAGGTAATTTCACCGGTGACGGGTCGACATTCGAGTCCACCCACCTGTTGGAAATAGGTGAACTGTGTGACTTCCATACCGTTCAACCATACTTCCCAACCAAGCCCCCATGCACCGAGGGTCGGTGATTCCCAGTTATCTTCGACAAAACGCACATCATGAATAGCAGTATCCAGCCCCAGCATTTCCAGAGAGCCTAAATAGAGTTCCTGAATGTTGATAGGTGACGGTTTTAAAACGACCTGAAACTGGTAATAGTGTTGGAGACGATTTGGGTTTTCGCCATAGCGACCATCGGTCGGACGACGTGAAGGCTGAACATAAGCAGCACTCCATGGTTCAGGGCCAATCGCGCGCAAAAATGTCGCTGGATGGAATGTCCCTGCACCGACTTCCATATCGTAAGGTTGGAGAAGCACACAGCCCTGCTCAGCCCAGTACTGTTGCAGCCTGAGGATCAGTTCCTGAAAGGTTCTTGGCGTTTCCGCCTTCATCACCGCTGTCTTAGTCATTAGCTCGATTTCACAATCCAAAGTCAAAACATACGGGATTATAGCGAATACAGAGCTGACTGTAGAGGTCGACAGCAGATAAATCTGATACGAGAAAGCCTAAGCACACATTTTCCTCGCCACTCCATTGTCACCATTCAGGTACAATTCACCACCTGAGTCAGGCAATCATGAGAGTGACTATGCAACGAACCATTGGCATCGTTATGGATCCGATCGATCGGATTAATACCAAAAAAGACAGTAGTCTTGCGATGATGCTAGCCGCGCAGCAGCGAGACTGGCAGATTTTATTTATGGAACAGCAAGACCTTTTTCTATCTGAGGGAAAAGTTTTTGCTGAAATGCGCAGTCTTCGCGTGTTTGATGACCCGCAGCACTGGTTTGAACTGGGTGAAAAAGTCACTCGACCCATCACTGATGTAGAAGCCATATTGATGCGTAAAGATCCGCCATTTGATATGGAATATATCTACAGCACTTATTTGCTGGAACAAGCTCAGGCTAATGGCGTGCTTATTATCAATGATCCACAAAGCCTGCGTGATGCCAATGAAAAACTCTTTACCGCCTGGTTTCCGCAATGCTGTCCTCCCACTCTGGTGACACGCCAGAAACATCTGATAAAAGATTTCCAGCAAACGCATGGCGATATTATTCTTAAACCGCTTGATGGCATGGGTGGTGCGTCGATATTTCGCATCAATCAGGGCGATCCTAATTTCTCAGTTATCGTCGAAACGCTGTCAGAACATGGAAAACGTTCGGTCATGGCGCAAAAGTATTTGCCGGCAATCAAAGACGGCGACAAACGTATTCTGTTGATAAATGGTGAGCCGGTGCCTTACGCCCTGGCCCGCATCCCAGCTGAAGGTGAAACGCGCGGCAACCTTGCTGCAGGTGGGCGAGCCGAAGGTCGGCCACTGACTGACAGGGATCGTTGGATCTGCGAGCAGGTTGGCCCCAAACTACGCGAAAAAGGCTTAATTTTTGTCGGACTGGACGTCATTGGTGATTATCTGACAGAGATAAATGTCACCAGCCCGACCTGTATCCGTGAACTTGATAGACAATTTGGTATCAATATTGGTGCCGACTTAATGACAGCGATAGATAAACTTTTATGATGAAACTCTTTCCTCTTTTATTAATTCTAGTAGCCCTACTCACCGCTTGTGGAGAACAACAAGAAAGCGCCCGCCAAGCGAAGTTTTATGCCTTTGGTACTGAGATTGATGTCAGCCTTTATGGCGTAGATGCTGAAACAGCTGAAAAAACCGTTGATGCTTTGGAAGACTCATTCAACGCCATCAACGACACCTGGCATGCCTGGAAACCCAGCACCTTAACTCGAATAAATAAAGCTATCGCGAATGGCGAATCAGTTGAAATCAAACCTCAAGTCGCTGCCGTTATCGAAGAAGCGGCCACCTATGCCAAGGAAAGTCATCATTTATTCAACCCGGCCGCTGGTAAATTATTTGAGCTCTGGGGTTACCATCGTGATGATTGGTTTGAATCGCGCCCGCCACCCGCTCAAGACAAAATCGACGCCTGGTTAAAAGCCGCCCCCAGTATGGAAAATATTCATATTCAAGATAATATTCTCACCAGTGATAATCCTATGGTGAAACTGGGCTTTGGTGGTTTTGCCAAAGGCACAGCGGTAGATGCCGCCATTGAGGCACTGAAAAAACAAGGTGTGAATAATGCCATCATCAATATCGGTGGTGATTTACGTGCCATTGGTAAGCATGGTCATCGCCCTTGGGTCATTGGCATCCGTCACCCACGCAAAGAAGCCGCTATGCTGGCTTCCGTAGCCGTTTCGGGTGATGAAAGTGTTTTCACCTCGGGTGACTACGAAAGATTCTTCACCTATGAAGGTAAACGTTATCCTCATATATTGGACCCAAGAACAGGTTATCCGGCTCAGGATAATATCTCTGCAACGGTTATTCATCAGCAAGCCGCTCGTGCTGATGCCGCAGCGACCGCATTAATCGTGGCTGGCAAAGACTGGCCAGAGATTGCCGCATCAATGGGGATCAAGGAAGTAATGATTGTT
This sequence comes from Methylophaga sp. UBA678, assembly GCF_002299105.1. Classification (NCBI taxonomy): domain Bacteria; kingdom Pseudomonadati; phylum Pseudomonadota; class Gammaproteobacteria; order Thiotrichales; family Piscirickettsiaceae; genus Methylophaga; species Methylophaga sp. UBA678. The sequence continues at coordinate 17,644 of NZ_DBNG01000009.1, forward strand.
CGAGCTGATGGTCAAGTCGAAATGACCCCATCCATGCAGAAAAAAATTCATTTTACTGACAAATCAACTCAACCGATTTTACGTGAAATAGGCACAACAACGACTCCATAATCATGGCTACCAGCGCATCATCAGATCGACTTATTTTTACTTTGCTGTTTTCAGTCATCCTGCATCTGGTGATTGTGCTGGGCGTGAGCTTTGATGTGTTTTCAAAACCCACCAATGCACCTGCGAATAATCTTGATATCACATTGGTGAAACAACAAGACAAAATCAAACCGGAAGAGGCAGACTTTCTGGCGCAGGCCAATAATGAAGGTGGAGGTGAGCTTGATACACCGACCCCAGAACCAACAAAAGATAAACCTGTCCCGGTCACCAAAGATGTTCCATCAGCACCGCCGCCAGCACCAAAAACAGACACTGTCGCCGACACGGAAACAGTTGCGGTACAACCTCCGGCTCCAGAGCCAACACCACCAAAACCCAAAGAAGTAGAACCTAAGCCTGAAGTCAAAAAACCTAAACCACAGCCCAAGGCAAAACCCGTTCCTCAACCTGAAAAGCCCGTTAAAAAGCTCACTCAGGAAAAAGCGGAACGCAAGGTAGAAAAAACCGAGACAGCAGAAACCGCAGCTAAAACTGAAGCAGAACCTGAAAAGATCACTAAACCTGACATTTCTGCCCGTGATTTGATGATGCAAGCCAGAAGTGAAATCAGCGAGCTGCAGGAAAAACTCGATAAAAGCACTAAAGCACTGAGTGAAAGACCAAAAAAACGACGTATTTCAGCCTCTACCAAAGAGTTTGCTGCCGCTGCCTATATGAAAGCGTGGGAAATGAAGGTCGAGCGAATAGGTAATATGAACTACCCGCAGGAAGCGAGGCAAAAAGGCCTAAGTGGTAGCCTGATGTTGTCTGTAGATATTAATCCTGACGGCAGTGTGCCAGCGGGTGGCATCGTCGTATCACGTTCATCAGGCCATAAAGTACTGGATGATGCCGCGGTCAAGATCGTCCGACTGGGTGCGCCTTATGCTGCCATACCGGAAGATGTATTGAAAAATAACGATATGCTGACCGTGATTCGTACCTGGAAGTTTGAAACTGGTCGAGGCCTGTCAACAAGATAAAAAAAGCCGGCAACAAGGCATTGTTACCGGCTTAACTGAATATTACTGAAATAAATACTGGCGAATTTCTTGCTCGCTTTTATTGATAAAGTTTTTATTAATGGTCTGACTGATATATTTTTGTGTCACTTCACCCATTTGCTGCTTGAGTGCCCCCAGAAAGCTGGGTGGGGAAATCAACACAAGGTCGTTGACATCACCTGTGCGGCGAGCCGTCTCCAAACGCTCACTTAAGTCATGAGCAAACATCTGCATTTCCTGTTTTTTCGGTTCCGTTTTGGACTCCATCGCATGACGCCCTCCAGAACCATAACTATCGAAACCTCGCCCCGGCTCGTCAGATACTAAGTCCTGATTATGAGCGCGACTGGCAGTGTTGACCATGTCATCGATTTCCTTAAGTGGACTAGTCCGACTCTCAACAGAAAAAATCCGAGCCCGACTGCTCTCGGCGACAACGATCCACTTTTTCTTCATAGTCGATTCTCCTTCTCGCTTGGGAAAACAAGCAACACAGAGCAATAAGCGGGAAATCACCCTGCATCATCATTAACTTGATAGAAGCAATGGTTCGACTATAACAGACAATATGGCCTTTGTCTGTCACTTAACATTTCTAAACAATTCTTTACTTATCAGTGTCTTGTGACAATTTATATCCCAAGCCCGCCTTACTGATATTGCTGTATTTAAGTGGCAGAGCGGCCTTAAGCTTGTCGGCTAATTTTTGGCAATGTTCTATATCGCCGTGCTTTAATTCCAGCTCAATTTCATGAATCGCTGTTTGTTTGCCACCTGCTCTGACTTCTCCTCTGTCATAAGCCAGTTCAACCACGGTGTCAGCCTCTAACACCAACAACCAGACATCTCGTTCAAACTCGGTGGTAAACAAAGGCTGGATGGCATTCCAGACCTGGGCTTGTTCTAATAGCGGCGCAATGGCGGTTTCCGCCAGACGCTCAAGATCAAACACTGGCGCCCCCAATTCGTGTTCCCATTCTTGACGTTGGTGCAGACCAGCATTAGCTTGCCCACTGCATTTCACCGTTTGCAGCCATTGTTCACCTATTTGACGTAACCTCAACCCTACGCCAAATGTCATTAAGGCTTTGTCCGGCGTATCAAAATAGGTACTCAACAAATGTTGTTGATATACATCCTGTTTCAACATGGAAGTCAGCCAGCCCAGCGCTTGCAAGTTAAGCGAGTCAGCCTGCGTTACCTGAAGTTTTATTTCTTGTTCTAGGCTCATGAGTTCAATAAAGGCTTTAAATATTTACCGGTGTAAGAAGCCGGATGTTCGGCCACCTCCTCTGGTGTACCAACGGCCAGCACTTCACCACCACGTGCACCACCTTCAGGGCCCATATCAATGATCCAGTCTGCGGTTTTAATCACATCCAGATTATGCTCAATGACCACAATGGTATTGCCACGATCTCGCAGGCTGTGCAGGACTTTGAGTAACTGTTCGATATCGAAAAAGTGCAGCCCCGTGGTTGGCTCATCTAAGACATACAGGGTTTTACCGGTATCACGCTTGGATAACTCTTTAGCTAATTTGACCCGCTGCGCCTCACCACCCGATAAGGTAGTCGCATTCTGGCCAAGCTTGATATAGGTCAGCCCAACATCAATCAATGTCTGTAACTTTTTCGCCACGACCGGAATATTTTCAAAAAAGACATTCGCCTCTTCGATGGTCATATCCAGCACTTCGGTAATCGTTTTACCTTTGTAGCGGATATCCAGTGTTTCCCGGTTATAACGCTGGCCCTTACACACATCACACGGCACATAAATATCAGGCAGGAAATGCATTTCAACTTTAATCAGACCATCGCCCTGACAGGCTTCACAACGTCCGCCTTTCACGTTAAAACTGAAACGCCCCGGACCATAACCACGCGAACGCGCTTCTGGTGTACCCGCAAATAACTCACGGATAGGTGTAAACAAACCTGTATAGGTAGCAGGGTTTGAACGCGGCGTACGCCCAATCGGACTTTGGTTAATCGCCACCACTTTATCCAGCTGCTCTAAACCAATAATTTCAGAATGTGGGGCGGGTTCTTCTGAATTGCCGTTTAAGTTTTTCGCGGTCAGTTTTAATAAAGTTTCGTTGATTAGCGTGGACTTCCCAGAACCTGACACACCAGTGACACAGGTCATCAGACCGATTGGGACATCAATATCCACATTCTTTAAATTGTTACCGCAAGCACCTCTCAAACCAATAACACGGCCTGCATGGGGTGGCTGTCGTTTCGCTGGCAGTTCAATTTTTCTACGGCCCGACAAGTATTGCCCGGTCAGTGACTCTTCACTTTTCATGATTTCTTCAGGTGTACCCTGAGCCACAATTTGACCACCATGCACGCCGGCGCCCGGACCAATATCCAGCACAAAATCGGCCATGCGAATCGCATCTTCATCATGCTCAACCACAATGACCGTGTTACCTAAATCACGTAGTCGGGTTAAGGTTTCCAGCAGGCGATCATTATCACGTTGATGCAGCCCTATCGAAGGTTCATCCAGAATGTACATGACCCCGACTAAACCCGCACCGATCTGACTGGCTAAACGAATACGCTGCGCTTCTCCACCCGATAATGTTTCCGCGCTGCGTGCAAGGTTCAGATAATCAAGACCAACATTCACCAGAAAGCTCAGACGCGCTGAAATTTCGGTGACAATCTTTTCTGCAATTTCGCCACGTTTGCCAGGTAAGGTGAGTGTTTCAAAGAAAGTACTCACTTCACCGATAGGCATTGCTGTGACTTCAGGTAAGGTAATTTCATTCACAAATACATTACGCGAAGCCAGCGTTAATCTGGCTCCATGACACTCCGGACAAGCACGGATGGAATGAAATTTAGCCAGATCTTCACGAACACTGTTTGATTCTGTTTCGTGATAACGACGCTGCATATTCGGAATCACGCCTTCAAACGGATGTTTACGACTGACGCTTTTACCACGGTCGCCCATGTAGCTGAAGGCAATCTGCGTTTTACCACTACCATATAAAATGACCTCACGAATCTCATCGGACAAGTCCTGAAAGGGCGTATCCAGATCAAATTTATAATGCTCCGCTAGCGATAACATTAGTTGGTAGTAATACGCATTTCGGCGATCCCACCCCCGAATGGCACCTGCTGCCAGACTTAATTCAGGATGAGTCACTACTCGAGCGGGATCAATAAACTGCTTCACCCCAAGCCCGTCACAAGTCGGACAAGCTCCAGCAGGGTTATTGAACGAGAACATGCGTGGTTCTAATTCAGAAATCGAATAACCACACTCTGGACAGGCAAAACGTGCAGAAAATAAAGTCTCATCAGATTCATCATCCATCGACACGACTTTCGCCACACCATCCGCCATGGCTAATGCCGTTTCAAAGGATTCAGCTAACCGTTGCTGAATGTCCGGGCGCACTTTAAAACGATCCACCACTGCTTCAATGGTATGTTTTTTACGCAGCTCCAATTCAGGCGGATCATCGAGCTCAATAACTTGACCATTCACGCGCGCACGAACAAAACCTTTGATTCGTAATTCTTCCAAGACATCACGATGCTCACCTTTACGATCCTGAATCACTGGTGCAATCAGCATCAAGCGTTTACCTTCCGGCATATCCAGCACGGCGTCTACCATTTGACTCACCGTCTGTGCTGCCAATGTTTGATGATGTGTCGGACAACGTGGTTCACCCGCACGAGCAAATAACAACCTTAAATAGTCATAAATTTCGGTGATGGTTCCGACTGTTGAGCGCGGATTATGTGATGTTGATTTTTGTTCAATCGATATCGCAGGAGACAAGCCTTCAATATGATCCACATCCGGCTTTTCCATCATCGATAAGAACTGTCTGGCGTAGGCTGACAAGGATTCCACATATCGACGCTGCCCTTCTGCGTATAATGTGTCGAAGGCAAGCGACGATTTTCCCGAACCAGACAGGCCAGTAATTACAATCAGAGCATCTCTCGGCAGGTCCAGGTCAATATTTTTAAGATTGTGGGTTCGAGCCCCACGAATGCTTATATTTTTCATCCCGGGAACGCTTATATTTTTCATCAGGATTCCGTAGTAAAATCAAACGGATCAATATACTCTGTCCGACTACCATGACGCAAAAACAAACTACAACAAACTCATTGACCTCGCTGGAAAAGCGGAGTATTTCAGGGCTTTCGTTGATATTTGCCTTGAGAATGCTGGGCTTATTCATGATTTTGCCGGTTTTTTCGATATCGGCACATCAATACACGGGCAGCACGCCAATGCTTATCGGCATTGCTATTGGCGCATACGGATTGACGCAAGCGCTCTTACAAATCCCATTTGGGATGTTATCCGACAAAATCGGTCGTAAGCGCGTTATCACTATTGGCTTACTATTATTTGCTGCGGGTAGTGTGATTGCGGCGACCGCACAATCCATTGAAATGGTCATCGTCGGTCGTTTGTTACAAGGAAGTGGTGCCATCGCTGCTGCCATTATGGCTCTCACCGCCGATCTCACCCGAGATGAACAGCGTACAAAAGCCATGGCAAGTATTGGTATCAGTATTGGTCTGTCATTTTCTGTTGCATTGGCCACAGGCGCTATTCTTGAACACTGGATTGGTTTGTCAGGTATTTTCTGGGCCACCGCGCTGCTGGCATTACTTGGTATTGGCATTCTGCATCTATGGGTTCCCTCTCCCAAACGACTGGTGACGCACACTGATCTGGGCCCCGTGCCAAAGCAATTTGGCAAAGTGTTTGGCAATAAACAAATCATGCGATTAGTGCTCAGCATTATGCTGTTGCATTTGCTACTCACCACCAGCTTTTTCGCATTACCCCACGTCTTACAGGATGTAGCGGGCTTAGACAAAAGCCAACACGCCATGGCGTACTTACCGGTATTACTTTTAGCTTTTGTCACCATGGTGCCATTCATCATCATCGCTGAGAAAAAACGTAAAATGAAATCTGTTTTCATCAGTGCTATCGCAGTGATTGGTTTGGCAGAATTAGGTTGGGCGTTTTTTGCTCACTCGTTAACCACTATACTGATTTGTCTGTGGTTATTCTTTACCGCATTCAATATTCTTGAAGCCAGTCTGCCATCGATGATGTCAAAGCTTAGTCCATTGGAAAACAAAGGCACGGCGATGGGTGTGTATTCCAGCGCTCAATTCATCGGTGCCTTCATTGGCGGTGCTATGGGTGGAACACTATATGGCTCGTTTGGACTCGAGGGTATCTTTGTTGCCAGTGTTGTCTTGGTGGTTATCTGGTTATTACTTGTTTTCCCAATGCAAGCACCTAAACATTACAGCAGTAAGATTATTCATCTGAATGACACATCCATGCAGAATTCTGCTCAATTCATTCAGGAGTTAAGAGCTATTGCAGGTATCAAAGAAGCAGTAGTGGTGCCTGAAGAACAGGTGGCTTATGTCAAATACTCACCAGATGAAATTAATATGGATGAACTAGAGTCATTTGCTTCCCAGCATTAAGGAACATTGAGAAATAATGATCGACAAGTCAAGAGACAATCAGGGTCAGGTTATTTCTAACACTGCAGCTATTCTTACTGCTTTAAGACATCACCCTGCTGGGCTAAGTATGGATGAGTTAATACGCCGGACTGAGCTGCCACGATCAACAGTTGAGCCGCTACTATCGTCTCTTGAGAGAGAGGCATTTATTATCCACTCTCATAATCATATTTATCTAGGTCCAGCATTATCACAACTGACACGAGTAGCGCATGCTGAGATTATCAGTGTCGTAAGAACACACTTAAATACATTGGCTAATAAAACCGGAGAAACGGTTGAACTGTGCATTTTCAGAGGTCAGCATTCGCTGTCTGTTGATCACATTATCAGTCAGCAAGAGCTCCGGGTAGCCTCACCGCTTGGAAAAGCTTTTTCTGTATACACTTCAGCTCATGGCAAAGCCGTTCTTGCTTCTTTAAGTAATGACGAAGTTAAAGCGATTATTGACGATAAGTGGATACAACAAACAGAGGCGAGTCATATATCTTATGACACTCTTTTTCAGGATCTAGACCTCATTCGCAAAAATGGCTGGGCTGTCGATATTGAAGAACACGCAGAGGGCATTTGTGCTGTCGGTGTGGCAATTAATGCAGAGATGACCGATCATTATTCTATTGCCGTTTCCCTACCGACGATTCGTTTTAATAGAAATATGTCTAAGGTCACTTCAGCATTGCTTGCGTGTAAAGCGGAAGTGGAAGAAAGTATTAAGCCTTAAATTTCTGTGCTCAGTACAGTTGCTCGCAATACGACCCTAGTCATCAACATTCTATTTTGTATTGGGCATGAGCGATTGAGATGATATTATCCCTGCTCATTAGCAATCCTTTTTCTACCCACCATAGTGTGGTTGACGGTAGAAATGCTTTTAACTGTTTTTTTTACACCGAGACGGTCACTTGACCGATGTTCAGCAACATCGGCATAGATTTGACAGTCCCCATTAAACCAAGGAACAAGCCATGTCAGTAAACAAGGTCATTCTGGTCGGACGACTCGGCGCAGAGCCTGAGAGTCGCGCCTTCCCTAATGGTGGTTCAATTTGTAATTTACGTATTGCCACTTCAGAAAGTTGGAAAGACAGACAAACCGGTGAGCGTCAGGAGCGCACTGAATGGCACCGTGTAGTATTACGCAATAAGCTGGGTGAAATTGCTCAGCAGTACCTGCACAAAGGCTCACAAGTCTATATTGAAGGTCGTATTCAGACCCGCAAATGGCAGAACCAGCAGGGGCAAGATCAATACACCACAGAAATCGTGGGTAACGAAATGACGATGCTGGATAGCCGTGGCGGCGGCGGTGGTAATCAAGGTGGTGGCAGTAACTACAATGCCGGCGGTGGTGATACTTCGTTTGACCAACGTCCTCAACAACAATCTGGCGGCTATAACGCACCACAACCGGCCTCATCCTCTGCAGGTCCTGATTATGGTGGCGGTGGTGACGACTATTACGACGATGATATTCCGTTCTAGACTTGTCTGAGCCAATAAAAAAAGCCCTGTTTTTCAGGGCTTTTTTGTGTTTTCAGATCAGAAAATTTTATAACAAAGCATCAATATGACTGGCCACACTGCGTCCTAATGCTGACATGACATAACCGCCTTCAAGTGTTGACACTATCCGACCTTGAGCATAGTTATCGGCTATTTTTTTCATTTCACGGGTCACCCAGGCAAAGTCCTCTTCCACTAAGTCCAGATCTGACATATCGTCTTCCCGATGCCCATCAAATCCGGCAGAAATAAAAATCAATTCGGGCTGAAATGTTTCCAGCTCCGGTAACCATTGCTGCTCAACCAACTGACGAAACTGTTCACCGCTGGTCCCGGCAGCTAGGCCAATATTAATCATGTTGTCATGCTTGCCGGGCACGCCAGTATCTGGGTAAAACGGATGTTGAAAACTACTGCATAAAAGGACTTGTTCATTACCTCGGAAAATATCTTCTGTGCCATTACCATGGTGTGCATCAAAGTCGATAATAGCTACTCGCTCCAGACCATATTGAGCTATTGCATGAGCCACACCGACAGCAACATTGTTAAAGATACAAAACCCCATCGCCTTATTATGTTCGGCATGATGCCCGGGCGGCCTGACACAACAAAAGGCGCTATTTGCATCTTGGCTCATCACTAAATCGACTGCTTTTACAACAGCACCGGCTCCGCGCTGTGCCGCTGTTAATGACGCGGATACCATCAAGGTATCAGCATCCAGCCAAACACGTTCATTGTCTTGCAACTTCTGAAAGATCTCACTGACATAATCAGCATCATGGACACGGCATAATTGCTCTACAGAGACCATCGGCGCGTCATAAAAATGCATAATCATTTCCAGGCCGCTGGCAATAAGGCGATCATGAATGGCGGCAAGCCTTTCTGCCGTATCCGGGTGATATGATGTCGTTTCGTGCAATGCACAGTCAGCATGAGAGATAAACGCGATAGTCATAACGACACCTTAAACAATCGTAATAAAGTTTTTGTAAGCTAATCGTATCAGGAAACTGGACCAGTGATATGACCACACATTTTTTAGACCGTCTGTTTTCACCTCGCTCAATTGCTGTATTTGGCGCCAGTCAGACCACAGATGCGGTTGGCAGACGGGTGTTTGACAACCTGATTGATACTGACTTTAACGGACCCGTCTATGCCGTGAACCCTAAATATGATCGTATTGATGATCATATTTGCTACCCGAATATGGAAGCCATTAATGAAGCAGTGGACTTGGCTGTTATCGCTACCCCCGCCAGCACCATAGAAGCCATCATGCATCAATGTGGTCATGCCGGAGTGAAAGCGGCCATCATTATTTCGGCGGGTTTCAGTGAAGGTCAGGGACAAGGTCTCAAGCTCGAACACGATGTCGTTAAGGCAGCCCAGCAATACAATATCCGAATTCTCGGACCTAATTGTCTTGGCCTTATCCGCCCCAATATTGGCATGAATGCCACCTTTAGTAAAAATACTGCAGCGCCTGGGCAACTAGCTTTAATTTCACAATCAGGCGCTTTATGTACGGCGATTCTAGACTGGGCGGCCGCCAATGAGGTCGGGTTTTCTGCCATTATTTCATTGGGTAATGCCGCTGATATTGATTTTGGTGATCTGCTCGACTTTCTAGCTCAGGATCACAAAACCCAGAGTATTCTGCTGTATGTCGAAGGTATTCGCGATGCCCGCCGTTTTATGAGCGGGCTACGGATTGCTTCACGCATGAAACCGGTGGTTGTAATCAAAGCAGGCCGCCATCAAGCTGGCTCACAGGCGGCTTTAACGCATACCGGTGCAATGATGGGTGGTGATGATGTATTTAATGCCGCAATTCAACGAGCTGGTGTGGTCAGAGCCGATACCATTCAGCAGCTTTTTGCCGCCGCTGAGTTATTAGCCACTCAATGTCGGGTGCATGGCCGGCGTTTGGCGATCGTCACCAATGGCGGAGGCCTTGGGGTGATGGCCACCGACAGAGCGATTGATTTAGGCATTGAGTTAGCCAACCTGTCGGAAACGACAATTACCAACCTGGATAAAGTATTACCTCATCACTGGTCGCGCAGTAATCCGATTGATGTGCTTGGCGATGCCTCACCAGAACGCTATAAAGCAGCCGTAAATGCCTGCTTGCAGGATGAAGGCATTGATGGGGTATTAGTGATGCTGTCTCCACAAGCCATGACCGATCCTGATGCCTGTGCACAAGCCGTTATTGATGCACACCAGACAAGCTCAAAACCCGTTCTGGCTTGCTGGATGGGTCAACAGCTTATTGCCAGTGCGGATCGTTTATTTGCCCGTCATCATGTGCCCTGTTTTTCTGATCCGGAATCCTCAGTGGAAGCCTTTGCCTGCCTCGCGCGCTTTTATGAAAACCAGCAATTATTAATGCAGGTACCAGGCCCATTATCATCACACAGCGAACCGGATATTGAGGGTGCGCGACTGATTATCGAGAGTGTACTGGCTGAAAATCGACAATCCCTAACCACCGCTGAATCCCGAGCCTTGTTACATGCTTTTGATATCCCGGTTAGTTTGAGCATTCAGTGCCACAGCGCCAATGAAGCGTTGGTCGCAGCAGAGAGTTTTGGTTATCCGGTGGCGATGAAAATCAATGATCGTCATATCCAGCATAAAACCGATGTAGGTGGTGTTCGGTTAAATATTAATAATGCGGCCGCCGTCAGACTGGTTTACAAAGAATTACAGGAAGCGGTGCGTAAGAAACTCCCGGATATGAAGACATTCAGCGTCAGTATCGAACCGATGTATACCGATCCCTTCGGTAGAGAATGTCTGGTCGGTGTTAACCGTGACCCAGTGTTTGGTACCACGATTGTATTTGGGGCCGGTGGTGTCAAAGTCGAAGTCTTGCAAGATACCGCTATCGCTCTGCCACCTTTAAACACGTTCCTGGCAGACAAGCTGATTAACCAAACCAAAATTGCCGCTATGCTCGGCGAGTTCCGAGATATGCCTGCCGTGAATCGTGACGCTTTAATACAAGTGTTGTTACGGGTGTCTGAAATGGTTTGTGAATTGCCAGAAATTGAATCACTGGACATCAACCCACTGGTCGTCGATGAACGCGGAGTACTCGCTTTAGATGTCAGAATCGTCGTTGCACATCATGTAAAGACGATTCACCGCTATGATCATATGGCCATTCATCCATATCCAACGCATTTAACCAGGCAGGAACAGTTAGCCGATGGCACGGATATTATTATCCGTCCTATTCGCCCCGAAGATGCGCTGATTGAACAGGTCTTTTTTCGAAAACTGTCTACAGAATCTCGCTACTTCCGCTTTATGCAAGAACTCAACGAATTGTCGCAAGATATGTTGATACGTTTTACACAGCTTGATTACAGCCGCGAATTGGCTTTAATGGCAGTGACCATGGAAAACAATGAAGAAATTGAAGTCGGTGTCGCCCGTTACAGTATGAACCCGGATGGCAACAGCTGTGAGTTTGCTTTGGTTGTTGCTGATGAATGGCAACATAAAGGTATTGGCACACGACTGATGCAGGCCTTGATTTCCAGTGCCCGTCAGCAAGGATTTAGCCTGATGGAGGGTGAAATTCTCACCAGTAATCAACCCATGCAACGACTGGTCGAAAGCTTAGGGTTTAGCGTGACAGCCAGCCTGGAAGAGCCATCGATAAGACTGGCATCCATGTATTTGTAGAGCTGCAAGCAAAAATTATCTGAAAACCATTGATTGTTAGTAACAAGAGTGGGAGCATCAAATAGTAACCACCAAAGAAGGCGTGTGAATGAAAAAAATCCCTTATACCACTGTTCGTCCGATTCGAAGTCTTAACCTGTTATCACAGGAAGAAATCATCAAACTCAGCTCTCCCAGCGCTGAGCTACACCAACTATTCAGAGAATGCGCTCTGGCGATTCTCAACACTGACAGCCATGAAGATGATGCCGAAGAAATTCAGCAACTCTATGCGGATTTTGATATCCGCCTAAAGTCACAACCCCGTGGTGTGATGCTGGAAATCTTTAATGCGCCAGCCCAATCCTTTGTTGATGGCACGCTGATTCGCGGTATTCAGGAGCATTTATCGTCGGTATTACGCGATATTGTCTACACTGACTTTAAAATTTTGGCAGAAGAAACCAATAGCTCGGCGAAAATCACCGATAAAGTCTTCCGTATCTTGCGTAATGCCAATATGGTCAGGCCAAATGTCTCGCCTAATCTGGTGGTGTGCTGGGGCGGTCACTCTATTCCCCGCGAAGAATATGACTATGCCAAACATGTCGGTTATGAGTTTGGTTTGAGAGGGCTGGATATTATTACCGGCTGTGGTATTGGCGCCATGAAAGGCCCCATGAAGGGCGCTGCCGTCGGTCATGCTAAACAGCAAATCACTCATGGTCGTTATATTGGCATTAGCGAACCGGGCATCATTGCCTCTGAATCACCCAATGCCATCGTCAATGAACTGGTTATCATGCCGGATATTGAAAAACGTCTGGAAGCCTTTGTTCGTCTAGGTCACGTTATCGTGGTATTTCCCGGCGGGGTTGGCACCGTAGAAGAAATCTTCTATTTACTCAGTATTCTGCTTCATCCGGAAAATAAATACGGTATCCCGTTAATCTTTGCCGGGCCAGAATCATGCCGTGATTACTTCGACACACTGGATGCATTCCTAAAACAATGCTTGGGTGATGAGATTAGTGACTTATACGAAATCGTGATTGGTGAACCAGAGACCGTCGGCCACAAAGTCAAACAGGCCATAGCTGAAGTCCATGATAACCGTAGAGAAACGGAAGAAGCGTATTACTACAACTGGCAGTTACATATTGACCCAATGCTGCAGCAGCCCTTTATTCCTACTCATGAAAATATGGCCGCATTAAATTTAGATCCATCACTGCCTAAGCACCTGCTTGCCAGCCAAATTCGTTCAGCATTTTCTGGCATTGTCGCAGGTAATGTAAAAAGTTTTGGTATTAAAGAAGTGGCGAAATATGGGCCCTATTTGCTTAAGGGCGATCCCAGCATCATGCGTGCGATTGATAATCTCCTCCATATTTTCGTTAAGCAACAACGAATGAAACTAGGTCAAGGAGAAGGCGTATATCAACCATGTTACAAATTGGTGGGATAACCTTTACTCAATAATCTTAAACGATGTGACATAAACCACTTCGCAAGCATGAGCACCGGTGTCATCTCTGGTCATAGAACTCTTCCATGACCAGCCATCGGTGGCTTTTGCCTGTATCAACTGCCCCTCTAAGGCGATAATTTGTCCTTTCCTAACTCTCTTTAACGCTCCTCCAACTTCATTATCAGCTGGAATTAGGTGCATATTAGCGCTCTGGGTTTCAATCTCACGTCGCGGTATCGGAAACTGTTGTACCTGCCAGTAATACCAACGGCCAGACTGACTGATATCAATATTCGCTAATACGTTCTCATCTGACATTTTAAGCCAGCCCAATGCTAAGTCTGTAGGTGATAAGTCACTTTCTCTGTCTAAACGATAATCTTCACGGCCCAACACTTTCGCTTGTAGTGAAAAGTATGCCAGTGGTGTGATTTGATACCCTTCAAACTTAAACGGTATCGCTTGACTGAGCGGTGATTGCACTGGCGCCTGAGCCACTTTAACACCCGGCCCTAAACTGACTTCTTGCTTATGCTGACATTGTTTTACAGCAACAACGACAAGCACAATCAACAAAAGCCATTTCACTAGGGTCATTGGGGAGTAGTGAGATTAAAGCGTTTGCCAGCAAGCATAATCAGCAATAAGACCGGCAGCCCCATCAGGGCCGTCATCAAGAAAAAGTTTTCAAAACCGATGGATTCGACCATAGAGCCTGAATAACCGCCCAACACTTTGGGGATTAAGGTCATCAACGAGCTAAAAATCGCATACTGTACAGCGGTAAAAGAGATATTGGTCAAACTGGATAAAAAGGCAATAAAGGCGGCATTCGCCAGGCCACCCGATAAATTATCAGCCGTAATCACCACATACAACATGGTTATATCGTGCCCGCTTTGCACCAGCAGCATAAATAACAGATTGGTAATAGCAGATAACACCGCGCCCAACATCAATATCGGCATCACGCCATAACGCAAAACCAATATACCACCGTAGAAAGCACCGAAGATGGTCATAAACACACCAAAGGTTTTCACCACAGTGGCGATTTCATTTTTGGTAAACCCCAGGCTTTGATAAAGTGGATTTGCCACCACCCCAAGCACAATATCTGAAATCCGATACAAGCCTACTAAAGCCAATAATAACCAAGCTAAAGACCAGCCATAACGGGTAAAGAAGTCCTGAATAGGCGCCACGTAACTGTGAGTCACACTTTGTTTATCGATAAATTTTATTTGTGTCATCAGCATCGCAACCAAGGCTGCAGCAAAACCGGCAAATACCAGCCGGATCAATTCGATAATAACTGACACCAACTGAGGGTTACTGAGCAACATACTCAGCTTTTGTTTCGCCTGATCCGTTACATCTGCTGTCAGTGCAAAGCTACAGATAAAGGCGCTCACCGCCAGCAAAAAGGTAATAAAAAATCGCACATGATGGCGACGATTGATCAACGCTGATTCCTGTTGTTGCTTGGGCTCATCAATGATCAAGGTGGTCACAATGCCAAACAAAAATAAACTGGCCATGCTCCAGTAAGTCAGCTGCCAAGCTTCAAAATGATATTGGTCCATGCCGGTGCCAAAATAACTAGCCAGGAATAAGGCGCCACCACCTGCCACTAACATGCCAATTCGATAACCAGCAATGTAACTGGCCGACATCATCGCTTGCAGTTCAGCATTGGCAGATTCAATACGGTAGGCATCGGTGACAATGTCCTGAGTAGCAGAGGAAAAGCCCAGACATACGGCTGCTACGCCCATCCAGACCAAAGAATCTTGGGCTGGATCAACCATTGCCATAAAAATAATGGAGCCCATTACCATGCATTGGGACAATAATAACCAGGCACGACGACGGCCGAGCAGACGAGTTAATATCGGTAAGGGCATCACATCGACCAGCGGTGCCCAGACGAATTTAAACGAGTACCCTAGGGCTGCCCAGCTGAAATAAGTGATTTCACTTTTTGCGATACCGACTTCGCCAAGCCATAGACTCAATGTAGAAAAAATCAGTAATAACGGCAGGCCCGCCATGATGCCAAACACAAGCATTGTGAGCACCCGAGGGTGCATAAATGCCTGTAAACTCTCATGCCATGAACGTAGTCGTGCTATCAAAATCGGTCTCAGATCGCGTTGAATCAGCTAAAGTAACATTGAAGTATATCTGGTTCCACTTTTGTTGCTTGAGATGCAGATAGCCACAAAACATTGCTGCTCATCATGAAGTCAACGATAATGAGAAAATTAAGAGAACAGACTTCTGATATCCTTGATACCTCATGGCTAAGCAACGCAAAATAATTCACGTTGATATGGATGCTTTTTTTGCTTCGGTGGAACAGCGTGATTACCCGGAATACAAAGGCAAACCATTGATTGTTGGTGGCCAGCCTAACAGCCGTGGGGTGGTCGCAGCCTGTAGTTATGAAGCCAGGAAATATGGTATTCACTCGGCCATGCCCTGTTCGCGCGCCTATCGCTTATGCCCCCATGCGCTGTTTGTGCCGCCGCGTTTTGATGCCTATCGTGAAGTTTCAAGCCAAATCCGTGATATTTTCTGGCGCTATGCCAGTGAAGTTGAGCCTTTATCTCTCGATGAAGCCTATTTGGATGTCACCTATACCGAGGCCTTTAATGGTTCAGCGACATTGATTGCCCAGGCCATTAAACGTGAGATTTTGCAGGAAACTAGACTCACAGCCTCTGCTGGTGTTTCCTACAATAAATTCCTCGCCAAAATTGCCTCAGATATGGATAAACCCAACGGGCTCTATGTCATCAGACCTGAGCAAGGCGAAGTCTTTGTCGCCGATCTTCCTGTCGGTAAATTTCATGGCGTTGGCCCTGCCACAGAAACCAAAATGCATAATCTCGGCATTCATACCGGCAAGGACCTGCGTGAGAAATCATTAAGCGAACTGACTGAGCGTTTCGGCAAGGCGGGTCAGTATTACTACAACATCGCCCGAGCTATCGACGACCGCCCGGTTCGTAGCCAACGTATCCGTAAATCACTCGGTAAAGAAACTACCTTTGCAGAAGATATTCACTCGATTCCTGAATTAACCGCCAAACTGCTCGATTTGGCTGAACGCGTGTTTGAGAGTTTGGATAAACAACACCTGAAAGCACGTACCGTCACCGTTAAAGTGAAATATGCTGACTTTCAACAAGTCACCCGGGCACACAGCGCCGAGCACATCATTGAACTGACTGACTTAAAAAAGATTATTCCGTTGTTGCTGGAGAAAACAGAGGCGGGTCATAAACCAGTAAGACTGGTCGGATTAAGTATGAGTGGGTTTGATTTGCCTTCTACAGAAACTGTTCAACCACAGCTGGACTTTGAACTGCATGATCAGTTTTAAAAACCACGCACCCTAGAATTGGATTGAAGGGGGAACCCCAATGTGAGCTTAATAACGACATTGAGCTCCTCCCTCCTTTTTTATGCCAAGCAGTATTTCCTAAAAATCCGATTTAATACGATTTTTCAGGATTTTATAACGGCTAAACGCACATTTCACAAAGTTGCCATCTCTATGTTTAAAGCGTTTTTTCAAAGCTTTTTTCACTTCCCATGTGCCTTTATAACCATTGGGGAAAACCACTAAATCCCCGGCTTTAAATGTGGTTGCAGGTCCACCATCATTGGGCGTCATTACACATTCACCCTCCACAATGTATGCCACTTCAGTGGTGACAAATGACCAAGGGAAGACAGAGACTTCTTTTTCCCAAGTGGGCCAATGGTCGACGCCCATCTGTTTTAATTGTGCTTCGCTGGGATTGCTGTCCACGGTAATGTTTTTCATTTAGATTCCTAGATATAAATTTGCTTAAAACCTGCCATGTTTGGCATGAGCTGAAAGTTGAAGATCCTATATTCTGCCTGTATTTCTGTAATAAACCGAATTTGCTGTTCATATTCGATATCAGAGTGAAGTCATATTTGCCATAATGCCCCTTTGCTTTAATCACTGATTTATCTATGCATACTGAAGGACAACCCGCACTGGACGTGCTACAGAACATCTTTGGCTACGATGCCTTTCGACATAATCAAGAGGATATCGTTGAGCACCTTATCCATGGTGGTGATGCTCTGGTATTAATGCCAACCGGCGGTGGTAAATCGCTTTGTTATCAGATTCCGGCACTTATCAGAAAAGGCACTGGAATTGTGGTGTCACCGTTAATTGCCCTGATGCAGGATCAGGTGGTGGCGTTAAACGAATTAGGTGTAAAAGCCGCTTTTCTGAACTCCAGTCTTTCAGCAAATGAAGCCCGTACAGTCGAGCAAGAACTTGAAGCTGGACTGATTGATGTGCTGTATATCGCCCCAGAGCGTTTATTAAATGAACGCACACTATCTTTGTTGAGTCGTGTCAGTATTGCTTTGTTTGCGATAGACGAAGCGCACTGTGTGTCGCAATGGGGACATGACTTTCGCCCTGAATACCAACAGCTTCGCTTGCTTCATGAGCGATTTCCCAATGTGCCGCGTGTCGCCCTGACTGCTACAGCGGATAAACGTACGCGTCAGGAAATCATTGAACAGCTCAATCTGCAGCAAGCCAATGTTTATCTGAATAGTTTTGACAGGCCTAATATTTTTTATGCGATTACGGAAGCGACGCAAGCCAAACAACAGCTTTGGCAGTTTATTCAGGAACATCACGTCAACGATGCCGGTATTGTTTATTGCCTGTCTCGCAAAAAAGTAGAAGCCATTGCTGAGTGGCTTCAGGAGCAAGGTCGGGTTGCCCTGCCTTATCATGCCGGCCTATCTAATGACATCAGGGCTAAACATCAACAGCGCTTTTTACACGAAGAAGGTGTGATCATTGTCGCCACCATCGCCTTTGGTATGGGTATTGATAAACCCGATGTGCGATTTGTCGCTCACCTGAATTTGCCGAAAAATATTGAAGCTTATTATCAAGAAACCGGCCGCGCGGGTCGCGATGGTTTACCGGCCAATGCCTGGATGGCCTATGGCCTGCAGGATGTCATTACCCTGCGGCAGTTTATGCAAGACTCTAATGCGCCCGATATGATCAAGCGGGTTGAACAGCATAAATTAGATGCCATGCTCGGTTTATGTGAACTCATCACTTGCCGTCGTCAGGCCATACTGGCCTATTTTGATGAAGAAGCTTCTGAAAAATGCGGCCAATGCGATAACTGCCAAACGCCGCCAGAAAGCTTTGATGCGACAGAAATGGCACAGAAAGCCCTATCCTGCGTTTACCGCACTGAGCAGCGTTTTGGGGTGAATTATTTAATCGATGTGTTACTGGGTAGTGGCGATGAACGTATCAAACACAACCAGCATGATAAGTTAAGCACTTATGGCATCGGCACTGAACTGAATGCGACACAATGGCGCGGTATTTTCCGTCAGTTAATTGCCACAGGTTATCTCGATATTGATATTCAACGTTATGGCGCATTACGACTGACAGAAAAATGTCGGCCCGTATTACGCGGCGAGCAAACATTAAAATTAAGAAAACAGCCTCCAAAAAAATCTACGGCTAAAGCCAGTAAAAGACAAACCTCTGTTCGCCCACAAGACGAGCGTCTATGGGAAGCCTTGCGTCAATTACGTTCTGATATAGCCAAACAGCATGGTGTGCCACCTTATGTTATTTTTCATGATGCGACATTGTTGGAAATGTGTCGTTACCGGCCTGCAGATATGGAGGCAATGCAACGGATTTCCGGAGTGGGCGAGCAGAAACTCAATCATTATGGTCATGCGTTTTTAGAGGTGATTCAACAGCATCCCTTATCAGAATTACTCAATAACGGCTTGAGTGACACCATTAATGACACGCTGTTATTACTTGAAAAGGGACATGGCATAGATAACATTGCTAAACAGCGTGATTTAAAGCTCAGCACGGTTTATAGTCATTTGGCTGAAGGCATCAACGCCGGCTTGCTGGATGTGAAAGACGTATTAGACCTGGAAGATGCCGAACTCAACACAATTGTGCTCACCATTGAATCTTTAGGCGATGAGTCGCAGAGCCTCAAAGCGATTTATCAGGCGCTGGATGAAGCTTATGATTATGGTGTAATTCGTTGCGTGCTTGCCTCAATGTATTAGAGTACACATAGACTAAGTTCAGGCTTTATCAGACTGCACTTGTTGTAACTGCTTCAATATTGCCTCAGATTCCTGTGTCAGCGAGGCAAACAGTCGCATATCACCGTTACGCTGAGCAGTTAATGCCTGTTCACGCTTTTGCGCTAGTTGCTTTTTTAACTTTTTCTCTGGATCGGACTTGAATAATGACCACATACATAACTCTCTGATGAATAAATAAGTCAGAGAGTTATGTCGCGATAAAGTTCGTTTTTATTCTGCCAGCTCGTAGTCGTAATCAATAATAAGTGGTGCATGATCTGAAAATGACTCGTCTCGATAGATTTCAGTTGCTTTAACTTTGCCTTTCATACTTGGCGTTAAGATATGGTAATCAATGCGCCATCCGACGTTGTTCGCTCTGGCCTGACCACGGTTTGACCACCAAGTATATTGGTGTTCTTCCTGAGGTAACTCACGGAAGGCATCAATAAAGCCCATGTCATCAAACAACTTGTCTAGCCAGGCTCGTTCTTCAGGCAGGAAGCCTGAATTTTTCAAATTGCCTTTCCAGTTACGAATATCTTCATTTTTATGTGCAATATTCCAATCGCCGCAGATTAAGACATCGCGACCGGAATCTTTCATTTCCTGCATTTTTATTTCGAAAAAATCCATGCAGCGATACTTAACCAATTGACGCTCTTCTTTTGATGATCCTGAGGGCATATACAGTGAAATGACGCTCAAATTACCAAAACGCGCTTCGATATAACGACCTTCTGCATCAAACTCCTCATTGCCCATACCAACAATGACTTCATCGGGCTCTGCTTTGCAATACAATGCCACACCGCTGTAGCCCTTTTTTTCAGCATCATGGTAATAACAGTGATATCCTTGCGGCCTGAAAATATCATCTTCGAGTTGATGAACTTGGGCTTTGGTTTCCTGAATACATACAACATCTGCGTTTTGTTTAGGCAACCAGTCAAAAAAACCTTTACGGGCGGCGGCTCGAATACCGTTCACATTGGCTGTGATTATGCGCATGGGTCATCCTATTGAAAAATAATCACATAATACCATTTACAAATCAGATTAAAATCCGGATAATGTCGGGCTCATCTGTAAATACAGATAGCTAGGTTTAGCTACAGATAAATGAATTTTTAGGAGAAGC
Source organism: Methylophaga sp. UBA678 (assembly GCF_002299105.1). Lineage (NCBI taxonomy): Bacteria > Pseudomonadati > Pseudomonadota > Gammaproteobacteria > Thiotrichales > Piscirickettsiaceae > Methylophaga > Methylophaga sp. UBA678. The sequence goes on from NZ_DBNG01000009.1 coordinate 38,322, forward strand.
ACTTTGGCAAATTCGGCACAAGCAAGAAAACGCGCGCGTCAAGCAGAAGTACACCGTCAGCGTAACGCCAGCCAACGTTCAGCGATGCGTACAACGATTAAAGCACTGAGAAAAGCAATCGCAGCTGGTGATAAAGAACAAGCTGTTGCTGCTTTCAAAGTTGCAGCGCCTGCATTAGATCGTATGGCGGGTAAAGGCATTATTCACAAGAATACTGCTGCTCGTGGTAAAAGCCGCTTGAACAACGCTGTTCGCGCAATGTAATTTAAAGTTTCGACTTTATAAAAAAACCGACTTTACGTCGGTTTTTTTATGTCTGCAATTTTGTTTTTTTATTGATTAGCTGGTTAATACCAGATTATCACGGTGAATTAATTCTGGTTCGCCAACATAGCCCAGAATAGATTCAATTTCAGTGCTGGGTTTGCCTTTAATCAGACGCGCTTCGTCAGCATTATAATTGGCTAAGCCTCTGGCGATTTCTTTACCATTCACATCACGACAAATCACCAGTTCACCGCGGGTAAACTGGCCTTCCACATGGGTTACGCCAACCGGTAACAAGCTTCTTCCCTGCTCTCTTAACACAGCCACAGCACCATCATCGAGTACCAATTGCCCTTTAGCAATTAAGTGTCCCACCAACCACTGTTGGCGCGCTGTAATCGGTTTATTGTCAGGCCACAGTAATGTGCCTACGCCGTTTCCCGCGGCCAGATGGCGAAGATTGTCAGGATGTTTACCGGATAAGATAACGGTGTAAGCACCTGAACGTGCTGCACGACGTGCAGCTAATAGTTTAGTGGTCATACCACCGCGACCGAGCTCACCTTTGCTATCACCGGCCATTTGATCAAGTGCCGCATTGCTGGCAGCTGATGCGGCAATCATGCGAGCATTCGGATTTGTGCGGGGGTCAGAATCAAACAAGCCATCTTGATCTGTCAAAATAACTAATACATCGGCTTCAACAAGATTGGCCGTCATAGCAGCTAAGGTATCGTTATCTCCGAAGCGGATTTCTTCTGTGGCAATGGTATCGTTCTCATTCACCACGGGCAGAATATCGAGTTCGAGCAGCGTTTGCAGTGCACTTCGTGCATTAAGATGGCGACCACGATCTGATAAGTCAGAGTGAGTCAGTAAGATTTGGGCCGTATGGATACCGTGCTTGCCACATTCTGTGGCATAGGCGTTGACCAACTCCATCTGACCAACACTGGCAGCCGCTTGCAGACGATGAATTTCATGTGGACGTCTTTTCCAGCCCAACTTCTGCATGCCTGCAGCCACAGAGCCAGATGTGACTAGCACGACTTCTTTACCTTGGCGACGCAATTCGGCTATTTCCGCGCTTAACCAACGGATACGATCCGTATCCAAACCTTCACCAATACGGGTCAATAAAGCACTGCCAATTTTGATAACCCAGCGCTTAGTGTTCAATAATTGCTGATGCGGCTCTGTCACTGAAGTTTATTCCTGAACATCATCCTGTGAACTATCTGCACTTTTGTCTTTTTCACTGGCACGAGACTCTTCCAGATAATTCATGACATCGTTGACGAGGGCATCACACCCTTCACCACTCTGACCACTAATGTAGAACACTTTACCTTTCCATTGCAGTCGGTCCAGCACTTCTTGACATAAATCTTCGCGAATATCTTCTGGGACTAGGTCCATTTTATTCAGAACCAACCACTGGTCCTGACTACCTAAAGCTTCACTGTAGTTTTCCAGTTCACGATTAATAATCTGTACACTTTCTACCGGATCCTGTTTCACATCAACTGGCGCCATATCAACAAGATGTAAAAGTAAACGTGTGCGCGTTAAGTGTTTCAGAAACTGAATCCCCAAACCCGCGCCTTCTGCCGCACCTTCGACCAAGCCAGGAATATCGGCAATCACAAAACTGCGCACGTCTTTTAAGGTAACCACACCTAAATTCGGATAAAGTGTGGTGAAAGGATAGTTTGCGACTTTAGGTTGCGCAGCTGACACCTGACTAATAAAGGTTGATTTACCCGCATTGGGTAATCCCAACAGTCCGACATCAGCGAGCAGCTTCATCTCCAGCCGCAATGTACGTTCTTCCCCGGGAGTACCATCACTGGTTTGACGTGGGGCTCGGTTAATACTGGATTTATAGCGCGCATTACCCAGACCATGCCAACCACCTTTTGCGACGAGTAACTTATCACCGTCCTTAGTTAAGTCGCCAATGAGTTCATCGGTATCATCATCCCAAGCTTCAGTACCAATAGGCACTTTGATAACCAAGTCTTCACCGCGTGCACCACTACACAGACGACCACGACCATGCTCACCACGCTGCGCTCTAAAGTTACGTTGATAACGAAAATCAATCAGCGTGTTGACCTGAGAATCTGCCAATAGGTAGACATCACCACCATCGCCGCCATCACCACCGTCAGGACCGCCAAAAGGAATGAATTTCTCACGGCGAAAACTCAAACAGCCGTTACCACCGCCACCGGCACTGATTTTAATTTTCGCTTCATCCACAAATTTCATTGTCGCTTCCCGACCTTAATCTTATGTTCTTTCTGGTCATAAAACGTATATGCCAGAAACAAAAAACCCCGCATCAGCGGGGCTTTGTGCTGTTTGCCCCATACGGGCTAACAAATATTCTTAGTCAGCAACAACACTGACGAAAGTACGGTTTTGAGGACCTTTGGTCTCAAATAATACTTTACCTTCAGCTGTTGCAAATAAAGTATGGTCTTTACCGATACCTACGTTACGACCTGCATGGTAACGCGTACCACGCTGACGTACTAAAATGTTACCACCAGACACTAATTCACCACCGTAGCGTTTTACACCAAGGCGTTTAGACTCTGAATCACGTCCGTTACGAGTACTACCACCAGCTTTCTTATGAGCCATTTCTTAAACCTCTTTTCCGATTCTTAGGCTGAGATGCCTGTGATTTCGATTTCAGTATATGCTTGACGGTGACCCATCTGTTTTTGATGGTGCTTACGACGTTTGAATTTGACGATTTTCACTTTATCGCCACGGCCGTTAGCTGCCACTTTTGCAGTCACTTTTGCACCGTCCAGGTAAGGCGCACCAACTTTGATGTCTTCACCTTCGCCAACTAACAGAACTTTATCAAGCTCAACCGTATCACCGGCTTCAGCAGTCAATTTTTCAATGCGGAGCTTTTCGCCCTCTTTAACTCGGTATTGTTTACCGCCAGTCGCGACAATAGCGTACATCGCTGTCTCCAAAGTATAATAGTGTTAATGCGGGTTACCCCACAAAAGACCGGCAATTGTATCTCCTTTCTTCAAGGAGATCAAATTCATATTGAAATATTTGCGCAGTATTCTCGCTCATGAGAAAGTACGCGTTTAAATTACACATTATAGGCAGATTACGGTTCCGTGGATATCCAATCCATCTATTCTTTAATTCAAGATGACATGAAAGCTGTAGACGAGTTGATCCAACAACGCTTACAGTCAGATGTTGCCCTCATTAACCAACTTGGCTTTTATATTATCAATAGTGGCGGCAAAAGGCTTCGCCCCGCCATCGCTATATTATCCGCCAGGGCATGTGGCTATGAAGGTAGCCAACACATTAATCTTGCCACCATTATCGAATTCATTCATACCGCCACCTTATTACATGATGACGTCGTGGATAATTCTGATATGCGTCGCGGCCAGGAGACAGCGAACTCTCTGTGGGGAAATGAAGCCAGTGTATTGGTCGGTGATTTTCTCTACACTCGGTCGTTTGAAATGATGGTCGAAATTGAATCAATGCGATTGATGCAAATTCTCTCTCATACGACGAATGTCATTGCTGAAGGCGAGGTACTACAGCTACTAAATTGTCACGATGCAGATACTACCGAGGCACGGTATCTTGAGGTTATCCATCATAAAACCGCGAAATTATTCGAGGCTGCTGGTCAGTTAGGTGCAGTCATCTCTGGCTCTGAGCCCCATATTGAAACCGCAATGGCCAATTACGCCATGCACTTGGGCAGCGCCTTCCAATTAGTGGATGACTTACTGGATTACAGCCAATCCAGCGAGACTATTGGTAAAAATATCGGCGATGATCTTGCAGAAGGCAAACCCACTTTACCACTGATATACGCCATGCAGCATGGCAATGCAGAGCAAGCAGCCATTATTCGAGAAGCGATAGAAAATGGGCAACGGGATAGAATCACTGAAATCATCCAGATCATTCAAGAAACCGGCGCCATTGACTACACAGCGAAGGCAGCAGAACAGGAAGTTAAGCAAGCTAAAGATTCACTCGACCTGCTTGTAGATAGTGAATATAAACAAGCACTATTATCGTTAGCTGACTTTTCAGTACAGCGCGATTACTAAATGCATTTAATGTCATCGATATGCTAACAAGAGCAGACCATAATCCATCCCGCTCGCATAGCTAGAGGTATTAGCAGCATATGATCTCAAACAGTGACATTTTAAATGCCAGAATTCTTATTGTTGATGACCAGCTCGTCAACATTAAATTACTGGAGAAGATGCTGCATCAGGCTGGTTTCACTTCTCTTTTTTCTACGACACGAGGCGCGGAAGTAGAACAGCGTTATTTTGAATACGAAATCGATCTCATCCTACTGGATATTCGCATGCCGGATATGGATGGTTTTCAGGTAATGCAAACACTACAAACAGCGATTCAGAACGATTACCTGCCAGTTCTCGTTATTACTGCAGAACTTACTCAGGAAATCAGAAAAAAATCGCTCTGTTCCGGTGCCAAAGATTTCATCACCAAACCCTTTGATCAAACTGAAGTGATCCAACGTATCAGAAACATGCTGGAAGTCCGCTTGTTACACAAACAGGTAAAGACGCAGAATGAAACACTTGAACAACAGGTCAGACACAGGACACAACAGCTAGAACAAAGTCGTCTTGAAATTATTAAACGCTTAGGTCGGGCTGCAGAATATAAAGACAATGAAACCGGCAATCACATATTGCGTATGAGCCATTTTGCGCAAATGCTAGCGCTTGCAGCAGGTTTAGATGAGAGTTTTGCCGCCGATATACTGACTGCGGCACCAATGCATGATATTGGAAAAATCGGTATTCCTGACCATATTCTCCTTAAACCTGGAAAGTTAGATGCTGACGAGTGGGAAGTGATGAAAACACACGTCAGGATTGGGGCTGATCTATTAGCTGATACGAATGTGCCGCTACTCAAACTGGCCAGCAATATTGCACTGACTCATCATGAAAAATGGGACGGTTCAGGTTACCCACAGGGTTTAAAAGGCAAGGATATTCCTATTGAAGGCCGCATCTGTTCCATATCGGATGTTTTTGATGCGTTGACGTCTGAGCGTCCATACAAGAAAGCCTGGCCAATTGAAAAAGCCGTCGATTATCTCATTGAACAAAAAGGTCGACATTTTGATCCAGAGTTAGTGACACACTTTCTTACCATCATCGAACAAGTCCTTCATTACCGTGCCCGCTTCCCTGATCATGTCGCAGAAACATCCGATATGGCTTAATTTCACTTAAATGCTTTTTAGTTGCTGAAAGGTTCGCTATCCTTACTAACTATGGCTCAAATATATAAATATCACTTATTCTTCTGTACTCATCAGCGAGACGATGGCAGTGCTAATTGCGGAGAGCATGGTTCACAGTCGCTTCGTGATTACGCAAAACAACGTGTGAAAGAACTAAAAATAAAGAAAGTCCGGGTGAATAATGCAGGATGTCTAAATCGATGCAAGCTGGGGCCCATGTTAGTTATCTATCCTGAAGGGACTTGGTATCACTTTGAAACTGAAGCAGATATTGATGAAATCATTGAGTCCCACTTGCTAAACGACACGATTGTGGAACGCCTAGTTAAATGACGCCGGATCAATACTGCCGCGACAAAGCAGCAAAAAGTGGCTCAAGCTTTTATTACAGCTTTATGTTCTTACCGCCACAACGACGCCAGGCCATCACTGCGTTATACGCTTTTTGTCGAGAGGTCGATGATGCTGTTGATGAAATAGCGGATCCAGAAGTCGCGGCACAAACCTTAGCTTGGTGGCGAACGGAAGTAGAGAATATATTCAACAAAACAGCCACACATCCAGTTGGTAAAGCCTTAGAAGAAGCACTACAGCATTTCGAGCTGCATCAAGAATATTTCCTTGAAATTATTGATGGCATGGAAATGGACTTATACCAACACAGATATGAGGCATTTAAACATCTTGCGTTGTATTGTCATCGTGTTGCCAGTGTTGTTGGGTTGCTTGCTGCAGAGATTTTTGGTTACCAACACCGCCAGACGCTTAAATATGCAGAAAAACTGGGGTTGGCTTTTCAGTTAACCAATATTATTCGTGATGTTCGTGAAGATGCTGAGCGTGGCCGTATCTATTTACCTCAAGAGGATATGGACCAATTTGGTGTTAAAGCAGATGACATCCTGGCACTTAAGCAAACACCAGAACTAACCGCTCTTCTGGCCTTTGAAACGGATCGTGCCCGTACTGTTTATCAAGAAGCAAAAGGCTTGTTACCTCCTGAAGATCGTTACGCTCAGCGCACCGGACTCATTATGTCTGCTATCTATGAAGCGACACTTGATGAAATAGAAAAAGACCAGTTTCGCGTGATGAAACAGCGCGTCTCTTTAACGCCTTTAAAAAAACTCTGGTTAGCCTGGCGTACATCCAGAGCAGAAAAAAAACATCAACAATGACCACCATAATTGTTGGCGGCGGCTGGAGTGGACTTGCTGCTGCTGTGCGTTTACTTGAACGAGGTGAGTCGGTCCATCTAATCGAGTCGGCAAAGCAGTTGGGAGGGCGCGCGCGCAATGTTTCCTGGAATGAGCAAACCATTGATAACGGCCAGCACCTGCTGATTGGTGCCTATCAGCAGACTTTAAAATTATTGCAGGACATAGGTGCCGAAGAATCTGAATTGTTTCAACGCCTTCCTTTAAATGTATCAATACGCCACCCTTATTTTGCTGATTTAACCTTGACTGATACCCGGTATCTCCCCTGGCCACTCTCACTCATAATAAAAACTTGGCAACTCAATGGCTTTCCTGTTTTTGTGCAACTATCTCGGCTTATGTTTAAGGCTCGTTTGCAAAAGAAACTAGACGATATTCCTGTCTTAACCTGGCTAAAAAAAGAAAAACAAAGCGAGCGACTCATTAAGCAATTATGGGAACCACTATGTCTCGCGACCATGAACACACCTGTTTCAGAAGCATCTACTCATCTTTTTGCTAACGTTTTATTAGACACCTTCAAAAAACGTGAATATGCTGACTTTCTCATTCCCAAAGTCCCTCTTGGAGACAGTTTACCTGCCTATGCTGAACGCTATATTCAGCAAAAAGGCGGAGAAATTTCTTTACAAAAACGTATCAAATCCATTCTGATAGAAGAGAATAAAGCGATGGGTGTTGTCACAGCCGATGATATGCACCTAAAAGCTGACAATATTATTGTCGCGACAGGATCTCACACGACACAACGTCTGATGGGTAAATATTGGTCATCCCCTCAACCAAGCTTTTACCCAATTATTACCGTCTATTTGCAATATACGCCTGACACAAAACTGTCCCGTCCACTATTGGGTTTAAGCGGCACTTTAGGGCAATGGGTATTTGATCGGGGTAATGGTCTACTTGCAATTGTCATCAGTGGGCCAGGCAAGCATCTTGAGTCAACGAATGATGAGCTTATCGATCGCTTACACGATGAACTTTGCCAAGCTGACTTAGTCATTACCTCAGCATTGATTGATGGTTATATTATCCGTGAAAAACGAGCTACCTTCAGCAGTTACGTTGATGTCAGCTCAGATCGGCCACATACACAATCCTCAGTAAATGGATTGTATTTAGCCGGTGATATTATTCATAACCTGTATCCTGCTACACTAGAAGGTGCGGTGATTAATGGTGAGAAAGCCGCCGAATTGATAATGACAATCAACACGGTTCGCTAAGCGATTAATCACTTGCTATACTTTATGGCTCAATATTTATAACAATAAGGGAATGCTATGCTGAAACAGATAAAATTACTTTTAATTGCGTTATTTTTAGGTACATTTATCGTTGCTTGCAGCGATGACAACACCGCCCAAACAGAATCTAACGATGCCTCTACCCCTTCATCTGCTGAAATGAGCAGTGATGATACAACGGACACAGCCGGTACAGTGACTGATGAAACTGACACCATTGCTGGTATGACCAAAGAAGAAGCCATTGCAAAATGGGGTGAACCCGATGTTACCCAGACACACAAAATCGACTCATTGACGGTTGATCACCTTGAATGGCATAAAAAAGACGGTATTACGGCAGTACAATTCCACAACGATGTTGCACAATTCAGCCAATTCGTACCAGCTGAATAAATCTTAATGCAATTACATACTGAGGATGGCCAATTGGCTCAGCAAATTATTCTTATCACCGGTGCCGCTCAAGGCATCGGTGCCTCAGTAGCAAAAGCCTGCGCAAACGCAGGTGCTACAGTCATCCTACTGGACAAACAGGTTCCACAACTTGAGAGTGTTTATGATGAGATTGTAGAACAAACAGGTATCACTCCAGCCATCTACCCTCTTGATCTCAAGGGAGCAACAGTGGATGACTATAAACAGTTAGCCAAAACTATCTCTGATAACTTTGGCAGATTAGATGCATTAGTGCACTGCGCCGCTACCTTGGGACAGTTAGCGCCGGTTATCAATCAAGATGCCAAAACATGGGCTGAAACCCTGCATATCAACCTGACAGCTGTCTATTTACTTACCCAGGCTTGTCTTCCTCTGCTCAAGCAGCAAAATAGCCAGCTTATTTTCACTACAGATATTCACAAGCATACTGCTTACTGGGGCGCTTACGGTATCAGTAAGGCTGCGATAGAAGCCTTTGCGGCTCAACTGCAGGACGAGCTTGAAGCTGAAGGAAAAGTCAGCGTCAGCACCATTGATCCTGGTGAAGTGAGAACGAGCTTATTTGCACGGGCTTATCCAGCACGCAATCCTGAAGGCTTGAAATCACCGGATGATATTGTCGGTTTATACTTATCCAAACTCATGACAGAAGTGGAACACGCCGGTTAGCTTAGCGTCAAAGTTTCGACATCAACAACGTAACATGCTGATTTAATTGCACTAATAGTTGTTGGCACACTTATAGCAGGTTATAGTCATAACTTGAATAAGGATGTGCTCCCATGGAACACGTATCAACAACAAATCAACAAAGACTAAGCCTTGTTGAAGGCTTAAAACCAAAACAAGATATCTCGCAGACTAAGACAGCAGAACAAGTTCATCAACAGTTGCCTTATATACTGCAAACCAGTCTTATCCTTGAAGATATGCTTGGATTATTTCAACGCGAAGTTGATGCCGTTTTCCCTGAGTGCAGTTTCCATTATCAAAACAGTAGCATGAAAGTGCAGATTGATTCCGCACAGAAATTTCATCATCGTTGCCACTACAAGCTTGAAATGAATGGTGATTATCTGGGCGACATCACCTTCACTCAGCGTAAAAAGTTTTCTGATGCTGACATCCATTTCCTGGAAGACTTACTCAGCTTGTTGGTTCACCCTCTCAAAAACTGTCTGCTTTATAAAAAAGCGTTAGCTGCAGCATTGTTAGATGATCTGACAAACTTAGGAAATCGTGCAGCCTATGAGAAGAACTTACAACGAGAAGTAGAAAGAACAAAACGCCATGATACGCCTCTGTCACTTATCGTCATCGATATCGATAATTTCAAATCTATCAATGATCAATTTGGCCACTCATCTGGTGACAAGGCACTAAAAATACTCGCTGATATGATTAATCATTCACTCCGTAGCAGTGATATGGCATTCAGATTTGGTGGCGAAGAGTTTGTTTTATTGCTGCCTGAAACCAATATTCATGATGCAGAAATTGTGGCAGAGAGAGTACGTGAATCTGTCTCTCAAATACTGTCACATGATGGAAAAAACAGCTTTAGCTTTACAGTGAGTTTAGGTGTAGCCCAGCTCCAGACGAATGAAGAGGGCTACCACTTGTTTGAGCGCGCTGATATGGCCCTCTATGAAGCCAAACACACGGGCAAAAATGTGACCGTATGCGCCAGACAACCGTAAGTAACTATAAACTGACTAATGTCCTCTGATACGTGGTCTTCTCTTTGGAGCAGCCTCTTCCGCATCACGCTTTTGTTCAGCTTTATTTGTACTAAACTCTTTTCTCGGGCGCGTTTTTTTAGCTCGTTCTTGCTTTGCCGCCGGCTGTTTACGTCCAGAGGTGGCTTTGCTAACAGGCTTCATCCCTGCTTGCTCATAGAGATAATCTAAATCTGAGCCTTCAAGCTTAGTCCAGTGCCCCATACGCAGGTTATTAGGAATAATGATAGGTCCATAACGCACCCGCATCAGACGACTGACTTGTACCCCTTGGCTTTCCCATAAACGACGCACTTCACGGTTACGACCTTCCTGAATAACCACGTGATACCACTTATTGGCACCTTCGCCACCAGACTCCTGAATATCAGCAAACTTAGCTTCACCGTCCTCAAGCATAACGCCGTCACGCAGCGCCTGCATCATGTCTGATGTGACTTCACCCAAGACACGTACCGCATACTCACGATCCATTTCATGGGAAGGATGCATCAAACGATTCGCCAGCTCACCATCAGTGGTCAGAATAATTAGGCCGCTGGTATTTAAATCGAGTCGCCCAACACTCACCCAACGACCCTGCTCCGGAATAGGCAGCGACTGAAAGATCGTACGGCGACCTTCAGGGTCCTTACGCGTGCATACTTCACCAACAGGCTTGTTATAAAGAATGACCTGCTTAGCAGGCTCTTGCCACAAGCGTTTCGGCGAAAGCGGTTTATTATCGAGTTTTAAACGATCACCTTCACTAATCTGATCACCTAAACTTGCAAGCTCACCATTTCGAGTGACGCGCCCTTCCTTAATCCAGGTTTCAACCTGTCGACGAGAGCCATAACCCGCTCTTGCTAATACTTTTTGAATACGTTCAGCCATAAAACCGCGTCAGCAACCTTTTATTTATAATTTAAACCCATTGATGAACGGACTTCCGCCAAGGTTTCCTGCGCCACTTCACGGGCAGCAGCATTACCATCATCAATAATACGGCGGACATCCTCTGGGTGTTGACTTAAATCCAACGCCCGTTCACGGATGGGTCTCAGTTCGGCACTCACAGCATCAATCAGTGGACCTTTACAGTCCAGACACCCGATACTTGCACTGCGACAACCTTCTTGTACCCATTGTTTTTGATCTTCTGAAGCGTAAACCTCATGCAGCTGCCATACAGGACAGCGCTCAGGTTCACCGGGATCAGTTCGACGGACACGATTGGTATCCGTTGGCATACGTTTAATTTTCTCGGCAAGACTATCATCAGGCTCGCGCAGCGAAATCGTATTACCATAGGACTTGGACATTTTCTGTCCATCCAATCCCGGCATTTTGGATGCCGGTGTTAATAATGCTTTTGGTTCTGGCAAGATCACTTTACCTGCCCCTTCCAGATAGCCAAACAAACGTTCCATATCACCCAGAGCTAGGTTTTGCTGATTTTTAAGCAACTCTCTAGCCGTAGCAAGTGCGTCCGCGTCACCCTGTTCTTGATAAGACTTACGCAAGTTATTGTACAACTTTGCGTTTTTCTTACCCATTTTTTTGATCGCAGCTTCTGCTTTTTCTTCAAAATCTTTTTCACGACCATAAAGATGATTAAAACGACGAGCGACTTCACGTGTTAACTCAACATGGGCTACCTGATCTTCACCGACAGGTACTTGTCCTGCACGATAAATGAGAATGTCAGCACTTTGTAATAAGGGATAGCCTAAGAAACCATATGTTGATAGATCTTTTTCTTTCAACTTTTCTTGTTGATCCTTATAGGTCGGAACACGTTCCAACCATGACAGTGGCGTCATCATCGACAATAACAAGTGTAATTCCGCATGCTCGGGGACTTTTGACTGTAAAAAAAGCGATGCTGTTGATGGCTCAATGCCAGCGGCTAACCAGTCGATCACCATTTCCCAGACACTATTTTCGATAATGCTGCTGTCTTCATAATGTGTTGTCAGCGCATGCCAGTCTGCAACAAAGAAAAAGCAGTCAAATTCGTGCTGTAATTTAATCCAGTTTTTCAGAACGCCATGATAGTGCCCTAAATGCAGTTGTCCTGTGGGACGCATGCCTGAAACAATGCGACGGGACTGTATTGCAACCGTATCCAAAATGTTCTCCTGATAAGCCTTAATTAGCTAACTATAAAATACTGAATATTTGCGCTGGTAAACCAAACACCATCACCAGCAAATTGAGCATTGCACTGACCAATGGCCATAAAATCAAACTTAAAATACCGAAATAAAGTAGTCCCAACAAAATAAAGAAACCATAAGGTTCTATTCTGCTGAATTTATAAGCCACCGGCCCTGGTAACCAACTCGATAACACACGGCTACCATCGAGGGGTGGAATAGGCAGTAAATTAAGCATCATTAACATTGTATTGATTAATACGCCTGCCACGCCCATAAACATCATTGGCTGCCCCAAACTGATGTCAGCATGGATTAACATTAATCCTAACTTGGCAACGATGGCCCATATCACCGCCATAATAAAATTAGCAGCGGGACCTGCTGCAGCCACCCAAGCCATATCGCGTTTGGGCTGATGCAGATTCTGATAGCTCACCGGTACGGGTTTTGCCCAGCCAAACACAAAGCCACCGAGCAGCAATAATAAGCCGGGAACCAGCACCGTACCGATAGGATCAATATGTTTGAATGGGTTGAGTGTGAGCCTTCCCAACATTTGTGCTGTTCTGTCACCTAATTTTAGTGCTACCCAGCCATGTGCAACTTCATGAACCGTGATGGCAAATAACACAGGTATCGCCCAGATAATGATTTTCTGGACCAGACTAAACTCAAACACGAATACTGTCCTGACCGCCCATATAGTAACGTAATGCCTCAGGAATGAGGACAGAACCATCCGCTTGTTGATGATTTTCCATCAACGCCAGCAGAGTTCGACCAACGGCCAGACCTGAACCATTTAAGGTGTGAACCAACTCAGGTTTACCTGTCGCAGGGTTGCGCCAGCGGGCTTGTAAACGACGTGCCTGGAAATCACCAAAATTACTACAAGATGAAATCTCTCTGTACGTTTGCTGACTTGGCAACCAGACTTCCAGATCATAAGTTTTTGTTGAAGAAAACCCTAAGTCACCTGTGCACAGATTCACCTTGCGATAAGGTAAATCTAATAGCTGCAATACTTTCTCAGCATGTGCAGTTAATTCTTCATGTGCAGCAGCAGAATCCTCTGGGCGAACAATTTGTACTAGTTCGACTTTTTCAAACTGATGCTGACGAATTAACCCGCGCACATCACGACCGTATGAACCGGCCTCACTTCTGAAACAGGGTGTGTGAGCAACAAATTTCAATGGTAGAGAAGCATCTTCAGAAATGCTGTCACGAACAATATTAGTGACAGGCACTTCAGCTGTGGGAATAAGATAAAATTCACCATCATTCACTTTGAACAGATCTTCTTCAAATTTAGGTAACTGCCCCGTTCCTCTTAAAGAGTCTGCATTGACCAAGTAAGGCACATAGGTTTCAGTGTAACCATGCTGCTCACTATGTAAATCCAGCATAAATTGCGTTAAAGCACGTTGTAACTTAGCTAAAGGCCCTGATAAAGTCACAAAACGGGCAGCACTGATTTTTGCTGCGGTATCAAAGTCCATGCCTAAAATTGCACCCAGATCAACATGATCTTTTGGTTCAAAATCAAACTGTCGTGGCTCTCCCCAACGCAAGACTTCCTGATTTTCACTCTCATCTTGACCGGCAGGCACATCAGCTTGTGGAATATTAGGTATTCCCATGGCGATCTGTTCTAACTGCGCCAATACTTCATTCAATCGTGATTCAGCCGCTTTATGGCGATCACCTAAATCTTCAATCTCTTTAAGTAATGGCGAGATATCTTCACCCGCGGCCTTGGCTTTACCAATATTTTTAGAACGACTGTTTCGTTCAGTTTGTAACTCCTGAGCTTCAAGTTGGGCCTGTTTTCGTTCTTCTTCGAGTTTTGCTAACAGGGCAACATCTAAATCAAAGCCTCGACGGGCTAATTGCTCAGCCACCTGTTCAGTTTCATTTCTTAATAACTTAGGATCTAACATTCTTTTATTTTCCAGATTGTGCCGTCCAGCTCACAATATGATCTGGCTTAACCATACTTTCTAGCTGTGTGATAATTTTTTCTACTTTTTGTGGGGAATCAAAAAACTCGACCACTAAGGGTAACTCGGATGATAAATCCAATAACGACGCTTTATGCAATTGATGTTCAGCACCCAATCCAGCAATCCCGCGAAACACGGTAAAACCTTTAATATCGGAGCTTTCCAATAACTTTATAACGCTATCACCATGATCGCGTCCTTCAGCCAGGTACACTCGCACCATCGTGACATCTATCCGACTCATAACTGTCTCCCCAAGCTCAATCCTACCCATGTCGCCATCAGGCAGAGTAAAACGCTTAGAAGTATATTCAGCATCGCCTTGGTCACATCACCGGCTTCAAGCAGAGCCATGGTTTCCATTGAAAATGTCGAAAACGTTGTAAAAGCACCAAGTAACCCAATTAAAATGGCAGAACGCCATTCCGTCATGCCTAACTCTCTCTCGATAAAGATAATGAAGAGAAACCCCATCAGTAGAGAACCGAGCACATTAACAGCCAACGTGCCATATGGAAAGTCCCGGCCTAAAATACGATAGACACCATTGGAAACAACAAACCTCAGTACGGCACCCACTGCACCACCTGCGGCAATAGCAATTATTTGATGCACGAACGACATTCCCTACCCAAAAACAGGTAGTTTACCGTATTCTGGCCTAAGGCTCGCAACTGATTGTTTAATGAGGAAAATAGCATTCAATCATATGCCAGTCATAGCGAATGCAAATCACTGACAAACAAACTGTTATCAAGCATTAGCCGTATCTCTCAACCATTTTGCCTAAGGAAACAGGCACAATTTTGCCAGCATGACCTGCGCTGCCAAACGCCTGATAGCGCGCTTCACAAATTGTTTGCATAGCTTGAGTAGCTGCTTTAAAGAATTTTCTTGGATCAAATTCAGCTTTATTGTGTTCATCAGTGAGAAACTGACGAATGGATCCCGTTGATGCCATACGCAAATCGGTGTCAATATTCACCTTACGCACGCCGTATTGAATACCTTCAACAATTTCTTCCACTGGTACACCATAAGTTTGGCCAATATCACCACCGTGTGTATTAATGATTTTGAGCCAATCTTGCGGCACAGAGCTTGAACCATGCATCACAAAATGCGTATCAGGTAGTTTTTGTTGCAATGTTTTTAAGTGGCTAATGGCCAGTACATCGCCTGTCGGTGGTTGTGTAAATTTATAAGCACCATGACTGGTGCCAATAGCCACAGCTAAAGCATCTACCTGAGTGATTTTGACGAATTCCACTGCCTCTTCAGGATCCGTCAGTAATTGACTGTGGTCTAAGGCTGAATCAGCACCATGACCATCTTCTTCGCCCATCATGCCTGTTTCCAGCGAGCCCAGACAGCCCAATTCACCCTCAACAGACACACCACAAGCGTGGGCAATATCGGCCACCGTTTTTGTCACCTGACTGTTGTATTCAAAGTCTGAAGGCGTTTTCATATCCTCACGTAAAGAGCCATCCATCATCACAGAGGTAAAACCTGACTGAATCGAGCGAATACAAATATCCGGGCTGGCACCATGATCCTGATGCAGAACGATAGGAATATGAGGATAGGCTTCGACTGCTGCGAGTACCAAGTGACGTAAAAATGGCTCACCGGCGTATTTTCTGGCGCCAGCACTGGCTTGCATGATCACCGGACTGTCTACCTTGTCAGCCGCTTGCATGATGGCATGTACTTGCTCCATATTACTGACATTAAATGCGGGAACAGCAAAATCATGTTCAGCTGCATAGTCTAATAATTGTCGCAACGTAATCAGGGCCATAAAGCCTCCTGTAAAGAAAAGTTTATTTTGAGGTGAGCTTAGTCTATCTGTCTGGGTTCAGCCATATCTCCCACCCTGACAATTTTCATGGCATTGGTGCTGCCCTGAATTTCAAGATCACCTTTGGTTATGATGACAATATCCCCCTCAGCAACGACACCCCGGCGCACAAGTTCATCAATCATCTCTTTATTCATCCGTGCATGGTCGTGATGTTCTACATCAAATTCCAACGGATATACACCTCGATATAAGGTGACTTTTCGTGCCGTTTTTTCGTGAGGCGTCAGGGCAAAGATGGGGATGCCTGAACTAATTCTGGACATCCATAATGTGGTCGCTCCTGAGTCTGTCAACGCTGCGATCGCTTTGACATCAAGATGATTTGCAGTATACATCGCAGCCATCGCGATGGCTTCATCCATGCGTTCAAAATGTGAGTCTATCCGGTGTCGTGATACCCGTATCTCACGCTCCAGCTCAGCTTGAAGACAGACACGGTCAACCGCTGCTATGGTTTTGATCGGGTTTTTGCCTACAGCGGTTTCTCCGGATAGCATCACGGCATCCGTGCCATCCAGTACGGCATTAGCCACATCAAAGACTTCTGCCCTGGTCGGAATCGGATTGGTGATCATGGATTCCATCATTTGTGTGGCAGTGATGGTCAGGCAGTTTTTCTTACGAGCCAGACCGATGATACGTTTCTGAATAGGCGGTAATGCGGCATCGCCCATCTCCACCCCCAGATCACCGCGCGCCACCATAATCGCATCCGTCGCCGCAATAATTTCGTCAATCGCCTCAACGGCTTCGGCACGTTCGATTTTTGCCACGATGGCACCATAGCCGCCTGCATCACGTAACAATTGTCTGGCCTGATGAATATCATCAGCTGAGCGAGGGAAAGACACGGCAAGGTAATCCGCCTGCATACTGGCAGCAGTCTTTATGTCTTGTTTATCTTTATCTGTTAAGGCTTTTGCAGAAAGGCCGCCACCAAGACGATTGATACCCTTGTTATTGGAGAGAACGCCACCAAAACTCACTGTTGTATGAATTTTATGTGCATCGACCGTATCCACTCGTAACACGATTCTACCGTCATCTAACAGCAAGGTATCTTTCGCTTTGACGTCTCGTGGTAGCGCTTTGTAGTCGATACCGACTTGTTGTTCGTTTCCATCCTCTTTGCCAAGCTGGGCATCCAGAATGAAAGGTGCTCCCTCCTCCAGTACTACCGAACCTTGCTTGAATCGAGAAATACGAATTTTAGGCCCCTGCAGATCAGCCAGAATACCGACTTGTTTATTCTGCAAACGGGCACGTTCTCTGACAAGCTCAGCAAGTGCAAGATGTGTGTCAGACTCACCATGAGAAAAGTTGAGCCTGACCACATTCATTCCGGCTGCGATCATCGCATCCAGTACTTGAGGGCTTTGTGTGGCCGGCCCTAAAGTCGCAACAATTTTTGTTCGTCTTATGGCCGTCACATGAAACTCCTTTATGATTGTGCGGCGCGCTGCTCCAGAATATCAACAGCAGGTAACTTCTTGCCTTCAAGAAACTCTAGAAATGCACCGCCACCGGTTGAAATATAAGAAATATCGTCACAAATTTTATATTTAGACACTGCCGCTAATGTATCACCACCACCAGCAATAGAAAATGCATCAGACTCAGCGATGGCCATCGCGACTTCTTTTGTACCTTCACCAAACTGATTAAATTCAAATACACCCACAGGACCGTTCCAAACAATGGTACCGGCATTTTTTAAAATTTCTGTTAAAGCAGCGGCAGATTTTGGACCAATATCAAAAATCATGTCATCAGCCACAATATCAGCCACTTTTTTGGTTTCCGCTTCTGCATTCTCAGCAAAGTGCTTTCCACATACGACATCAACAGGGACCGGAATATCCCCGCCTCGATTTTGGGCTTCTGCGCGTAATTTTTTACAGGTATCAATCAAATCTTCTTCATAAAGTGAATTACCCACTTGATAACCTTCGGCAGCAATAAAGGTGTTGGCGATCCCGCCGCCGACGATAAGCTGATCCACTTTTTTTGATAATGATTCTAGAACGGTTAATTTTGTTGATACTTTTGAGCCACCCACAATGGCGACAAGTGGTCTTGCTGGATTATCTAATGCCTTAGCCAGTGCCTCCAATTCTGTTGCCAGTAGTGGACCAGCACAAGCAATGGGCGCATACTTCGCCACACCATGAGTCGAAGCCTGAGCACGATGGGCGGTGCCAAACGCGTCCATCACAAACACATCACATAACTTCGCCATGCGACGAGATAAAGCTTCATCATTCGCCTTTTCACCCTTATTAAATCGCACATTTTCGCAAAGTACGACTTCACCCGCTTCAACAGGAATGAACTCGGGTTCCAACCAGTTTTGTTCAAGTCGCACCGGGCGATCTAATAAAGCAGATAAATAATTGGCTACCGGCGCCAATGAGTATTGATGTTCGTATTCACCTTCAGTGGGTCTGCCAAGGTGTGACATGATCATGACTTTTGCACCTGCTTTTAATGCCATTTCGATAGTAGGCAATGAAGCATGAATTCGGGTGCCATCAGCAACCACACCTTTTTTCAGTGGCACATTGAGATCCTGGCGAATCAGTACACGCTTACCCGCCAAATCCAGATCAGCCATCTTGATTACAGACATGATGATTTTCCTCGTGAATAATTAAAATTGTGACTTTCATCACAAAGTATAACGTTCTAGAACAGTTTGACCATAAAAAAAGGCTTTCTGGATTCAGAAAGCCTTCGTTTTTTTATTGGAAAAAGAATGAATTAACGACCGACGTATTGAACAAGACGCATCATATTGCAAGTATAACCATATTCATTGTCATACCATGCAACCACTTTTACGAAGGTCTTGTCCAGTGCGATACCCGCACCCGCATCAAAGTTAGAAGGCGCAGTATGACCACGGAAGTCTGTTGATACTACGCTTTCATCTGTATAACCGAGTACATCTTTTAATTCAGCGTCTGAGGCTGCTTTCATCGCTGTGCAGATATCGTCGTAGCTTGCGTCTTTTTCCAGTTCAACCGTCAAATCCACAACAGAGACATCCGACGTGGGCACACGGAAAGCCATACCCGTTAATTTGCCATTCAAATCAGGTAGAACTTTACCGACCGCTTTCGCAGCACCAGTTGATGATGGGATGATATTTTCTAAAATGCCACGACCACCACGCCAATCTTTCATTGATGGGCCATCGACTGTTTTTTGAGTCGCTGTCGCCGCGTGGACGGTGGTCATCAAGCCGCGCTTAATACCAAAGTTATCGTGTAATACTTTGGCAACAGGCGCTAGGGCATTGGTTGTACAGGATGCGGCAGACACAATTGACTGACCGTCATAATCTTTGTGATTAACCCCGAAAACAAACATCGGTGTGTGATCTTTTGATGGCGCAGACTGCACCACTTTTTTAGCACCCGCCTCAATATGTGCCTGACAACTTTCTTCAGTCAGGAAAAAACCTGTACATTCGATGATTAGATCAGCGCCGACTTCATCCCATTTTAAGTCTGCTGGGTTACGTTCGGCAGTAATGCGAATAGTTTTACCATTGACCACCAGGTTGCCGTCTCTGACTTCGACTTCACCATGGAAGCGACCATGTACAGAATCATATTTGAGCATGTAGGCCAGATACTCTGGATCTAACAAATCATTGATAGCGACCACTTCAATATCTGTAAAATCTTTGATGGCTGCACGAAACGCCATGCGACCAATACGGCCAAAACCGTTTATACCGACTCTAATCGTCATGCTTAGTCCCCTATCACTATATCCGTCTGTCTAAGAACTGAAATCTCAGTTTGAAATTTCACTTATTAGACTTTCGAGCTTTAGAGAGAGAAAAACCAGTGAGCAGATGCCCACTGGTTCAATCTCTTTACTTCATTTCTAAACCAGTAATAATTACAGTACTGATTTAACTGTCTTAACGACATTTTCAACGGTGAAGCCGAAGTGTTTCATCAACACACCACCTGGCGCAGATTCACCAAATGTGTCGATACCAACAACACCACCTTCCAGGCCAACATACTTGCGCCAGAAGTCAGTCACACCCGCTTCAACAGATACACGTTTAACACCTGGTGTTAATACGCTGTCTTTGTAAGCTTGGTCTTGACGATCAAACACGTTAGTAGAAGGCATAGAAACAACGCGTGCTTTCACACCGTCAGCTTTCAGTTCTTCTTGTGCTTTAACCGCTAAGTCAACTTCAGAACCTGTCGCGATAATGATGACATCCGCTGCGCCGCCTTCTGCTTCAGACAGAACATAAGCACCTTTACGGATACCTTCAAAGTCAGCTGTGTCGTGTTTACGACCAGGAATACCTTGACGGCTTAATACTAAGCTTGAAGGACCATCTTTACGTTCAACCGCAGCAACCCAAGCAACAGCCACTTCAGTTTCATCAGAAGGACGCCATACATCCATGTTAGGAATGTAACGCAGACCCGCTGTGTTTTCGATTGGTTGGTGAGTAGGACCGTCTTCACCCTGACCAATAGAGTCATGAGTTAAGATAGCGATTGTGCGTTGTTTCATCAATGCCGCCATACGCAGTGCAGACTTAGCATAGTCAGAGAACATGTGGAACGTACCACCGTAAGGCAGTAAACCACCGTGCAGTGCCATACCATTCATGATGGCATACATACCAAACTCACGAACACCGTATGAAATGTAGTTACCTGACTCTTTACCAGAAACATGTTTGAAGCTTGAACAGCTTGTCAGATTAGAACCTGTTAAGTCAGCAGAACCACCGATAAATTCTGGTAATTCAGGTGCTAAAGCAGTGATAACGTTTTGTGATGCTTTACGTGAAGCAACGCTTTCTGCTTTATCGTTGAAATCAGCGATCATTTTATCTGTGAATTGTTTCCAGTCAGCGGGTAATTCACCTGCCATGCGGCGTTTAAATTCAGCAGCTAATTCTGGGTATTCAGCAGCATAAGCGTCGAATTTTTTGTTCCATTCAGCTTCCGCAGCATCACCTTTCGCTTTCGCATCCCAACCCGCATAAACGTCTTCAGGAATAACAAAAGGTTCGTAGTCCCAACCTAACTCTTTACGAGTTAATGCAACTTCTTCTTCACCTAATGCCGCACCATGGCAATCATGGCTAGCTGATTTGTTTGGTGAACCGAAACCGATGATGGTTTTACAGCAGATCAGTGAAGGTTTGTCAGTGACTTTTTTCGCTGCTTCAATAGCTGCATTGATTGCATCAGAGTCGTGACCATCTACTGATTGAACGTGCCAGCCGTAAGCTTCGAAACGTTTAACAGTGTCATCTGTGTACCAGCCATCAATGTGACCGTCGATAGAGATGTTGTTGTCATCCCAGAATGCGATCAGATTACCCAGACCCCATGTACCAGCAAGAGCACATGCTTCATGAGAAACACCTTCCATTAAACAACCATCGCCCATGAAGACATAAGTGTGGTGGTTAACGATGTCATGACCTGGCTTGTTGAATTGATCAGCCATCAGTTTTTCAGCCATCGCAAAACCAACACCGTTGGTGATACCTTGACCTAATGGACCTGTTGTTGTTTCAACACCTGGTGCATAACCATACTCTGGGTGACCCGCACATTGTGAATGTAATTGACGGAATGTTTTGAGTGAATCCATTGGCAAGTCATAACCTGACAAATGCAACAATGAATAAATCAACATTGAACCGTGACCATTAGATAGGATGAAACGGTCACGATCAGCCCAATTTGGGTTATTTGGGTTGTGTTTTAAATGGTCATTCCATAACACTTCGGCAATATCTGCCATACCCATAGGCGCACCGGGGTGACCCGAGTTTGCCTTTTGTACTGCATCCATGCTGAGCGCACGGATTGCATTAGCTAAATGTCTACGTGTAGCCATTATCTACATTCTCCTATTAAAAAAAATTAAGCTGCCCGCCATTTGATCGAGCAACCCATACTAGGTATTTGATTTTCTGGGCCGTGGCCTGTTTCTGCCACTTGTTTCATTGCTTCAAACAAATCTCGTCTGACATCAGATGCTGCGGCTTCTTTTCTACTGGCATCCAAACGACCGCGATATTGTAGTTGCAAATCACTGTTATAACCAAAAAAATCGGGTGTGCAGACTGCACCATAAGCCTGGGCAACCTGTTGTGTTTCGTCGTACAGATATGGAAATGAGAACGCTTGCTGTATCGCAAGCTGTTTCATATTGTCGAACGCGTCTTCAGGGTACTCGTTCACATCATTAGACATAATCGCGACAGAATTGATACCTAATGCTTTCAACTCATTCGTATCACGTACCAATCTATCTATTACCGCTTTTACATAAGGACAATGGTTACAAATGAACATAACTAACAATCCATTTTCACCACGACAGTCTTCTAATGTCCAGATTTTACCGTCTGTTCCTGGCAGAGAAAAATCCACAGCAGGCAAACCAAATTCACAGACTGGTGTCTCTAAAGCCATAAACGCTCACTACAGTTATACTTTATGTCGTTTAAGATGAAAAACGACGCATGAAACTCTTTTGGAGTTCTGCATATTACCAGACAATTTACATAATGCGAAATGAAGCTGTCAGCGATTTTTAGCCTTGCCCTTTGCGATGATCTGTAAAAAAAGTAATGACTTAGATGAGGCACCGATGAAATTCCTCTCAGCCAATCGCAGCAGAAATAGAATAATTTCTGGCACTGCGCGGTTTCTTTGATCGCCTCAAGCTGAACATCGCATATTAAGGTGAACTGTTATCACTTCATGCCAACATCATGTTTTAATGTATTTATTGAATTACTACCTTTAATCAGGTTCATTTCCTAGCTGAGAATTTCATGGCTCAAAAAAAAGCGCCTTCTAAAAAGCGTACCCGCTCAAAAAAGTCATCACCACGTAGAAAAAAACAAACGGGGTTTATCAGCCGCTCAAGTTTGCTGAAAATTGCTTTTACTCTACTGGTTCTACTTGGCTTATTAACCCTTTTCCTTGATGTTCAGATTCGTAGTCAGTTTGAAGGCAAGCGCTGGGCTGTTCCTGCCAAGGTATATGCTCGCCCATTAGAGTTGTATGCCGGGGCTCCTGTCTCACTCTCCGACCTGAAAATTGAATTAAAAGGTTTGGGGTATCAATTTCGTTCAAAAGCCGCACAGCCTGGCCAGGCCGCCTTCTCCTCATCGAAGGCCATCATCGCCACACGTGGCTTTCGTTTTAGCGATGGCATGGAGCCGGCAAGAAAACTCATTCTCGACTTTAATGCTGAAGGTGTAACACGCCTAAGAGATTATCAAGGTCAGGATGTGCCATTGGTTCGCCTTGAACCTGTTCTGATAGGAGGCATCTACCCACTTAATAATGAAGACCGGGATCTTATTCAGTTAAAAGATGCCCCTCCGATGTTGAGCGAAGCTTTAATCGCTATCGAAGACAGAGATTTTTACCAGCATCATGGCATCTCCCCCAAAGGCATAGCCCGAGCTATGGTTGCCAATATTAAGGCTGGTAGTTTTGTTCAGGGCGGTAGTACCCTGACTCAACAGCTTATTAAGAACTTCTATCTCACCTCTGACCGTAGTCTGGTTAGAAAGCTACTCGAAATTCCGATGGCTTTATTGTTAGAGCTGCACTACGACAAAGATGACATTTTGGAAGCCTATCTGAATGAAGTCTATCTGGGACAAGATGGCGCACGTGCCATTCATGGTTTCGGTTTGGGTGCACATTACTTTTTCGCACAACCACTACAAGAGTTGAAACTGCATCAGTTAGCATTACTTGCCGGCCTGGTGAAGGGGCCTTCTTATTACGACCCAAGGCGCCACCCTGAGCGAGCAAAAAATCGACGCAATCTGGTGCTAAAAGTTTTGTATGAGCAAGATAAAATTACACAGCAACAATATCAGCAAGCGAGAAATGCCAGCCTTGATGTTGTCGAGAAAGGCACACTATTAAAAGAAGCGTATCCTGCCTTTTTGGACTTAGTGAAACGACAATTACGTCGTGATTATCGTGATGAAGATCTGAACTCAGAAGGGCTACGGGTCTATACCAGCCTGGATCCGATCACTCAAAGTCATGCTGAGTCATCTTTAAAATCCACCATTACGAGTCTGCAACAACACCATGGCTCTAAATTGAAATCGCTACAGGGCAGTATGGTAGTGACAGACCCACAAACGGGTGAAGTCCTAGCGGTCATAGGTGACAAAAATACACGCTATAAAGGCTTTAATCGCGCATTGGACTCTGTACGCCCCATCGGCTCGTTGGTAAAACCTGCCGTGTATTTAACAGCCTTAGAACAAGGTAAAACACTGGCCAGTATGGTGGATGATTCAAGCTTCACTCTGACACTTCCCAATGGTCAAACATGGAAACCAAAGAACTTCAGCAAACAATCCCATGAGGATGTTTTACTGATTGATGCCTTAGCTCATTCTTACAACATAGCCACCGTTCGCCTTGGAATGGAAGCAGGCTTGGATGAGGTCATTAATACGTTGAACCGATTAGGCATTAAACGTAAGCTAGATGCCTATCCCTCGCTTTTATTGGGTGCTCAGGGCTTGTCACCACTTGAAGTCGCGACCATGTATCAAACCATTGCTGCCAATGGTTTCCAGACGCCTGCCCGAGCTATTCGCACGGTTACAGACAGTCACGGTGAAGCACTATCCAGCTACCCATTTCAACTGCGTCAGACTATCGATGCAGATGATGTTTACCTGATTCAAACGGCCATGCAAGAAGTCACTCACAGTGGCACAGCTGCCAGCATTTATTCCAGTTTACCCAGCCATATCAATACTGCCGGTAAGACGGGCACAACCGATGATCAACGAGATAGCTGGTTTGCAGGGTTCAGCAATAACCGACTCGCCGTGGTATGGCTTGGTCAGGATGATAATTCCCCCTTACCATTCACTGGTTCAGGCGGTGCGTTGCGTGTCTGGAAAAACTTTATGAGGAGTCAGCCTCTGGATTCGTTTGAGGCACCATTGCCAGACGATATAAAATGGCTCTGGATAGACACACAAACGGGCCTTTTATCCGCTCAAGAATGTGAACATTCCCGACAACTGCCTTTCATCTCGGGAACAGAGCCTGTCGAAATGTCTGAATGTGTCACTCAGCCAGGACAGCAATCTAATCCGGTGACTCGGTCACTGGACTGGATTAAAGATTGGTTTCAATAAGGGTTAATAATGACAAATTCTGCTTTACGCTTTTTCATGACGGGGTTGATGTTAAGTATGCTTGCGGCATGTTCAACAACACCTTACCAACCATCTCAACCACCCGTGGATGATCGAAGCAGCGAACCGACACTGCCACAGCCGCCGGAAACACCTGCCTACCCGCCAGTAGAGGACGTTACTCCTGAACAGCCAAGATCTGCTCAGCCAGCACCATCCCCCCAGGTACAAACACCGATAAAACAAAGTCCTGCTGTCGTGGCGTTACTGGATAAAGCGGAACAAGCGAGAGTAAGTGGTGACTTACGGAGTGCACAAAACAACTTGCAGCGAGCTCAACGTATAGCACCGCGGGATCCTAAAGTGTATTACTCACTCGCTCAGACCCATATGAGTCTGGAAGATTATGACCTTGCAGAACAGGTCGCGCTTAAAGGTGTCTCCTTATCATCTGGTAATAATGTACTGCTTAAGCGTTTCTGGCAGTTACTGACCGAAATAAGACTCAGAGCAGGAGATGTCTCGGGTGCCGAAGTGGCGAAACTCAGAGCACAGAAATATTAAGCAGACTGGCTAAGTTGCTGATAAAGAGAAGGGTAGTCTGTCAACAGTTCAGTCATGCCCTCAATGTCAAAGACTTCCACTTTTTCTAGAAGCTGTTGCGCGTAATGAGCTAATGGCGTGAATGTTTCTTTCTCTGCGATTTGCTTCAGATCAGCAGCAAAACGTTTAATTTCACTCATATTGTTGCTTTCATTGACCATTTTCCAAATCGGCATTTTGCTCTCCATAAAGCTAAGGATCACTGGTAATACGGCCATTTCATGATCGGACAATGTCAGGCCACGAGTCTCTTCAGATCCGTTAGGTATCGAAGCTTCATGTTCTAAAAATTCTGCCAGCTTGCTGTAAAGTTCAGACTTTTTGACCGGCTTACGGATATGGTCATCAAAATGCTCTGATTTAAGACGTTCGAAGTCATCTTTCATTACAGATGCTGTCAGGGCGATGATTGGGATATTAAATTCCGCTTTAATTTTCTCTGCTGCCTGATACCCATCCATCACAGGCATACGCAGATCCATCAGAATCAAATCAATACCCTGGGCTTTTACGGCTGCGACGGCCTCTTTACCATTTTCAGCTTCTACAATCTCTAGCGCAGAAGAGGAAAAGCTTTCCGTGACCAAACGACGGTTATCTTCAATATCATCCACCACAAGAATAGTTGCAGGTGAAAACACAGGCAGTGAAGATGCCGAGTACTGCTTCAAGCTTGAATCAGCGGCAATTGATGCGACGACAACGTTATTCAGATGCACCGTAAAAGTAGACCCCTTACCTACTTCACTTTTCACTGTGAGAGCTCCACCCATTAGTTTAATCAGACGACTACAAATGGATAAACCGAGCCCCGTTCCGCCAAATTTTGCATTGTCCTGACCAGGCGTTTGATGAAAGTCTTCAAATATTCGCTCTAACTGATCCTCAGGTATGCCTAAACCAGTATCTTCAATATCAATTCGTAATTTTAGATGACTACCCACAGCGCTCTCGACACTTGCCCGCATCGTTATTCGACCTGACTGAGTAAATTTAACCGCATTTCCCAGTAAGTTGAGTAATACCTGACGCAGACGAACCACATCCAGCATCAGACTATGAGGAATGTCTGAATCGACTTCCAGAATCAGTTCAACACCTTTATTCCGTAATGGCACACTGAATATATGCGATAACTCTTCAAACAAGACATGCGGGTTGGTGGCAGCATATTGTATGTCGAGTTTTCCGGCTTCGATTTTGGATAAATCCAAAATGTCATTAATTAATAACATTAAATCATTGCCAGCCGACTGAATCGTTTTTACATAGGATTTCAACTTATTGTCTTTAACCTGCTCATAGAGCAACTCGGTAAAGCCAATAATGGCATTCATCGGCGTCCGGATTTCATGGCTCATATTGGCCAGGAATTGAGATTTAACGTTACTTGCCTTTATCGCGTCTTTACGGGCAATATCTAAACGCGCATTCTGCTCTTCAATCAGCTCCATATTATTGCGTAAATCGTTAGTTGCCTGCTCAACTTCGCTTTCTAGTTGCCCTCTGCTTTTCTCCATTAACGCAAATGAAAAGAGGCCTGCTTCTAAGAAAACACCCACTTGAAAACAATAGGTGGTGAAGTCGTTGGAAGGTAAAATTCCGATAAGGCTTAACATACCTATAACTGCGCCGGTGGCGAGCATACTCCATGCAAATATGAAGTAACGCGCGGGCTTAAACTTATTGAAAAATGCTNNATTTCATGGCTCATATTGGCAAGAAACTCAGATTTTGTACGGTTAGCCACTTCCGCTTTTTCCTTCGCCTCGACGAGTTGAGCCTCCATCTCGATCCGATCCGTCATATCTACAGCGATACCTAATAACGCCTCCTGCCCTTGGTATTTGATGGGCATAATAGATACCATCATCGAGCGTTCTTCACCGTCCATTTTTTTGAATTCGACGATCTTTTGATCCACAAACCCTTGGGTTTTTATCTCATTAAGTACTTCTTCACGTTGTTTCGGGTTCGAATAAAAACTCAGAATATTAAACTGAGGTAATTCATCCAGCTGCATGTTGTAGTCTAATAATGCCTGAGGGTTAGCAGTGATGATCTGACCGTCAAAATGTGTCACGGCAATCTGTAAGGGCATATGATCAATCAAGGTTTTTGTTTGTGCTTCGGCAGCCTCACGTAAGCGGACTTGAGCGGCTAGTTTTCTATTCCAGAATAAAATCCAAGCCACCACAACTAAAAACAAGATCACAATTTTCAACATCAAACTGTAATCGACAATCGCCGCATATTTATCTTTCCCCCAGTCATCAAGTATGCGTTGCTTATCTGCGAGTGAGATAGCATTAAAGGCCCGGTTAAAAAGGCTAACCATCGGTTGATAAGCCTCGCTAAACCCAAATGCCAATGAGGTTTTGAAGCCGGTTTCCCCTACTATGCGTATGTTGTTAATACTCATTTCGGCAATGTGATAACTGGCCTGAGCCAGTGTGGCTATTAATGCATCTACTTTTCCAGTAGACACGGCAGTCAAGCCCTCTTGAATCGACATGACTTCAATAAAGTTGATATCTGGATACTGACTACGAATATTATCTACATAGCCATATTCATGAATCACGGCAATTTTTTTCTTTTTTATTGACGAGATATTTTCGACATAAACATTATCATCACGCATGACAATGACTATTGGACTGTTTAAATATGGCCTGGTAAAGGTCAGAAACTGACCCAGTGTTGAATCACTGGTTTCTGAAATCATATCGACCTTACCTGCTTTAATAAGCTCAATTGACTCTGCCCAAGTGGAAGTAGGCACGTACTCAATAGTGATGCCCAGTTTGTTTTCTATCAGTTGCAAATACTCAGCAACAATACCGATATAATTTCCATCTTTATCAAAGGCTTCATATGGCAACCAGTTAGGGTCACCGGTAAAACGAATTGTTTTATGCTCGTTTAACCAGAATTGTTCACTCGGTGACAAAATAATATTCTTCGATACGGCCTCATCAGTAATATTTCGTTTAAACCATTTATCATCGATACTACGTTTCTGTACTGCTGATATCGCAAGTAAAGCTTTATCAATAATTGATGACAACATCGGCTCTGATTTTTGCGTAGCCATGTAGAGATTCTCACTCCCTAAATAGCGTGTCGACTGTAATGGTTCGATATTCAAAATAGCTTTGTTATCAAGTTTGTAGCTCAAAACAGCATAAGTGTCGTATAACAGTTCGGCATCGCCATTCAGGACTAAGTGGATAGCCTCATCTGATGAGCCGGTTTCAATGATATTAAGCCTGGGGAAATAGCGTTTGATCGTACTAATTCTGGAGTCATCTTTTGGTAAAGCCACTCGCAATCCATCCAGCGAGTTTTTATTGTCGAGTTTAATGTCATTACGAATAAAAAAATATTCAACAGCCTCATGATACGGACTGGAGAATGTCATATAAGCCATTTTTTCCTGCGTCATAAATACTGCAGGTAATAAATCAATCTCTCCATCAACAAACTGTTTTAGATGATCACGCCAAGAGCCTTCCGTTTCATAGGTAAATTTTAAGCCTGTTAATGAAGAAACGATGTTGAGATAATCCCTGGCAATACCGATGTATTGATTATTTTCGTTCACAAAATCATAAGGTGGCCATTCACTCCCGGCCCCCACAATAATTTCAGGATGGGTGTCTATCCAGGCAATTTCTTCTTTCGTTAATAGCACAGGTGATTGGTACTGAGCTCGGACTGTTTCCGCGGCGGATTGGACAGTTGGACTATAGAAGATGAGGATTGAATTCAGTAACAGAATGAACGTTGTGATTAATGTCATTCTTGTGGTTACTAAAGGATAATTCATCTTATAAGCATCTATTTAACAATGTCAGCAAACTGATCGAGGTGGCTTATCATCAAGTCGACTAACTCAGGATCAAAGTGAAAACCGCGCTGTTCCTGGATGAAAGCAACCGCATCATCAACTGTCCAGGCTGTTTTATAGCAACGTTGATGAGTCAAGGCATCAAATACATCCGCCAGAGCAACAATTCGCCCATAGATGTGTATGTCAGATCCTTTTAAACCACGGGGATAACCGCTCCCATCCCATTTTTCATGATGCTGATAGGCAATAATCGCGGCTGATTTAATTAATTTTCGTTTGGAACCTGATAATAATTTATACGCGTTTGTCGTATGCGATTTCATCACCTCAAATTCTTCTGGCGTGTATTTTCCTGGCTTGTGAAGAATCTCATGAGGGACTGTCATCTTGCCGATATCATGCATGGGTGAGGCATGGTAAAGAGTATCGGCATCAGTATCGCTTAATGTGGGATGCAGTTTGGCCAAGAGTGCAGAAATCTCAGCTACCCGACGAATGTGTTTACCTGTTTCATCTGATGTGGATTCCATCAATTCAGTTAGAAACCAGATGAGTTCTTTTTGGCTATTTTCTAACTCAGATAATAAGCGCGCCTGTGCAAAACGGGATTTTGTTTCCAGATCAATATTTTGCTTCTCAAGCCATTTTTTTGTCTGATATAACTGGACATGCGTTCTAACACGAGCAAGGAGTTCAGCGGCATGAAAAGGCTTGGTCACATAATCGACCCCACCGACTTTAAAAGCTCTGGCTATAGAATCCACATCCGCTTTTGCGGTGAGAAAAATGATTGGAATGTCTTTGAGTTGAGTTTGGCTTTTTATACGCTGACAGGTTTCATAGCCATCTAAGCCAGGCATCATGATGTCGAGCAGAATCAGATCAAACGCAGCATCATCGTTTTGCAGAATTGACAGTGCTTTTTCACCACTATTGGCAAAGGAAAACTCATAGCTGTCTTCCCTCAGTAAGCTCATAGCGACCTGAATATTGTCAGGGACGTCGTCAACTATAAGAATCTGAGCATGTGGTGCCATCAATCCAACCTATTAAAAAGTTGGTTCGATTATATAAGCAAGTTGAAAGAAAAGTACAATACCCTGCATCAAGCAGGGTATTAGAAAATAAATTCAGCTACTACATCGGGCAAGTGACAGCAGCATGAATAAGTGATGTTATGACAAGCCCAAGACATCCTGCATATCAAACAAACCATTTTGTTTTTGCATTAACCAGCTTGATGCCCGCATGGCACCAAAAGCAAACGTCATACGGCTTGAGGCTTTGTGGGTGATTTCAACCCGCTCACCTTCTGCCGCAAACATAACGGTGTGATCACCAACAATATCGCCAGCACGTACTGTCGCAAAACCGATGGTATCTCTGTCACGCTCACCTGTGCGGCCTTCACGACCATATACCGCACATGTTTTCAAATCACGGCCTAAGGCATCAGCCACCACTTCGCCCATACGCAATGCCGTTCCAGACGGTGCATCTACCTTATGGCGATGGTGGGCTTCCACTATTTCGATATCAACGTCATCCCCCAATACCCGGGCAGCCATATCTAATAGTTTTAATGATAAGTTCACCCCAACACTCATATTCGGCGCCAGGATAGTGGCAACTTGTTTGGCCGCATCGTCGATGGCTTGTTTTTGGTCTGCATCAAACCCCGTTGTGCCGATAACAGGTCGACATTGATTAGCCACACAAAACGGCAATAAAGCCATGGTCACTTCGGGCAAAGTGAAATCAATAATGATGTCGGAGTCTTTTGTGGCCTGCTCAATATCCGAGCTAATCGCAATACCTAACTTGCCAACGCCTGCGACTTCACCTGCATCTGCCCCGATTAATGATGAATCGGCACGATCGATCGCTGCACTGAGAGCTAAGCCCTCAGTCTGTTCTACAGCCTGAATCAAACAGCGTCCCATTCTGCCAGCAGCGCCATTTATCGCAATCTTAGTTGCCATATTTATTCCTTTTTCATTTCACCTAGTGATGACAACACATCATCTTATTCAAAAAAACGTTTTACCGCATCCAACCAGGAGCTGTGTTTCGGGTTATGCTTTTCACCACCGCCTTGCAGATCGCCCTCAAACTCTTGCAGTAACTCTTTTTGTTTCTTTGATAATTTCACCGGTGTTTCGATGATAACCCGGCATAAAAGATCACCGGTTGCGCCGCCACGAACTGACTGAACACCTTTACCTTTAAGTCGGAATTGTTGTCCGGTTTGCGTGCCCTCTGGGATCTTAAGATTAGCCTTACCTTCCAGCGTGGGTACTTCCACTTCACCACCCAACGCAGCAGTGACAAAACTTAAAGGTACATCGCAGAATAAATTCGTGCCATCACGGGTAAACACGTCATGACGATTTACCGATACTTCCACGTAAAGATCTCCAGCAGGTGCACCATGGGTGCCCGCTTCACCTTCACCTGAGAGTCGAATTCGGTCGCCGGTATCGACACCAGCAGGCACTTTGACCTGTAAGGTTTTCTCTTCTTGAACCAGCCCTTCACCATGACAATCCGGACAAGGCTCTTTGATCATCTTTCCGGTACCACGACAATGTGGGCAGGTTTGCTGCATGGTAAAGAAACCTTGCTGAATTCGAACCTGACCATGCCCACCACAGGTAGTACACGTGACGGGTTGTGTCCCTTTCTTCGCACCAGAACCATCACAGGTGTTACATTCAACATTGACTGGTATGCGAATAGTCGCCGTGGTTCCCGCCACAGCATCTTCCAATGACAAATCAAGTCGATATCTTAAATCAGCACCACGATAGGCTTGTTGCCGGCCGCCACCTCCACCGCCAAAGATATCATTGAATACATCACCAAAAATATCGCTGAAGCCGCCACTGCTTCTAAAGCCACCGCCCATGGATTGGTCGACACCTTCATGACCGAACTGGTCATAAGCAGCCCGCTTCTGGCTGTCAGATAAAATTTCGTAGGCTTCTTTGGCTTCCTTAAACTTGGACTCAGCTTCAGCATCATCAGGATTTCTGTCCGGATGATATTTCATCGCCATGCGACGGTAGGCTTTTTTAATCTCAGCTTCAGTCGCCGTGCGTGATAATTCTAAAACTTCATAATAGTCTTTTTTGGCCATTATTCTTTTTCCCAACTACCTAAAACGACAAAACAGGCGCCGGAGATTCCTGACGCCTGTTTGCCATGCTCAACATAATCTTGTTAAAGATTATTTTTTCTTATCGTCGTCGACTTCTTCAAACTCTGCGTCGACAACATCATCACCAGCTTTCGCATCATCAGCTTGACCGGCATCTGCAGCACCAGCTTCCGCATTTTCAGCATAAGCACGTTCTGCCAGTTTGCCAGCGACTTCACTTAAAGCGGTTGTTTTCGCTTCAATGTCGTCTTTGTCTTCGCCTTTGATGGCTTCTTGTAAAGCGGCAATCGCTGATTCGATTTTTTCTTTTTCGTCAGCCTCAACTTTATCACCTAAATCTTTAAGTGATTTTTCTGTGCCGTGAATCAATGCATCAGCTTGGTTACGTACAGTGACAAGCTCATGGAATTTACGATCTTCATCCGCATGCGCTTCCGCATCTTTCACCATTTTCTCAACTTCTTCATCTGATAAACCACTAGAGGCTTTAATCACGATAGATTGTTTTTTGCCTGTCGCTTTATCCGCTGCTGATACGTTGAGAATACCGTTAGCATCAATATCAAATGTCACTTCGATTTGTGGTGTACCACGTGGTGCTGGAGGAATATCCGCCAAGTCAAAACGGCCCAGTGATTTATTCGCTGATGCCATTTCACGCTCACCTTGAAGTACATGAATGGTCACTGCAGGTTGATTGTCTTCTGCCGTTGAGAACACTTGATTCGCTTTAGTAGGAATCGTGGTGTTTTTCTCAACCAGTTTGGTCATCACGCCACCCATGGTTTCGATACCCAGGCTCAGTGGTGTAACGTCTAGTAATAATACGTCTTTGACATCACCAGAAAGTACAGCCGCTTGGATAGCCGCACCCACTGCCACCGCTTCGTCAGGATTCACATCACGGCGAGGCTCTTTACCGAACATGTCTTTAACCGCTTCCTGTACTTTAGGCATACGGGTTTGACCACCGACTAAAATCACATCGCTGATTTCAGACGTTGATAAGCCGGCATCTTTCAGTGCCATTTTACATGGCTCCATGCTGCGTGAAATCAGGTCTTCAACCAGTGATTCCAGCTTGGCACGAGTTAAACGCATTTCCATGTGTTTAGGACCTGATGCATCAGCTGTGATGTAAGGCAGATTGATATCTGTTTGCTGGCTTGAAGATAATTCGATCTTCGCTTTTTCAGCCGCATCTTTCAGACGTTGCAGAGCCAGTGGATCTTTTGCCAGATCAACACCTTGGTCTTTTTTGAACTCTGCGACTAAATAGTCAATGATGCGTTGGTCAAAGTCTTCACCACCCAGGAATGTATCACCGTTAGTCGCTAATACTTCAAACTGGTGCTCGCCTTCAATATCCGCTA
The DNA here is from genome assembly GCF_002299105.1 of Methylophaga sp. UBA678. NCBI lineage: Bacteria > Pseudomonadati > Pseudomonadota > Gammaproteobacteria > Thiotrichales > Piscirickettsiaceae > Methylophaga > Methylophaga sp. UBA678. The sequence continues at coordinate 72,764 of NZ_DBNG01000009.1, forward strand.
TCTCGATGATTGATACGTCGAATGTACCACCACCTAAGTCATAGACAACCACGGTAGAGTCACCGCGTTTTTTGTCCATACCATAGGCCAGTGCTGCAGCGGTAGGTTCGTTGATAATACGTTTGACTTCTAAACCGGCAATTTTACCCGCATCTTTAGTGGCTTGACGTTGTGAGTCGTTAAAGTAAGCAGGTACAGTGACAACAGCTTCAGTCACTTCTTCACCTAAAAACTCTTCAGCTGTTTTCTTCATTTTCATCAGAACACGTGCTGAAATTTCAGGTGGTGCCATTTTTTTGTCATTTACAGAAACCCAGGCATCACCATTGTCTGCTTCAACGATTTTGTAAGGCACCATGTCGATATCGCGCTGAACGACATCTTCTTTGAATTTACGGCCGATCAAACGCTTGATGCCGTAGAGTGTGTTATTAGGGTTGGTAACTGCTTGACGCTTCGCAGACTGACCCACTAAAACTTCTTCATCTTTTGTGAAAGCGATGATTGATGGCGTAGTGCGATCGCCTTCGCTGTTTTCGATAACGCGCGCTTTACCATCTTCCATCACTGCGACACAGGAATTTGTTGTTCCTAAGTCAATACCAATAATTTTTCCCATTTTTATACTCCATCAATCTTATTCTTGCTGACTATTTATGCAGCCTTCGGGTATGTAATTGGGGGGCAAAATTTAAATTTCAAGCCCCGAATCTATTTTTTATTGAGAGACCACAACCATTGCAGGTCGCAGTAAACGACCATTGAAGCTATATCCTTTTTGCATCACGCTGATCACATGATTGGCCTCGATACCATCTGCCGGCTGCATAGAAACGGCTTGATGTAATTCAGGATCAAACGGCTGTCCAACAGGATCAACTTGCTCCAGTCCGAGTTTGCCAATATTGTCGAGTAACATTTTCATCGTCATACTCATGCCATCACGCACAGCCTCTAAAGTAGCTGATTCTGACTTGGCGGCATTCAGGCCAAGTTCAAGGCTGTCACAAATAGGTAAAAGCTCATTCACAAATTTATCTAAAGCATGTTTATGGGCGTTTTCCAGGTCTCGTGCATGACGACGACGAACGTTTTCCAGATCAGCGCGAGCCAATAACACTTGATTCCAGTTTTCTTCGGCTTGTTGTTGCGCTTCTTCCAGTAACTGTTCAGTCGTTTTTTCAGTTTCTGCTGATGCCTCAGTGTCAGCTTGCTCATTTGCTTCTACATCTGGCTTTTCGATTTCTTCGTTGCTCATGATTGAATCATTCCGGTTTGCTAATCACAGACCGTCAATCTGGGGGTGAAAAATTTGATTTCAAGGCGAAATTTGGATTTTGTTTAGATTCCCGTTCAGGCTTCCGATGAGCGTTGATTTATTTGCAAGCTATTTCGCCTTGCTGGCGAGTCAGGGAAATGCTTGCCCATTTCCCTAACAACCCTAGGGCACCCCACCGTGCTGGCCTACGGCTCCACTCGTCATAACATTGATTCAGGCGGTCGACTAAAACTCGCTGCGCTCAAACACTAGCCTCCCTCAGACCTGAATAAATGTCACTCCTCGCCAGCACAAACGGGGATTAAAAAAGCTCCCAACCCTCCCGTCTATTGCCGCCAAAAATTGGGCTTGGTTGATGGATTGAGTGGTCGAGTGTTTGAGCGCAGCGAGTTTTCGACCACGCCATCAGCCAAGTTTAATTCTTGGATAAAAGGCAATATCGGGTGCTGTACGAATCAAGAACATCGGTAACAAAAAAGTTCAACTACATAGGTAACACATGGTTTAAATCATGAGCATCAACAACGGAGGTGCTCATGCCTTGGCGAGATGTGAAACCAATGGAAGAACGAATTTTATTTATTGCAGATTATCTACGCGGCGCCGGAGGTAGTTTTAGTGAGTTGTGCCGACGATACCAGATCAGTCGAAAGACGGGTTACAAGTGGTTACAACGTTATCAGGCTAAAGGACTCGATGGGATGGCTGAACAATCCCGACGGCCTTTTAGTCATCCCCAAACGATACCCTATGCCATCAAGCAAGCTATCCTTGATATCAGGACAGCTTCTCGCGTCCAGCCAGGTCCCAAGAAAATTCAGGCCCGTCTGAGAATACGTTTTCCCAACCTGGAGCCTCCCTCATTAACCACGATTTACAATGTGCTCAACCGGGAAGGTCTTGTCGATAAACGACGAAAACGCCGACGTGTCGCATCTTACCAAGAGCCATTTAAGTCTGTGAATGCGTCGAATCAGGTGTGGAGTGTAGATTTTAAAGGTCAGTTTAAATTAGGGAATGGGCAATGGTGTTATCCCTTAACCGTTATGGATCATCATAGTCGTTTCTTACTGGCTTGCATCGGTTTGAAAACAACGGCGACTGATTCGACTAGGCGTTGTTTTGAACAGGTATTCAGGGAGTTTGGGCTACCTCTACGTATTCGCAGCGATAATGGGGTGCCGTTTGCCAGTAAAGCGGCGGGCGGCTTATCGGCATTAAGTATTTGGTGGATTAAGTTGGGCATTCATCCCGAACGAATTCAGCCCGGCAGGCCTCAGCAAAATGGTCAGCATGAGCGGATGCATCGCACCTTGAAACAGGATATTAAACATCAGCCTGTCAGTCATTCAATGGCTGCGCAGCAGCAACAGTTCGAGGCATTCTGTCAGGCGTATAATCAACAGCGTCCCCATGAAGCTTTGCAACAACAAACACCTGGCTCCCAGTACACGGTATCTGAAAGGGCTTATCCTGATAAGTTAGAGCCAATCCATTATCCAGATTATTTTGATGTGTTGAAGGTGACTCGGACAGGTGTCGTTTATTGGGGAGGTGGTCAGGTATATGTCTCTCATTTATTGTCTGGTGAGTACATTGGTATGGAGCAGGTGGCGGATGGGGTTTGGGATATTTACTTTGGCCCAGTGAGACTGGGCGGGTTTGACCAACGCAAAGTAAGGGGTGGCGATACAAGTTATTGGACTATTCGGGTGTAACCCATGTAGTTGAATTAATTTGTTACCGATGTAGGTGAACCGTACAGGGCCCTTTTGTTTGGTTCGTTTTCTTTGGGCAAACAAAGAAAATGAACGCCCAGCGGCAGCGTATGATTCTATAAAGAAAAAAGTTGTTAGGTATCGATTTAACCCGACATACTTATCTAGTTTACGAATCTAAGTGTACATAGGCCAGACTGTTCCATATGTAGAATTTTTAGCTTCCAATAGCAAATCATATTTATCAAACTCATAGTTAACAGCAGCTAAAAAGCCGTTATGAAACCTTTTTACAATATGTTGCTCCAGAACATGTCCAAATCCATTCGGGTTGGCATCAGGCCAAACATCTTTTAATAACAATACGGGTAATTGGGCAAAACTATTTTGATACTTATGTATCGGACAATTTGCTATTAGTATCAGATCTCTACTATATAAAACTGTTAATTCTATTGAGGCATTACCGAACTTCAGTTTAAAACCACTTAACAAAAAAATAAGGCAAAATATAAACTCTCTGTACTCAATGTCACTTTCTGATATGGCAACATTTTTCAAACCAACCTTTTGAAAAGCACGTCGAATACCTGTAATAATTTCTTTATGAAAACTAAGCCCCGAAAAAATTGGCGGTCGTGTATGTGAAATAGTGTCGTTGCTATTAACCTGCCCGATATATTCCTCCATTTTAGGAACAATCTTTTCTACACGCTTTAAAAGGATACCTTTATTTTTTTCTTCAGGATGTGCAAGGAAGTCAGCAACCTCACGAATAATACTTCCTTTTTGCGAGTAGTCCCTTATTAATATTAAGAAAAATGCAACATCATCTTGCTCGAACTGCCTTTCTCTAAATAAAGTATAAAAAGATAAAATTCTGTGCTTACAGTATTCATTCATCCTTCAAAGAAGCCTTTTCTTTAAATAAGATGTTTAATCTCTCAACCAAACACACTCACCACCACTACTTTTCTGCACTTTCTCCAGCATAGCCTCATGCGCAGCAAGCTCCTCTTCAGAGGCACGGATGACTCTGAGCTTTCTTGACGGAACGGCTGAAAGGGTTTCTTCTGTTTCATTTTCTGATGATGTCTTAGGTTCCACTTCCTCAGCCGCCAGCAGCATGGCAACCTGCCCACCGGTCATGGCTAAATAAACGTCAGCTAAGATCTCAGCATCCAGTAAGGCACCATGTAACTCACGGTTTGAGTTATCCACCTCATAACGTTTACACAAGGCGTCGAGATTATTTTTTTGGCCAGGATGTTTGTCCCTGGCCATTTTTAAGGTGTCTAACACACTGCATAAAGTATTGACCCTGCGCTTTTCACCTTTAAGCTTTTTCAGTTCGTGATCAATAAAGCCAACATCGAACGGGGCGTTATGAATGATAAGTTCAGCACCATCAATGAATTGTAAGAAGTCTTCAGCAACATCTTCAAAACTGGGTTTGTCGGCTAAAAATTCATTGGTAATGCCGTGGACTTCAATTGCACCGGCATCAATTTCACGATGTGGATTGATATATTGGTGAAATGTTTGCCCTGTCAGGCGACGATTCACCATTTCCACACAGCCAATCTCAATAATCCGGTGATCTTCAGCGGTGCTGATACCGGTGGTTTCGGTATCCAGAATCACTTGTCGTTTAACAACATTTTCTGTCATGACGTCCTCTTATTTCTTAGCGGCTATGTGTTCTCTGGCGGCAACAGCTAATTGATCCGCACGCTCGTTCTCAATATGTCCCTGATGGCCTCGGACCCATTCCCACTTTACCTGATGGGGGGCTACGGCCTTGTCGAGGCGTTGCCACAGCTCAACATTCTTCACCGGTTTCTTTGCTGCTGTCTTCCAGTTTTTGGCTTTCCACCCCGCTAACCATTCCGTCATACCTTTAATGACATATTGTGAATCAGTGGTGATGGTAACCTGACATGGACGCTTTAAGGCTTCAAGACCTGCGATGACAGCCATCATTTCCATCTGATTATTGGTGGTATTTTTTTCAGCACCGGATAGCTCTTTTTCCTGTCCCTTTGCACGTAATATGACACCCCAGCCACCCGGGCCAGGGTTGCCACTACAGGCACCATCAGTAAATAACTCAACGTGGTCCATCTGTTCCTTCTCTTGTTATCGGTTTGTTCACTAAACCGGCTGACGGAAATAAGTTCGGTTGACGCCAGCGTTGTTTAAGCGGGTTGAGCGAGATAGTTCTCTTGCAAGCCACGACTATCGTCACACCACCAAAACACGGCCATAGTCGTTTGCCCCATCGTTCCAAAAAACGACATCTGTTTAACCAGCTGGTCCGACTGAAAGGAGGTCTGAACATCACCTTATGATGTTCGACCACCTCAAAATTTAATAATGCTAACCAATCCCGAATTCGGGTTTGAGTAAAAAAGTGACCATGCCACGGCGCATTATCCTGCCAGGAAAATAAGCGTCTCAGTCCCCATAAACTCCAAGGGCTGAAGCTGCATAATATTAATTTACCGTCTGCCGCCAGAACACGCTCTGTTTCTCGTAACACTTGATGCGGGTCATGTGCATATTCCAATACATGCAAAAGCAGTAAATTATCTATACTGTGTGACTTAAGCGGCAACGACTCAGCACTGGCATTTAAGTCTCCTGAGGGACCCACAATACTGGTTTTGATAATACGGTTTGAAGGTGGAAATAAAGAATAATGCCCACCTAATTGCACATAAAAATAGCCCACCAATGGGTGATTAAGTGAAGTCAAAACCGCCTTTTCCTGCTGTATGACCGACTCACCCAGTGGACTATGCCACCATTGATTCAATCGTCGTTGTTTGTTCTCATTCATAGTCTGAGCCCATTAAGGAGAAATCATGGTGAATGTGCACCGAATTCCCGCATTTGATGACAATTATATCTGGCTAATCCAGGCGCAAGGCACAAATAAAGCGATTGTGGTTGATCCTGGTGATGCAACTCCCGTTCTAAACACATTAAAATCCATTGATCTGGAGCTGATTGCCATCTTCATCACACATCACCATGCCGATCATACTGCAGGCATTGCTGAGTTAACAAAAGCAGTGGCTATTCCAGTTTACGGTCCGCTAAATGAAACCATTGAAGGGGTAACTCATCCGCAATCAGGCAAAGAACCCATCGCTGTTGATCCCGACTTTCCTATTTTCACTGTGCTCAATACACCAGGGCATACGCCTGGCCACATCAGCTATTTAGCCGAAGGCAAGCTGTTTTGTGGTGATACATTGTTTGCTGCAGGATGCGGACGATTATTGGGTGGTACCGCAGAACAATTGCATGCCTCACTTAATCTATTGGCAAGCTTACCTTCCTCAACAACTATCTATTGCGCTCATGAGTACACACTAGCTAACCTACGTTTTGCTAAAACAGTAGAGCCAGAAAATAAACAACTGCAGCAACGCTTTGAACAAACGGAAACAATGCGTCAGAAAAAACAGGCCACTGTACCTTCATTAATGCAGGATGAGCTGGCAACCAACCCGTTTCTTCGTTGTGATGTAGACAGAATAAAAAAGGCGACCGAAAAATTTTCCGGTCACCCTCTTCCAGATAGCCAAGCTGTCTTTAGCTCATTACGAGCATGGAAAGACGAGTTTTAAGCAGCTTTATCGTCTTGTTCTTTATCAAGGTTATTAAAATGGATGTCCATTTGTGGATAAGGAATGGAGATACCATTTTCATCGAACGCGAGTTTTATGGTTTCAATTAATTCCGAACGTACTGGCCAGTAATCAGCAGCGGCCACCCATGGACGAACATCAAAATTCACACTGCTATCGCCTAATTCTGATACCCGAATAACAGGGGCAGGATCGGCCATCACTTTCTCATGACCGGTGACGATATCGGTCAGTAATTGTTTGGCTTTGAGCAGATCATCGTCATAACCAATACCAAAGACCATATCGATACGTCGGGTATCTTTAGCTGAATAGTTGGTAATAGTGTCGTCATAAATTAAACCATTCGGCACGATAACTTCACGGTTATCACCTGTTTTCATAATGGTGTTAAAAATCGTAATTGACTCAATCACACCTGCGGTTCCACCCGCTTCAACAAAATCACCAATTTTGAAAGGTCTGAATAAAATCAGCATCACGCCGGCAGCAAAGTTTTGTAATGAATCTTTCAAAGCCAGGCCAACAGCTAAACCTGCCGCACCCAGCACGGCAATCATCGAGGTGGTATCCACACCCAATTGATCGAGCGCTGCTATCAATACAAATAACAATAAAATGGCATTGGCAATCGTACTGAAGAAATTAATCAGAATAGGGTCAAGGTTTGCTCTTACCATTAATTTGCGTGACATTTTGACCAGCCACTTGACCACGATTCGACCGACAAAAACAATGATCGCAGCATAGAGAATATTGATAAGCCAAAATACGACTATGCTTCCCGTTGCAGTTTCCATGTTAGTTCCTCTTTGATATGGATTGAATTACTTCACGAATTAACTTGGGGCCATGATAAATAAGGCCACTATAAATTTGTACTAGTGATGCACCTGCATCCAACTTGGCTAACGCCTGTTCAGCAGACATGATTCCACCCGCGGCGATGATAGGCAAGTCATCATCCAATGCTTCTCTGAAAAGTTTGACAATCTCTGTTGATTTTTCAAACACAGGTGCGCCACTTAGACCACCTGCTTCTTCCGCATTATCGAGTCCGGCCACAGCATCACGTTCCATCGTTGTATTGGTCGCAATAACGGCATCGATTTTGTGTTTATTAAATGCTTCAGCTAACTGAGAGACTTCATCTATGGTCAAATCCGGCGCAACTTTCACTGCCATCGGCACATATTTTTCATGCTGCTGTGCGAGCTCTGACTGCGCCTTTTTTAACTCAGCTAATAATGTATCCAAGGACTCGCCAAACTGAAGTGTGCGTAAACCCGGAGTATTGGGAGAAGAAATATTGATAGTGACATAATCAGCATGTGGATAAACTTTATTCAGTCCTATCAGGTAATCGTCTACGGCCTTTTCAACTGGCGTATCAAAATTTTTGCCAATATTTATGCCGATTAAGGTGTTTGTATCCGCTGCTTGAACTTGCTCAATAAGATGGTCAACGCCCAGATTATTAAAGCCCATGCGATTAATAATCCCTTGAGCTTCTGGAATACGGAATAATCGCGGTTTCGGGTTGCCTGGCTGTGGTCTGGGTGTCACTGTACCGATTTCAACAAATCCAAAACCCAGTGCGGACATGGCTTCAATGTGATCACCATTTTTATCAAGCCCCGCGGCCAGTCCAACTGCATTCGGAAAGGTCAGCCCCATCACTCGCACGGGTTTCATGTGCAATTTTCGTGTCATCAGCCACGACAGTCCGCTCATTTCCAAGCAATCAAGTCCCACTAATCCTAGGTGATGCGCTTTTTCAGCATCCAGACGAAACATCAGCTCTCTCATCATGCGATAAACCATTTATACCTCCACTTCGATTTGATAACCGCTGAACTTGCGGAGATTGATGACACCCTTATCCAAAATCAGATACTGGCCTTTAATGCCCTCCAGTCGTCCTTCAACATGTGCTGTTTTATCAAAATTAAACGAACTGACTTTATTGGGATAGGTGTTCACTGGGTATTCAATTGTCTGCACATTCTCGGCCGTTAATACCTGAATGGCAGATTCACCAAACTGCTGTTGTAACTCAGACACCTCACTTTCACACAGGGCTAAGAGTCGGTCTCTTTCAGCGGCCAGATCAAGTGGTTCAGCCTCACCTTTCAACATTTTCCGCCAATCTGTCCGGTCAGAGACATGCTGTTTAAACATCACCTCAACCAGGCCCGATTGATAGCGACTTTTCACCCGAAAAATCGGCACAGCTTGAGTCGCACCCTGATCAATCCAACGCGTCGGAATTTGATTAATGCGGGTGATGCCCACTTTTAGCCCCGAACTATTGGCGAGATAAACAATATGATCCTGCATACATACCGCTTCACCCCACTCAGGCTCGCGGCACGTGCCTTGTTCGTAGTGGCAAAGCTCTGGCTTCATAAAACACAGATCACACTGTGCTAGCTTTTGTGAACAGGGAAAACAAAAACCACCACTGAAGCTTTTTTTCGTTAAACGATTACAAGCCTGACAGTGAATCTCCCCTTGATAATGTAATGAAATCGGCTGTCCAATGGTCTGGTTCAGAGGCAACAATTGCTCATCAAGCCTCATAGCGTAGTTAGCTTGCGTATCATCAGCCAGACTGACCTGCATTTTGGACAATTGTCCACTAAGCTTTGTCACTGAGTTTCCCTTTAATCTGAAGTTTTTTTCTAGGCATCTTATCGCAGATAGGCACCCGCCAACAGGGTCGCTATATCTTAATCTTTGTTCTCTGGTTTTGAGTCAGCATCAGAAACCAGGCGAATCGGAAACGGTTCGGTCACGGAGCCGGTATATAAGGAACGGTGTGGGAAAGGAATTTCTATTGACTCAGCATCAAACGCTTCTTTAATTTCTTCATGGATACTGTTTTTTAGCTCGATAAAACTTTCTCGTTTCACCCATACCGAAAACTGCATATTCAGCGAAGAATCACCAAAGCCAAGAAACACAAACTTCGGTTTCGGCTCATCAAGACATAAAGGGTTTGCCTCTGCCACTTTTTCCAGCACTTTTCTGACAGCTTTAATATCCTCTTTTAGAGCCACGGCGATGCTTAAATCAATCCGTCTGATAGGAAAACGCGTCAGCGTCGTGACTTCAGATTTAATCAGTGTTTCATTAGGTATTCGTACAAACAAATTGTCAAAGGTGCGAAGTTTTACTGACAACAGATCTATGGACAGCACTTCTCCTGTAGTCTCTCCTACCTTGATGAGATCACCGACAGAAAAAGGTCGTTCAGCGACTAAAAATAATCCGCTGATGATATTCGATGCCGATGTTTGTGAAGCAAACCCAATAGCGACTGACAATACACCGGCAGCACCAATCAGTACCCCCAAATTAAAGCCGATGGCATTCAGCCCCATGACAATAAATACCAACAAAATCAAATATGAGGCCACGCGAGCCATTAAAAGCTGTTGGTGCGTATCGAAACGATTTTTACTCCACTGACGCACAGCCCGGCTGGCCATCTTTGCCAAAATAAGGCCGACGATAAAATAAATCAGGGCTTCAAATACAGCTATAAACCATGCTGCATCGATATTGTTAATCCATTCTGTCATTCTTGCTCGCCTGAGGTCTTAACCAAATAAAGCTGAAATAGCTTTGGTAATTTTACTGCGTCCGATGTCTTCTCTGGCTGCACATACCAGCTCCAGCGCACTCAATGGTAATCCACCACTGATGACGTCATCCAAGCTCAATATCGCATCATCCAGATTTCGTCTAACCAGTGTAATCCGTTGTGTCCAGAACTGTCCCTGCTTATCCACATATAGACTCAAGTTGGGAGCAGGCACACTGATTTTATCGAGTGTTAACATTTGATCCGACTGATTTTGAATGCGTACTTCTATTGCCGCTCTCGCCTTATTATTGGCAATGGGCTTCACATCTAATTGCTCACTGACCTGTGAGGCATAACTTAAAACGCCTTCACGCGTATTCGGGCCAAACCATGAATCACATACCTTCACTGTCGGAATATCTAATAAAGTCTGCTCAGAAGAAGTAGAAGCAATCTTCAACCAGAGCGGAAGACACACAAACAAAGTGACCTCTTGGAACGGCAATAAACTCACAGATACATCAGGCCGACAAACAACAGGGCGATCCGCTAAGGCTGGTTTAATCGCGACCCTTTCGGGGAGTTCTGCAAACACAAAACGATGTTCATGTTTGGGTGGTGATTCAAATGTACTGGTTTCATTTTTTAGCGACGGTTCAATTTGCTCAGTCGTATGCTGCCACTCGTAGCCCAACCACCATTGATGTGGAGTAGAATGCATTTCCAGACACACATCCGCACACCGCATAACCCATTGAGTTTGCTGGGGAAAATCGAAATCACCCCACCACCTATTTTGTCGTCCAACCATGGTAAATAACAACTTATATAAATTATTCGGAGACAGGTCGAAAATCCTTCCTTATAATAGCGCAGATGTTTACTCGAAATATGATAAAAATAGCGCTTGTTTCGGTGATTACCCTACTTGTCGCTTCATGTAGCAGTACACCGGAAAAAGGCGCGGAAGCGTCAACGACTCCGTCAGTTACTTATTCTAAGGCAAAACAAAAACTGAAACATACGCCTTGGGAACAAGCCTACAACGAATCCTTAGACGACACTGAAAACCCACTCTCCTCAGAAAATCCCCCCATCACCCTCCCCCCTCAAGCACCCACTGACGTCTGGGATCGCATTCGCGATGGCTTCGTGATTTCTGATTACAAAACCTTAGAACCAGATACCGAGCGTCAACTTCGCTGGTTCATTGATCATCAGGACTATGTCGGCCGAGTGGTAGAGCGAGCCAGACCTTATCTCTATCACATTGTTGAAGAAGTCAACAAACGCAACATGCCTATGGAGGTTGCGTTGTTACCTGTCGTGGAAAGCGGTTTTAAGCCGATGGCTTACTCACCTAGTCATGCATCCGGTTTATGGCAGTTTATCCCCGGTACCGGACAGGTTTATGGCTTGGAACAAAATTGGTGGTATGACGGCAGACGTGATGTTGTTAAGTCAACACAGGCCGCCCTCGATTATCTTGAAAAACTGCATAATGATTTCGGTGACTGGCAGCTTGCTCTCGCAGCCTATAACTGCGGTGAAGGTACCGTTGGCCGCGCTATTAAGAAGAATCAGGAACAAGGTAAGCCGACTGATTTCTGGTCACTGGATCTACCAAGAGAAACCTCGGCCTATGTACCTCGCTTAATGGCCGTCAGCCATATGGTGAAATATCCTGAACGCTATGAGTTAGAACTTAGCCCAATCGATAACAAGCCTTTCTTTGGGCAAGTTAATGTTGGCTCACAAATCGATCTAGCCATGGCAGCCAAGCTGGCTGGTATCACTGAAAAACAAATGCATCAACTCAATCCAGCATTTAATCGCTGGGCAACCGCCCCACATGGCGATCATAAGTTAGTACTGCCGCTGGAAAAAATCCCCACATTTAAGGCAGCTCTGGCTAAAACACCAGCATCACAGCGTGTGCAATGGGCTCGCCATGAAATCAAACGCGGTGAATCACTCAGTGTCATTGCCAGCAACTATGACACAACTGTTGAAGTGATTAAACAAGCCAACAAGCTGGGTAGCACACAAATTAGGGCAGGCAAAAACTTACTTATCCCAGTGGCATCGCATGATGTCAGCCAGCTAGCGTTGAAAAAAGCACAACGGAATCTGTCAGCAGCTAAAACCAAAAAAACGACTTACATTGTTAAAGCCGGTGACACTTGGTGGGATATCGCACGGAAAAACAATACCGATGTGCAATCTCTGACTAAACAGAATAAAAAGTCCGCCAGAGATATTCTGCATGCAGGTCAAAAACTCGTTATCACTACAACTGCTGAAGATATTAGAAAGTCAGTTAACTATACCATCAAAAATGGCGACTCTCTCTGGGCAATATCACGCAAGTTCAATGTCAGTGTGGCTGATGTGAAAGAGTGGAATGGTTTAAGTGATCGTTCAACATTACAGCCTGGCCAGAATTTGAAACTGTATATAGACGAAACCTGATTCACAGTGCTGCACGTTGCTCTCTACGAGCCCGAGATTCCACCCAACACGGGCAATATTATTCGTTTATGCGCCAACGCTGGCGCCAGTCTTCACCTGATAGAACCACTTGGTTTTGTGATTGATGATAAACGTTTACGGCGTGCCGGTCTGGATTATCATGAATTTGCTCATGTCACCGTCCATAAGAACTTTGATGAATTCATAGCATGGAGCGACAGCAGACGAATTTTTGCCTGCACCACAAAAGCGACACAACATCACCATCAAGTCAGCTACATCGATGAAGACATTTTGTTATTTGGTCCTGAGTCGCGCGGCTTACCTGATAATGTTTTGAATCAAGTACAAGACAGTCAGAAAATACGCATTCCAATGCTTCCTGATAGCCGAAGTTTGAACCTGTCTAATGCGACGGCCATCATCTTATACCAGGCATGGGAACAGCTCGACTTTGCCGGAGCAAAACGGTTCTGATCATTGGCCATAAATGTGTTCAAAACCTGAGCCAGTTCAATGTCCTATTTTCGCATCTACTCTATGATTCACCCTTTTACGGATAGGTGAGTATCATGCTTGTTTAGTGCTAATAGCGCTAAGCTTGTTTGGCTCAGTTGGGTTATTATTCACCATTCAATAAAACTTCAGTTATGTGTTATGCGCTATGGAAGGTAAATAACCATGATGTATCAATCATTTTTTTTATGTACTTCACCTAACCTCACCACGGATTTAGATTGCTACCAATGACAGGCTATCAATTTTTTTGTGCATGCATTCTTAGTTTGCTACTGAGCTTTTCAGTCACAATTCATGCCCAAGTTGCTCAGACAGACGATGACCTGGCGTTAGAAAAAGTAAGCTTGCAACTGAAATGGAAATATCAATTTCAGTTTGCTGGTTATATTGCTGCCGTAGAAAAAGGCTTTTATAAAGAACAAGGTTTGGACGTTGAGCTACGCCCTCGTCAGTCTGAGTTAAACGTCGTTGATGAAGTCGTCAATGACAAAGCTGATTATGGCATCGGTGGTATCGGTATTTTGTCTCAATATGCGAATGGTTCTCCAATAAAAGCATTAGCTGCTATCTTTCAGCATGATGCTTTAGTCTTTATGAGCCAAGCCGAGTCCGGCATTGTCAGCCCATATGAAATGGTGGGTAAACGCGTCATGTTTGATGGTACCAGCGGTAACGATGCCATCTTGAGGACCTTATTGAATGATGCCGGCATTCAACTCAAAGATATCAATATTATCCCTCAACAAATGAGTATAGACAGTCTGCTTAATGATGAAGTCGATGTCATTTCAGGCTATATCACCGATCAGCCCTATGCGTTTTTACAGAAAAAGTTTCCCATCAACATCATCAATCCGCGTAACTACGGGTTTGATTTCTATGGTGATATTTTATTTACCAGCGATGATGAGCTGAAAAACTACCCTGGCCGTGCACAACGCATGCTCAAAGCATCACTGAAAGGCTGGCAGTATGCGCTTGAGCACAGTGAGGAAATGATTCATATCATCAAAGAAAAATACGGTGCAGAGCAGAGTCTATCTCGACTACGGTTTGAAGCAAGAGAAACAAAGAAGTTGATCTTACCTGAATTAATCCCCCTCGGAAGCATCGAAACACCTCGCCTTAAACGCATTGCTGATATTTATACGCAACTGGGTGTTACGCCCGCACTTTCTGAAAAGGCGCTCAACCACTTCATACACCAACCTAGTACAACGTTATCACTGACAGAAGCGGAACAAGCCTGGTTGCAGGCACATCCGGTGATTAAAGTCGGTGTAGATAAAAACTTCGCTCCTTACGAGTGGGTGAATGATGATGGTGAATATGTCGGTATTGCAGCTGAATATATCAACCTGCTTGAAGAACGGCTCGGCGTTAGATTTGAAATCATCTCCAACCATAGCTGGGATGAGTTGATGACCATGGCTCAGCAGAATGAACTTGACATGTTAGCCTGCTTAAATGAGACGCCAGAACGAGAACAATACCTCAACTTTACCGATCCTTATATTCAAAACCCCGTCGTCATCATTAACACAGATATCAATGGTTATGTCGGCGCACTGAAAAACCTGGCAGGTAAAACGGTGGCCATTGAAAAAGGTAATTTCAGTAATGCCTTATTGAGTGATGACTACCCGGAAATTACCTTACTGTTTACCGACACGCCCAGACAGGCATTGGAAAAAGTGGCTCGTGGTGAGGCTGATGCTTATATTGGTGATGCAGCCTATGCCAACTATCAAATTAAAAACAATGATCTGATAAATCTCCAATTTGCTGGCCAAACACAAGCACGTGCCGTCTACCGGATGGGTATCGTCGAAAACCAACCTGAATTATTGAGTATCATCAACAAAGTGCTGGGACAGCTCTCAGAAAAAGAAAAAAAAGAAATTGAATCACAATGGCTGGGAATCAAAGTCACTCCCGGCCCTCAATTAAAAACATTAATACAATTCGGCGCTGGTATCCTGCTGTTATTTTTATTATTTGGCTACTGGATTCATCGTTTGCGACAGTCTCGCCGTGCTCTTCAGGAAAGTGAAAGTCGGTTAAGTGATGTGCTCAATACCTCACCTGTGCCAGAAATCATTATTGATAATCAAGGTAAGGTGACTTATATCAATCAGGCTTTTATTCAGTCATTTGGTTTTACTCAAACTGATATCCCGACATTGGATGATTGGTTGCTAAGGACCTTTCCTAAACAAGAAACACGTGAACGCTTTATTCAGCAGGCCGATATTTCCACACACAAGCAATACGTATCTTTCAACTTCGAATCTATCGAAACAGACCTAATTTGTAAGGATGGTCAACGCCGGGCTGTCATCGCTAATGCACGAAAAGTCAGTAGTGATGCCGTTCCTGATACATTGATTATTCTCTACGATATTACAGAACGTAAACGCGCTGAAGAAAAACTCAAACTGTCTGGACGGGTATTCACCCAGGCCCATGAAGGCATTTTAATCACCGACGCTAATGGATTAATAGTCGATGTTAATCCAGCGTTTTCTGAGATCACTGGCTACAGCAGGGAAGATGTTTTACATCAGAATCCTTCGATATTGCGTTCAGATAAACATGATGCATTGTATTTTGAAGAGATGTGGCAAGAGCTTCGTCATCAAGGTCATTGGCAAGGAGAAATCTGGAACAAACGCAAGGATGGTCAGATCTATGCCGAACTATTAACCATATCAACATTAGTCGATGATTTTGGTGAAACTTTGCATTATCTCGGCATGTTTTCAGACATCACCCAGAGCAAAGAGCAACAACATGCACTGGAAATGATGGCGCATTATGATGTATTAACTCAATTGCCTAACCGCACCTTATTTGCTGATAGGTTCAAACAGGCAATTGCTCATAGCAACCGTAATAACAGTTTATTAGCTGTAGTTTTTCTGGATTTGGATGGTTTCAAACCGGTCAATGATACTTATGGTCATGAAGCAGGTGACCAGTTACTGATTGAGGTCTCAGCCCGTATCCAATCATGTATCAGACAAGACGATACCGCTTCTCGTCTTGGTGGCGATGAGTTCGCCTTATTATTGAACGATGTAAGCAGTGCTGAACACTGTGAAACGCTCATCAACCGTATAAGAAATGCCATTGAACTCCCTTATATCATCGATGACAACAGCATCAGCTGTAGCGCTAGTATTGGTGTAACGTTATACCCACTCGATGATGCCGATGCTGACACCTTATTGCGTCATGCCGATCAAGCCATGTATCAGGCCAAGGTCTCGGGTCGTCAACGTCATCATATGTTTGATATGCAGCAAGACGAGCAAATTTCGGAAAAACAGAATCAATTTAAATCTATCGAAGATGCGCTTATATCCGATCAGCTGGTTCTGTTCTATCAGCCAAAAGTGAATATGCGTACCGGCGAAATTATTGGCGCTGAAGCATTGATTCGCTGGCAACATCCGGAACAAGGTTTAATCATGCCAGGGGCATTTTTACCTGCTACGGAAGGTAGCCCATTGGAAATTAATATCGGCAACTGGGTAATTGAACACGCTATCAAACAACTTGATGACTGGATTCAACGTGGCTGGTCGCTTGAAATGAGTATTAATATTTCATCACGACACTTGCAGTGGAATGGCTTTTTTGACCATCTAGATCGTGTGCTTGCCAGGTATCCAAATGTGCCTTCATATATGATCCAGTTAGAGATATTGGAAAGCAGTGTTTTAACAGACATTAACAATATCTCATCAATCATTAAGACCTGTCGTCACACTCTAGGTCTCAAAATTTCTTTGGATGATTTTGGTACCGGTTATTCCTCTTTAACACATCTACGCCATCTGCCTGTCGACACCGTTAAAATCGATCAGAGTTTTGTCCGTGATCTCATTGATGACCCCAACGACTACACCATCATTGATGGTGTTATCGGCCTGACAGATGCCTTCCATCACCAGGTCATTGCAGAAGGCGTAGAGACAACCGAGCATGGCTTGATGTTACTAGCCATGGGCTGCGATTTGGCTCAAGGATATGGCATTGCCTATCCCATGTCAGCTGATGACTGTAACCAATGGATTAGCACTTATCAGCCGAATGCACGCTGGATAGATTTGGCCGAGAGAAAACTCGACGCTGAACAAACCCTACTTGAGCTAATGGATTTACAAATAAACTATTGGCTTAATCGGGTTGTAAGCAATCTGCAATCTACCTCAGACAAAATTGAGCACTGGCCTCTAATGAACCATAAAAAATGTCACTTTGGCCTATGGCTGGAACAAGCTAAGAAACAGAATCTGTTTGATAAAGTCTGGATAGAATCCATGAAACTGGCTTATACCGAGCTGTATCACAATGCAAACAGCCTCAAATACCAGTTTCAGGAAAACCAGCATCGCGTCAACGACACTGGTATTACTGAATTAAAATCTCATTTTGAAATCATTCAACGACTCTTGAATGCAAAGAAACAAAGTCATTAATTACCGATAAAACGGCCAAGACTTCTTGGTCCGTCAGGCATGGGCAGATGTTGGACGACTTGCTGTTGTTTAATATCAATCACCGATAAGGTATTACTGAACCAATTCGTCACATAGGCATACTGGCTGTCATCTGAAGAAGCGACTGTTTCCGGCATTTCGCCTACTTTAATTTTTGAGACTATTTCTAAGGTTTCAGTATCAAACACCCAGACATCATTCGTGCCCTGGTTTGCCACAAATAACCACTGGTTATCCGGTGTGACTGCAATGCCATATGGCGCAGTGCCTGCCTTCAACGTTTTCACCACCTCATAGCTCTCACCATCAATGACTGTGATGGTATTATCCTGAATGGCTGTGACAAAGATACGTTTGCTATCAGGACTTACAGCGACGGCATAAGGCGCTTTTCCAGTTTTTACCTCAGCATATTGACGCGGCGTATCAGCATCAAGGACCGTTAAAGTATCACTATTGCGGTTAGCCACAAAGATACGCCGAGTTGCATTATCTAATGCTAAACCAGCAGGATTCTTACCCACCGATAACAGATCAACCACTAGCTTCGTTTCAGGATTAATGACCACAACGGCATTACGATGCCAGTCAGAAACAAATACCTGATGCTTATCAGAGGGGTCAACCGCAATAGCAAAAGGTTGTCCACCCGTATTGATTTCAGCTAATTTCTTGTTATTTTTGGTATCGATCATTGTCACCACACCTTGCTCGGGGTGCGTGACAAATAATTCATGCCGTTTGTTATCTAATGAAACACCGACAGGTCCGGTAGTGACGTCAACCGTGGCTGTTATTTTTTGTGTATCAATATCTAAAACGGTAATTTTATTGGCAGCCTGACTGCTAATATAAGCATGTTGAGCTGCTAGTGGCATCGCCACTAGCAATAAACTCAATGAGAGACCTAAACGCAGCCTCACTTATTTTTTCCCTTCAAGAGATTCTTTTAAGCTGCCCATACCAGTTTTAGCAAAGGCTTCCATGGCTTTAACGGCCGATTCATCATTGTACTGTTCAGGTGGGAAGTTACCCGTATCAGCACGATAGAAACGCCCCTTCCAGCTCATTTCAGTACCTTTACCCTCTTCCGTAAGTTCAATGCTGACGGTATAAAAACTGACAGGAAATGCTTCAATATTCTCTTCCAGCAAGCGATAGCTCATATAGTGTTTAGCATCATCTTTTTCATCCAGGCTATCAGTAATTTCACCTTTGCCTTTTATCTTAAGTACTCGTGTTCCTTCTTCAGGTGATGTGACTGACTCCACCATAGGATGCCAGTCTGCTATAGCATTAAAGTCTGACACTTTCTTCCAAACTGTCTCGACCGGTGCATCGATCACCATTTTTTCATCAATTTTCTGCGGTGTTGGCCCGTGAGCGAAAGCAAGGCTACTGACGAATAATTGACTTGCCATGAAGGTGGTTGCCCATAATTTCATTAAAAATTCCTCTTTAAAATATAAGTGCTGACTTGTAATTTAGAACGCTATTTCGGATCGCGGTTTGTATGGCCGAGTGTCTCAACATGACCGTTTACAATACCGAATTGGGTATAACGATAAATTTTGTCTGAGTGAGCTTGCTGCACGAGATCGTGATAAATCCAAAACTCGATCTTGCCACTGGAGTTTTCTCTTTTAGAAATAGAATCAGGTTCACCTAACTCTGCTTTGATAAATTCTGGGGTTTTACCTGTGAAGTGTTTGAGGAAGGCCATTTCCTCATAAGGTTTTTGCAGGGTAGCATCAGCAGCATGGCTGATACCTGGAATAAAAAGTAGTAATGACAGGAGTAATGGCAAGAGTTTCATGTTCTTCCTCAAAGTGAATAGAAAACTCGACCATCCTACTGAGCATTGTGCCAATACCGTTAGAGACATGTCCTCGTATTTCAGCAGGACCTTTTCATCTATGTCTGCGTGATTTGCTCCCCATCGTATATCTGCCTATGGGTTAATCTATTTGAGTCCTTCATAATTTTGTTTTTAATTGTTAATGAACTCGAAATATGGATGGCCTGCAGCGACAGTTTGATCGCACCAGTGACAATGAGCAACCCAAACGTATCAGACATGACATTGTCTGGCTTATAGCACTCTCTTTGGCTACGTACCTTCTTGCATCATATTTCGATTTGGCTGAGCGTTATATCAACTGGACAGCCTTAGGCGAGTTATATCAACTTGATGAGATAATTTTTGTGTTGCTAGTTTTCTGTGCCGGGCTCATCTGGTTCAGTAAAAGACGTATATCTGAATTATCACAAGCATTGAGACATAACTTGGCCATGCAGGCGGAGCTCACGCAGAATAATAAAAAAATCCGACAGCTACTTAATGAAAAACAATCACTGGTACAGCGGATCACTTTGGTTAGAGAGTCAGAACGTGATCACTTAGCCTCCGAACTTCATGACATCTTTGGTCAACATCTTGCTGCGATGGATGCCAATCTGACTGTCGCTCTGAACCAGACAAACAACTCAAATCTTACATCCATTCTCGAATCTGTGATGGACAGCACCACGGTATTACGCTCGATTACACGTAATAAACTTCGCCACCTCAAGCCACCCAGCCTGGATAGTATTGGTCTTACAGGCGCTATTCGTGAACTGTTATCAGAATGGAGACAAACCTTTTCTGGCACCGACAACATCGCTTTAGATGTACGTGATGATGAACTTCCTAAACCTATTGCTCTAACGTTATATCGAGCTCTGCAAGAGGGGTTGAGTAATATTAGCCGTCATGCCAATGCAGAAAATGTGTTTATTTACTTACACCAGTTTCGTGAACCCGAGCATATGTGTATTCAGCTAAGACTGGAAGATGATGGGCATGGTATGGATACAAACATTGAGAATCAATCCGGGCTTGGGCTTGTAAGTATTCGAGAACGTTGCGAAGCATTAAGTGGAGAGTTTTATATATCCACACGTCAACCACAGGGAACAACGTTAACTATCACGCTTCCTTATGACCCCATTGTTTGAGTAATTATTATGTCTAAAACTACTATTTTGCTAATTGATGATCATGCCATTCTGCGTGATGGTTACCAGCATTTATTGAATTCATCAGGATTTCATGTGATTGATCAGGCCAGTAACTCTGAAGAGGGTTACCGTCTTTACGTGACACATAAACCTGATGTCTGCATTATCGATATCAGTATGCCTGGCGCCGGCGGGCTCGAATGTATCAGACGCATTATCGCACGTGACCCTCAGGCTA
Source organism: Methylophaga sp. UBA678 (assembly GCF_002299105.1). Lineage (NCBI taxonomy): Bacteria > Pseudomonadati > Pseudomonadota > Gammaproteobacteria > Thiotrichales > Piscirickettsiaceae > Methylophaga > Methylophaga sp. UBA678. The sequence continues at coordinate 93,752 of NZ_DBNG01000009.1, forward strand.
AAATTCTTATCTGCACAATGCATGATGACTCTACTCTAGCTATGCGGGCAATGGATATGGGCGCCCGTGGCTATATCACTAAATCCTGTCCTTCTTCTGTGTTAATTGAGGCAGTAAAAACCATTGCAAACCGTGGTCATTATCTAAGTACCGAGATTGCTCGCTCTATCGCCATGGAAAAGTTGATTCATGCGGATCAAAAAGTGCATTCATTATCGCACCAGGAATTTGCTGTATTTCGTATGGTCGCTGAGGGCAAAAGTATCAATGAAATGGCAGATAACTTGGCTCTGGCTCCCAAAACCGTATCCAACTATAAGACAAATATGATGCGAAAACTGGGCACCAATAATTTAGCTGAGATTATTTTTCTAGCACAAAAAACGGGGCTGATTGCTACACCGCCCAATTAACATTTGGCTAGTGAAAAAGTTCATGAACTTTCTTCACATGACTCCCTGAAAAAGCAACAAAATACTTATAAACCATTGTTAAATATAATTATTCAAAAATAGCATCAAAGCTTCACTGACGTATTAAGGACAACTTCCCTGACCCTTTTAGGTGTCGCTCTCTATCCCCTATCACAGCAAAGATAAGAAGATGAGCTTTGTGCTCAGCCGTGCTTTTTTTACAGCTGATACACAAAGTCAGCATTGACTGACTCTCAAAACAAATAGGAGGATATATGAGAGAAATGCATCATAGCCGGTGGTCAAAACTCGGTACTGCACTTGCTGTCTCATCCGCGCTCGGATTGATGTCAGGTATGTCAGTTGCAAATGATAAGTTGGTAGAACTGTCAAAAAGCAATGAAAACTGGGTAATGCAAGGGAAAGACTTCTCGGGCACCCACTACAGTACTGCCAAACAAATTAATAAAGATAACGTTAAAAAACTACGTCCATCATGGTCATTCTCAACAGGTGTACTCAACGGTCACGAAGGTGCGCCGCTTGTTGTAGATGGCACAATGTTCATTCATACACCATTCCCAAATAACACCTTTGCTATCGATCTGGATGAACCAGGTGTGATCAAATGGGAACACAAACCAAAACAAGATCCTGCAGCTCGTGCTGTGGCATGTTGTGACGTTGTAAACCGTGGTTTAGCTTACTGGCCAGGTGACGATAAAGCACCAGCCATGATCGTTAAGAGCTTACTGGATGGTCACGTTGTCGCGTTAAATGCTGAAACAGGTGAAGAATACTGGAAAGTAGAAAACGGTGACATCAGTGTAGGCCAAACAGAAACAGCTGCACCATTCGTTGCTAAAGATCTGGTTATCCAAGGTTCTTCTGGTGCGGAATTAGGTGTTCGTGGTTATGTCACTGCTTACGATATTCATACTGGTGAAATGGTATGGCGTTGGTATGCAACAGGTCCTGACGCAGACGTGGGTCTGGATAAAGACTTCAACAAACATAACCCTCATTATGGACAAAAAGGCCTGGGTACATCTACTTGGGAAGATAACGCATGGAAAATCGGTGGTGGTACTAACTGGGGTTGGTACGCTTATGACCCAGATTTAGACATGTTCTACTATGGTTCAGGTAACCCTGCTCCATGGAATGAAACTATGCGTCCAGGTGATAACAAATGGACCATGACTATCTGGGGTCGTGATCTGGAAACGGGTTTAGCTAAATTCGGTTATCAAAAAACACCTCATGATGAGTGGGATTACGCGGGCGTTAACGTCATGATGCTTTCTGAGCAAAAAGACAAAAATGGCAAAATGCGTAAACTGCTGACTCACCCTGATCGTAACGGTATCGTCTACACACTGGATCGTGAAACAGGTGACTTAGTCTCTGCAAACAAAATGGATGACACGGCCAACTGGGTGAAAAAAGTTGATCTGGAAACAGGTCTACCAATTCGCGACCCTGAATATGGCACACGTATGGGACACCGTTCACGTGATGTATGTCCTTCAGCGATGGGCTTCCATAACCAAGGTTTCGATTCTTATGATCCTAAACGTGAACTGTTCTACTTAGGTATTAACCACCTATGTATGGATTGGGAACCATTCATGCTTCCATACCGTGCAGGTCAGTTCTTCGTTGGTGCCAACGTATGGACATACCCTGGTCCTAAAGGTGATCGTCAAAACGGTATCGGTTCAGGCCAAGTTAAAGCCTACAACGCGATTACTGGTGACTTCGCTTGGGAAAAAATGGAGAAATTCTCTGTTTGGGGCGGCACAATGGCAACCGAAGGTGGACTGGTATTCTACGGAACACTGGATGGCTTCATCAAAGCGCGTGATGCTGACAACGGTAAGTTGTTGTGGAAATTTAAACTTCCATCAGGCGCAATTGGTCACCCAATGACATACACCCATGAAGGTACACAATACGTTGCTATCAACTATGGTGTAGGTGGTTGGCCTGCAGTAGGTCTTGTGTTTGACCTGAATGACCCATCAGCTGGTTTAGGTGCAGTAGGTGCCTTTAAAGAACTGGCGAAAAACACTCAAATGGGTGGTGGTGTCATGGTCTTCGCACTTGATGGTAAGAGCCCATATGACGATGTGAGCTTAGGTGAATACGGCATGTAAGCAAAGGCTTACTAGTCAAATAACTTAAGACTTATTTCGTTAGAAACCTGGCCAGCAACCCACAGGTTGCTGGCCTCCATCAAAGAGACCAACATGATGAAACGAAGCGTGAAAAAAGCCAAATCAGGTCGTATGTTACCTTCATTTTTGGCACTCATATTAGGCAGTGGCTTAGCCTTTAATGCACAAGCCAATACCAGCACTCTTAAAGTGTGTGCAGCCAGTGATGAATTGCCCTACTCAAATAAGCAGCAGGAAGGCTTTGAGAATGAACTGGCAAAAATTCTAGCGGATACCATGGATCGGGAACTAGAGTTCGTCTGGTCCGATAGAGCAGCCATTTTTCTTGTGACAGAAAAGCTGCTTAAAAATCAATGTGATGTTGTCATGGGCGTAGACAAAGGTGATCCTCGTGTCGCGACCAGTGACCCATACTACAAGTCTGGCTATGCCTTTATTTATCCAGCAGACAAAGGTTTGGATATTGAAAACTGGCAAAGCCCAGCATTAAAAGACATGTCTAAATTTGCCATCGTTCCGGGCAGCCCTTCCGAAGTGATGCTGCGTGAAATTGATAAGTATGAAGGCAACTTTAACTACACCATGTCCTTAATCGGTTTTAAGTCACGCCGTAACCAGTATGTACGTTACGCACCCGATTTACTGATATCAGAAGTGGTGTCAGGTAAAGCCGACATTGCTCATATCTGGGCTCCCGAAGCCGCCCGTTATGTGAAATCAGCCTCGGTTCCACTAAAAATGGTGGTATCTGAAGAATTTGCGCCGACCCATGACGGAGAAGGTGTAAGACAACAGTTTGAACAAGCTATCGCCGTACGCAGTGACGATAAAGAACTGTTGAAAGAAATCAATACAGCCTTGCATAAAGCCGATCCTGAGATCAAAGCCGTATTGAAAGATGAAGGCATCCCACTCTTATAACTCTAATAAAAATACTTTTTGTTACTACAGGAAATTTTTTAAATCATGACTAACAAAACATTTTTGCCAAAGAAGATTCGAGGAATCGCACTACTTACTGTCTCGGTACTCTCCGTGGCAATGATTCCTGTCGCTCAATCTCAATTGGTTTTCAGAAATACAGTTACAGGTGATGTCCTGGACTTATCTTTTGGCAAGAAAGGTGAAAAGACAGAAGCTGTTGAGCATTTTCTCAATACCGGTGAAAACCTCTATAACACCGATGAAGAAGCCATCAAATCAGGTGAAAGCTTATTCATGACCGCATGTTCAGGCTGCCATGGACATCATGCTGAAGGCAAGTTAGGGCCAGCATTAGGTGATGATTATTACACCTACCCTAAAAACGCCAATGATAAAGGCTTTTTTGAAACCATTTATGGCGGAGCTCGTAGCATGATGGGGCCGCAATATAACAACCTCACTAAAGATGAAATATTACAAACCATGGCTTGGGTAAGGAGTGTTTATTGGGGGCCAGCAGAAAAAGCAGATTGGTTGACTGAAGAACAAAAAGCCAATTTTGAACCTGCTCCGGTTCCAGAAGACTTCAAAGAAGCTATGGAGAACTTCAAAAAAACTCATTAATTAATGGGTGGTGCGTCGCCATAGTGGCAGCGCACCAATTCATTATGTCGTCGCAACAATAAGGAGAGAAATATGAAACTAAAAACAATCGCTGTGACTTGCTCAGCTCTGATGATGTTATCAGGTGCCAGCGCAGTTATGGCTTATGATGGTACTAAATGTAAAGCACCTGGCGATTGCTGGGAAGCTAAGCCTGGATTCCCAGATAAAATCAAAGGTTCTAAGTACGATCCTAAACACAGTGAAAAAGAACTGAACAAACAAGATGCTGCGTTAAAAGCAATGGAAAAACGCAATGCTGAACGTGTTGAACAGTTCAAAAAAACAGGTAAATGGGTTTATTAATCCGTTACTGAAGCAGACCGGCCTTATTCTCGGGCCGGTCTTTTCTTTTTCTTCCATGTGAAACCACTATGAACCAGCTATCAAATACATCAACGATAGCGATGTCAGATTGGCATGCGCTTATTCGTCAGATGGAAACCAGCATCAATAACACGATTCTCGGTCAGGAACACATTGTCAGATTAATGACCATTGCCACCCTGTCCAGAGGGCATATCCTGCTTGAAGGTGATGTCGGTGTCGGTAAAACGACCTTATTGAAAACGGTAGCCGAATGTCTGGGTGGTAACTTTGAACGGATTGAAGGCACCATCGATCTGATGCCGCACGATCTCGTTTACTACACCTATATTGCCGAAAATGGTAAACCAGGCGTTAGTTCAGGACCGGTTCTGAAACATGGCGATGAACTCTCTATCTTCTTTTTCAATGAGATTAACCGAGCACGGCCACAAGTCCACTCTTTATTATTAAGAATCATGGCTGAACGCAGCGTGCATGCATTTAACCAAACACACTATTTCCCTCATTTGCAGGTGTTTGCTGACCGTAATCGTATTGAAAAAGATGAAACCTTTGAGCTGCCTGCAGCGGCACGTGACCGTTTTATGATGGAACTGCATGTCGAGCAGCCAAAGTCAGAAACACAACTGAAAGATCTGATGTTCAATCCTCGTTTTCATGATGCTGATAAACTGGTTGATTCTGCTGATAAAGCAGTCGTACCGTTTCAGCAGCTGAATGATATTGCGGTTGCCATTCAAGAGCATGTTCACACCAGTGAAAAAGTGCAGGACTATGGCTATCATCTCTGCCGCGCTCTACGTGAACCGGCTGAGTATGGCATTCAAATCACCGATGTGGATACCAACAATATGATCCGTGGTGGTATGGGACCACGCGGTATTAGTTATCTGGCTCGAGGAGCCAAAGTTAATGCCTGGCTGAATGGGCGTGATGCGCTTGTGCCAGAAGATTTCCATATGATCATCCGGCAGATAGCCAAACATCGATTGTTCTTGAATCCTGTCTATGACTATAACCGTGATGATATTGTTGAATCCCTTATCACAGCGGCATTGAATACGATTCAATCACCATGAATCAAACCTTTGATTACAAAACCACTGGCTTGATCAGTGGCTTGATGCTGGGCTCTCATAAAAGCCGGCAGCGTGGTACAGGATCGGATTTCTATAAGAAATCATTATTTTTAGATGAACCAGATACGTCACGTTTGGATTTAAATGCCAGCCTGACTGATCCGTTTGAGTCCCTGCATGTCAAAAGTTACCGACAACGCAGCAAAATCGATGTGATATTACTTATCGATGGCTCATCCTCTATGCTTTATGGCGAGAAAGCGACCTTATTGCATCACGTCTATGAGAGTACCAAAGCCTCTGTCGAAGCCGCTAATGACCGTTTTTCATGTTATCTGCTCAAAGAAAAGCTGGTTAAGCTGGATGATGCGGATGCTCTGACCACAGAATTAACTAACCTCCAGCCCGAGTCTAATCAGGCTGAAGCCACTCAACAAGTTTTTCCGATCTTGCCTGGCAAGCCGGCACTGATATTTTTAGTCTCTGATTTTCACTGGCCGGAAACACAATTGCAGTCATTGCTGACTGTATTGTCAGCCCATTTGGTGGTGCCTATGGTGTTATGGCAATCCAAAGAGTTTCTCGACTTTCCATTATGGCGATTTGTCGAGTTGACTGACCTTGAAACAGGAGCCAGTTCTCTGGTGTTTATCACCCGAGATCAAAAACAAAAAATTCAGCAGCAATATGACGATCGTAAAACCTATCTCACACAACAGTTTCGTCGATTTAATCAACATCCATTTTGGTTGATTGATCAGTATGATGCCAGACAAATGAGTCGATATTTCTCGATGCAGTAGGAACCTTTATGAAGTTTTTCAACACCATTTCACTGCTTTTAGGCTTATTTCTGCTTTCTGCTTTCTGTTCTGCAAAGCCCCATATACCAGGCCAACTTATCAAAATGGATCAAGGACGAAGCTATGGCTTGGTAGTTGGCGATATCATTGAACATCAATACCTGATCGCTATCGATACGGCGTATTCTTTATCCCCCTCATCTCTTCCCGTTGAGGGCGAATTAACCTACTGGCTTGATCTGAATAGCGTCGATATGACTTCCGATCAACAGGGAGCAAAAAAGCTCTATCATCTTACCCTTCGCTATCAAACCTTTTACGCACCTCTCGATGTCCGCAAACTACTTATTCCTGAACAACAATTAGTATTTACTGACAACTCAAATCAGCGATTTGAAATATCACTACCCGAATGGTATTTCACTATGTCGCCGATAAAAGAAGTTGTTTCAAGTGGTGTTGGTAATGATGATGGCAGTCATGGCTTTATGAAGCCCGATATCGCTCCCAGAACGCATTCACTTTTTCGCTATCAATCGCCCATCATCATTTATGGCAGTTTATCTGTGATAGCTTTGCTTATCTGGACTGCGCTCGCAGGATTATTACCCAAGTTCAGTACTTCACCATTTCACAAGGCTAAGCGTCAAATCAAACGCATCAAACGCCAAAAAAATACATCGTCTGAACAGGTGCAACAGGGCATGCAAGCTATGCATGATGCGTTGAATGCGCGAGCCAAACAGACCTTATTTGCCTCACAAATTGATGACTTTATTCATCGACACCCACAATTTAATGAAAGTCGAGGGCAAATAGAAGATTTTTTTCAGCAATCCAGAAGCGTTTTTTTCTTTGATAAAGAAGCTAAACCCACTATTTTGATGGATTGTATCCGTCTATGCGACAGACTCGCAGCCGCGGATAAAGTCGTGCAGAGTAACTCATGAATCTTGCTTTTCATCTGCCTTGGCTGCTGGTTTTATTACCACTCAGCTTATTACCTTTCTTTAACAGTTTGTTTGACAGGCATGCGACTCCCAGCAGACAGCTGATCAAGCTGAATCCACTGACTATTTGGCTTAATCGCTTAATAAAGCTCTCTGCCGCTTTTGCTATAGCGTCAGTCATTATTGGTCTTGCGGGTTTACACAGCCTGGAGCAAACGGTGACACGAACAGGACAAGGTGCCCATATTGTGTTTGTGTTGGATCGTAGTGCCAGCATGAATGAGACCTTTGGTGGTCAAACACCTGATGAAAATGAGCAGTCAAAAGCTCAGGCTGCCAGGCGATTACTATCTGAATTTGTTAATCGTCGACCGCATGATTTATTCGGTGTGGCGGGTTTCAGTACGCAACCATTTTACGTTAGTCCTCTCACTGAACATAAAAGCGCGATTCAGGCCGCAATCAATAGTCTTGAAACACCTGGTTTAGCGTTCACCAACGTCGCTAAAGGTTTAGGAATGGGGCTAAGCTACTTTAAAGACCAACCTCATACCGGTTCTCGCGTGATTGTCCTAGTGTCTGATGGTGCAGCAACCTTAGATCATCGAGCTCAGAAAACCTTGCGTGAATGGTTTGAGCGTTACCGTGTCAGCTTGTACTGGTTCTTTTTACGTACAGAAAATGGGCAAGGCATTTTCACCGAGCCAAAATCACATCGGGATGATAATCCAAGAGTCATGCCTGAACGACATTTACATAAGTTTTTCAATACGTTATCTGTACCCTATCACGCATATGAAGTCGATACCGCCGAATCACTCCAGGCTGCCATTGCAGAGCTGGATGAACTGGAAAGCTTACCATTGATTTATCAGGAAAAACTACCAAAACAAAGTCTGAAAGCTTGGTGTTATGGCTTCGCCTTATTTTTTGTATTACTTCTTGTTGCGGTGAAATTTTTGGAGAAACGCTCATGATGTTGCGTCGTCGTTATATACAACATCTTATGTTGGTGATTAGTCTGTTTTTTCTCACCTTACTGAATCTGCAAATATTGGAAAGACAGCATCAAAAAGCGATTAACGAGGCCATACAACTTTTACAGTCTCCTCGTTTGGTAGAGATGAATGAAATTGATCTGACAGAGCCTGAATTACAGTTTGCTTATGCCCATCATTTGCAACAGCGAGGCATGTTTGAAGACGCGGTTGATGCCTATGGTAAAGCCGAACGTATGAGCTCTCCTGCCATGCTGAAACTGGTTTATTACAATATGGGGAATCTCTATCTAGAGCAGGCGATTGAGACAGCAGAGAAGATGGGAATTGATCGTGCCACAGCACTGGCCGATGTCGCTAAAGATCTCTATAAATCAGCATTAAAAAATGATCCTGAGTTCTGGGCAGCAAAATACAACTATGAAGCAGCGCAGCGACTTTCTCGTGATTTACCTCTTGGTGATTTACAAGAGTCAGGTGAAGCACAAGAAAGCTCCGAAGAATTATGGTCAGCCATGCCCGGCTTCCCCCTCGGTTTGCCTTAGGTTGTTGTTATGAAACGCTTATATGCATTGATAGCCTCTGCAATATTATTGCTTATCGCTATTGTTCTGCCGCCCTTGCCCTTCACCGTGAAAAGCTATGACTTTGTGTTTGTGCTTGATATTACGCGTAGCATGAATGTGCAGGATTATTCCGATAAACAGGGGGGCGCTATCAGTCGCTTAGAAAAAGCCAAAGTGGCTATGCTTCAGGCTGCCAGAAGTTTGCCATGTGGCTCAAAAGTAGGCTTGGCTGTGTTCACCGAACGTGTTCCAGCGCTACTCTATTCACCTATCGAAGTCTGTAATGATTATCCGGTACTTGAGGCCAGTATTGATGCACTTGACTGGCGTATGGCATGGGTCGCTGACAGCAATATCGGACAAGCCCTATATAACACCCGTGAGCTGATGATGAATGACGTTCTTGCAGGAAGTAAGCTGGTGTTTTTCACCGATGGTCATGAAGCACCACCCGTGAATCCACGCTATGCCCCCGATTTCAGTTACCTGGATACCGAAAAGCAAAAAGAAGATTGGAAAGCCGGCATCATCATTGGTGTTGGCGAACTTGGCTTGAGTAAAATCCCGAAATTTGATGAAGACGGTGTGCAGATTGGCTTTTATACCGCTGAAGATGTGCCTCATGCCTCTCGCTTTGGTTTGCCAGAAGACCCAAGTAAAGTAGAAGGATATATCCCTCGTAATGGCCCTTGGGGAACAGCCAAAGTGGTCGGTACTGAACACATGTCCAGTCTCAAACAAGACTATTTAATGGACCTGGCTCAGCAAAATCATATGCTTTATCATCATCTGGAAAACAATGCCGCGCTGGCTAAAGCCCTGCAAAAAAATGACTTTGCTTATGAAGCCAAACAACCCACTCAGTTCAACAATATAGCAGCTGCCCTGGCCTTATTCCTGCTTCTGTATTGCTATCAACCTTTCAGAAAGAAATGGGCTATATAATTTAAATAAGCTACCAAAGCCCCAGTCTTAAAGTTAAGTATATTCAGCCGAAATTCAAGCTGTCTCGCTGCTTGTTCTTCATTTTTGTATTCTGTTTCGTCTGCCCTAATAAAGCTATACATGGCTAACGTAGCTCCGATAAGAAGCACCTGTAGGATTGAGTCGCACAAGGAATTCATCCCCTCTATTAGACAATAGAGGCCCAGCAGCCAATTTCTTTTTTTTATGTTGCTTTAGTCAAGCAAGAAACTCAGTAAGTGAAGAGCTGAAAGCAAGTGCTAGAAAACAAAACTTTAGACGAAAAAAAACCGGAGTAGAACTCCGGCTTTTTTGAATCTTTGGTGGCTATACCTAGATTCGAACTAGGGACCCCATCATTATGAGTGATGTGCTCTAACCAGCTGAGCTATATAGCCATATGAAGCGCGAAATAATACGATATAAATGCTTAAGTTTCAAGTGAAAAGATCATATTTATAACCAGTCACTCAGCTGGATACCAAAACCAATGCTATTGGAGTGTGCGTCATAGTCAATCAGGCTTTCACCATAGCCATTAAACCATTGCACATAACCCTTTACGCGGTCGGTAAGCGGGAAACTCCAGCCCAATTGAACGGCACCATAGTTATCATCAAAATTGAGGTTATTCCGCAGCAAAATATCAAAGCTGTGGTTATCCATCTTATATACAGCGCCAAGTTCAAAGTTACCCATATATTCTTCGATATCAGGGTTATCATCGTCGCTACTGCTATCCGGAATACGCCACCATGGTTTGAATGAGTAATACCAGTCATTGTGCTCAAACACAAAGTCGGTATAGACCCGATTCCAGCTACGTGACAGCGTACCTGCCTGACCGTTTGACTGGTGCACAACACCCGTCCGAATAAGCGAGTTTTTTATACCGAATAATTCATAATTTGTTTTAAACGATAGCCAAGCTTCTGGTTCATGATCTGATTCACGGAAAGGGGATGAGCTGTTTTTATTAAACTGCTGCCAGAATGAGCGATTGGTATAGGCCACATAGGCATCTGCCCGACCATTGAATAGGTCATAGGCAACAGGTAGTTTCAAACTGATTTGAAACTTGGTTTCCCAGGGTTGTAAGTGAATATTGTCACCCGGATAAGCGGTCTCAAAAGGCGCTTCATTCGGCGACGCCATATTATTGCTTAAAATAATGTAATTTGGCTTATGCGGTAATAATACAAACGGGTTTTTGGCTTCTTTCTTTTCCAAAAACAAACGGCGAGTGATCGCAGACTTATCTTCTGTCTCTACACCCGATTCTGTCACTTTGATATCAACAGGCTCAGGTTTAGGTGAGGCTTCTTCGAGTGCTTGTTGAGTGATACTTGATTCACAAAACTGTCTGATATCGCCAACCGGCATGCTATCATCAGCAGTAGCTAATTGGGTGAGCAAGCATTGATTTAACTTATCATCGGCAATGACCATGGGCATATAGCCAACAGTCAGCATTGATAAAAGAAACGAGAGTGATGCCGTCTTCATGGCTTGCCTTTAAAAAGTGAACAACAATTCACGACATCATAGCTCAGAACGCTAAACGTTGAAGCGGAAATGCATGACATCACCGTCTTTGATGACATACTCTTTCCCTTCCAGACGCCATTTACCTGCATCTTTAGCGCCTTGCTCTCCGTTGAATTGCACAAAGTCATCATAACTAATAACTTCAGCACGGATAAAACCTTTCTGGAAGTCAGTATGAATAACGCCAGCGCCTTCTGGTGCTGTCGCGCCAACTTTCACTGTCCAGGCACGAACTTCTTTTACACCCGCAGTAAAATATGTATGCAAACCAAGCAATTCATATCCGGCACGGATGACACGATTCAGGCCAGGCTCGTCTTGTCCGATTTCACTTAAGAACTCGACTTTTTCATCGTCTTCCAGTCCAGCAATTTCTGACTCAATCGCCGCACAGATAACCACTACATTGGCGCTTTCTTGTTCTGCCAATTGTTTCACCGCATCCAATGCCGGATTATTTTCAAACCCATCTTCAGAGACGTTAGCGATATACATGGTCGGTTTGATCGTCAGCAGGTGTAAGTCACGAATCAAGGCTAGTTGATCTTTATCCAAGCCCATAGCCCGGACAGGTTTACCACCATCTAACTCCTCACGCATTTGTGTGAGTAACTCTAATCTTGCTTTCGCCGTTTTATCGCCACTTTTTGCGTCACGTGTGGTTTTAGTGATGGCTTTCTCAACACTTTCTAAATCAGCCAAGGCTAATTCCGTGTTAATTACTTCGATATCATCCAGTGGTGAGACTTTGCCAGATACATGGACGATATTGTCATCTTCAAAACAACGTACCACGTGGGCAATCGCATCCGTTTCACGGATATTGGCGAGGAATTTATTACCTAAACCTTCACCTTTTGAAGCACCAGCAACTAAGCCAGCAATATCAACGAATTCCATGGTGGTTGGCAAAACCCGTTCAGGACTGACAATCGCAGCCAGCTTATCCATTCGAGGGTCAGGGACTGGGACGATGCCAACATTCGGTTCAATGGTACAAAAAGGATAGTTCTGCGCATCGATACCGGCTTCAGTCAATGCATTAAACAAGGTTGATTTGCCAACATTAGGTAAACCGACGATACCGCACTTAAATCCCATGAGAAATCCTATTGTGAATGTAGCCAGTTCATAGCCTTATCCATATTTCCGGATAACACCTCTGGCAAAATACGTAAAACATTATCGATGGCTTGCTCGATCTGTTGACGATCGGTCGGAGAAGGTTTGCTGAGTACATAATCAGAAACCAGTTTGCTATGTCCAGGATGCCCTATCCCCAAACGACAGCGCAGGAATTGCTTGCCACCCGTCTGAGCAATAATATCTCTGAGCCCGTTGTGTCCGCCATGGCCACCATCACGTTTTAATTTAACGGTGCCGGGCGCCAAATCTAATTCATCGTGTATGACGAGAACATTCTCTAATGGAATTTTGAAAAAATTGGCTAATGGCGCGACAGACTGACCGCTTCTATTCATAAATGTCAGCGGTTTTAGCAAATACACTTTATGACCATCCAGAGAGCATTGAACCAGCTCCCCGTGATATCGGTTTTGAACAGTAAAGTTCACACCGAGATCACGAGCAAGCTGGTCCAATAGCCAGAACCCGACATTATGTCGGGTTCCTTCATACTGGGAGCCGGGATTACCTAAACCGGCGATGATCCAGCTCCCCATCTAAAGATTACTCTTCAGTTGCTTCTTCATCACCTTCTGCGTCTTCAGCTTCATCATCCACTGTATGTACGCGAGGCATATGAATGTTAACGACTGCTTGGTCATAAGCAGAACGTTCACCTTCTTCAAGGTGCTCTTCCTGACCGTGTGACAGTGCAGTTAAGCTCACACCTTTAGGCAGGGCGATTTCTGATAAGTGAATCGCTTCATCTAATTCCAGCTTGCTGATATCCACTTCGATGTACTCAGGCAGATCAGCTGGTAAACAAGCAATTTCAACCTCAGTCATCACGTGTGAAACAACACCACCGGCTTTTACGCCTGCTGCTTTTTCTTCACCAATGAAGTGAAGAGGTACAGTCATTGTCATTTCATGTTTCGCATCAACACGCAGGAAGTCAGCGTGAATGATTTTGTTGTCATTGGCAGGGTGACGTTGCAGGTCTTTTAATACAACTTGCTCTTTTTTCTTACCAATGTTCAGCGTCAGAATGTGTGCATAAAATGCTTCTTCAGCTAAATGACGAATGAATTGGTTATGATCTAAAGCGATCGAAACTGGCTCTTTTTCAGCGCCATAAACAACAGCTGGTACTTTACCCGCATGACGAAGGCGGCGGCTCGCACCTTTCCCCTCATCAGTACGCGCTTCAGCTTGTACTTCAAATAAGTTTTCCATTTTTTTCTCCAAAAACAATGGACTTTTGCCCATCAAAAATGCCGCTATTCAAGCGGCGTAAGCCTCCCCCGCGACCAGGTTCGGCACGTAGAAGTCAGCCGAAGCTGACTAATCCATATACAAGGAGCTAACAGACTCCTCGTTACTAATTCTGTACATCGCTTCTGCCAGCATCTCAGCGATGCTTAACACGCGAATTTTTTCACATTCCTGTGCATGTGGTTGCAACGGAATGGTATCGGTCACGACCAGTTCATCGAGTACCGAATTGCTGATATTTTTTATAGCAGGGCCTGATAAAACAGGATGTGTGGAATAGGCAACCACGCGAGTAGCGCCATGTTCTTTCAATGCTGCAGAGGCCGCGCATAATGTTCCAGCCGTATCCACCATGTCATCAATTAACACGCAGACACGTCCATCGACATCACCAATAATATTCATGACTTTGGCTTCATTAGCACGCGGACGACGTTTGTCGATAATAGCTAACTCAACACCAAGATGTTTTGCTAAGGCACGCGCTCTAACCACACCACCCACATCAGGTGAAACCACGACTAAGTCCTGGTATTTGTGTTTCCAGATATCACCCAGTAAGACAGGTGAAGCGTAGACATTATCAACAGGACAATCAAAAAAGCCCTGAATTTGGTCGGCGTGTAAATCGACAGTTAAGACTCGGTCAGCTCCTACGCCAGTCAGCATATTCGCCACGACTTTTGCCGTGATAGCAACACGGGCTGAGCGAGGACGGCGATCTTGTCGAGAATAACCAAAATAAGGCACAACCAAGGTAATACGCTTTGCTGATGCACGACGAATAGCGTCGGTCATCACCATCAGTTCCATCAAATGGTCATTGGTTGGCATACAGGTAGGTTGAACGATAAAGACGTCTTTACCACGTACGTTATCAAGGATTTCAACCATGATTTCGCCATCACTGAATTTTTCCACAGTGGCTTTACCAAGGGAAATATTAAGGAAATTGGCGATGCTTTGAGCCAGCTTACGATTGGCATTACCAGTAAATACCATCATGCGGCTGTCGGCTGTTCGTTGTTGTAACTGGAGAAGTCGGTTTTGTGTCACGGTAGAGGCGCCGAGTTTTCTATCAAAAAAACAAAAGAGTGGCTGGGGTACCAGGATTCGAACCTGGGAATGCTGGGATCAAAACCCAGTGCCTTACCGCTTGGCGATACCCCAACTGACAAAACTCATTCTATCATCTTGCTGTCACATCTGGCTTATTTTTCTGCCAGTGTTCTTGCAGTGAGTGGCGACTGATTACAGCCTTTTGCCACAAAACCCTGCCAGTGTGAAGGCAGTTTATCTATCACGTCTTGTGCTTGTTGCTGACTTTGAAAATCAGCGAAAACACATGCTCCTGTACCAGTCATTCTTGGAGGCGCGTATTGTGCCAACCATTCTAGTGCATTTGCAACTGCTGGATAGTGTTTGACGACTACCGCTTCGCAGACGTTTCTGCCTTCCCCAGAAAGGAAGCGCGGTATTGTGATAGGTTCGCAGTCCCGTGTCAATTCCACTGATGAAAATATTTCTGCCGTAGACACATGACAATCTGGAAAAATCACCGCAAACCAAGGTTCTACCAGGGATATTGGCGTTAAGTCTTCACCGACACCTTCAGCCCAGGCAGCATGTCCCGCGATAAAAATAGGGACATCGGCCCCTAAATTGAGTCCAATTTGCGCTAATTTTTGCTGTGATAAACCACACTGCCAAAGTTGATTGAGAGCGACTAAGGTGGTTGCCGCATTAGAACTTCCGCCACCCAATCCACCACCCATTGGCAATCGTTTGGTGATGGAAATATCCACACCCTGCTCACTATCTGTAAAAGGCTTGAGTAACTTTGCAGCTTTGACAATCAGATTATCTTCGTCTGCTACTTCATCAAAAGTTGTTTTGAGATTTACTTGCCCAGAACGGTTGATATCAAAAAACAAACTATCGCCATAGTCCAGAAACTGAAAAGCGGTCTGGAGGTTATGGTAACCATCCTCTCTTCGTCCGGTGATGTGCAAAAATAAGTTTAATTTTGCCGGCGCTGGCCATGCTTTCACTCAGGTCGACTCCAATCAGCAATGATTAATCTAATATTCAAATCCGGGTGTTTGATAAAAATTTTGGCCGGCACAACCATACCATCAAAAGGTACATAACGCAGATATTCAATCTGCCAACCGGCTTGCTGTAAGGTTTTTAAGCGTCCGTTTTCATCCAGCTCATACTCATCAACCGCCACCTTTTGATATGGCACACCTCTCACCCAGTCCCGTAATGCACTGACAGGTAACAGCCAGCCTAAGGTTTTGGCTAATAACTGCTCGGGCGTTTGTGCTGAATATTGCTCACCATCATCCAGCGTCAATGTGACTTGTTCGTCATCCCCAACTAACTCCGCCCCACCTTGAGAGAAAGGACCGGTGAGTTTGATATCGAAATCTTCACCTTGTTGTTGCCAGCTAATGCCTGCATTCCAGCCTTCACGCCCCTGAGTGATGGCAGTACGGCCTCTAAAACGCCAGTCTTTCAGTGAAGCTATTTCTGTCTGCTGCATTTGCCATCGTTGCTCTGGCGACTCTGTCGTTTTAGGTTGCCATAATGGCGCGCAGGCAGTGAGTAATAGACTCAGTCCGGCTAACCAAACTAATCTCATTGGCCAAACCTGCGCATCGTTTCAATCAGAAGTTTATTATCAGGATCCTGCAATAAACCTTTATCCCAGATGTCTTTAGCTTCTCTTTTTTTACCACGTTGCCACAGCACTTCACCTAGATGCGCAATAAACTCAGGGTCAGGATTAGCTTCAGTGGCTTCTCGCAGATATTTTTCTGCTTTCGCTAAGTCGCCTAGTCGGTAATAGACCCAGCCCAGACTATCGAGGTAAAAAGGATCACCAGGCTTCAGTTCTAAAGCACGTTGAATCAACTTTAATGCTTCCTGATGACGATCCGTACGATCGGTTAAGGTATAACCCAACGCGTTTAATGCTTGAGAATTGTTGGGATCGTTGGCCAGAATTTGTTTTAGATCAGCTTCCAACACATCTAACTTATCCAGCGACTCAGCAATCATGGCCCGACTGTATAAAGCGTCTTCATTTTTCGGGTAGTGTTTGATGGCTTTTGTTAATAAGTCAAAAGCCTCCTGCTTCATATCTTGATCGCGCAGCAAGCTGGCTTCAAATAAATAGTATTGCAGTTCTTTATTCGGTAACTGTTTTCTCAACTGGGCCAGATGCTCACGTGCTTTTTCAATATCATCACGCCCTAATAACAGGTTGATGTAATGTGTCTGCGCCAAATCAAAACGACTACTTTGCACAGGTACAGAGGCAAACCAGACCAGCGCAGCATCCACATTGGCATTTAATTCTTCTGCAATGCCCATGAAATAAGCGGCTTGATTCGTCGGATCGCCGAGTTGCAGTAAATCACTGAAATATGACTTTGCTTTTTCGCCATCTTTCTCTTCCAGCGCGAGCAATCCAAGCGCAAACAACACATCACGGTTTTCAGGATTATCTGCCTGAATCGATTCAAAGATAGTGCGTGCTTTATCCAGTTGACCGTCATCACCTAATAATTTGCCATAGGTAAAACGTAGTTCATCACTGGCATCCTCTTTTGCTGCAGGTTTGGCCAGCAGTTTGATACCGTCTTTGGTTTGTCCTAAACGCTGTAATGTGTCAGCTTTCAGTACAAGATAACTTTCATTATCAGGGTCAGCTTTTAACAAAGGATCAATTTCAGCCAATGTAATCGGATACTGCTGATAGAAGAAAACTAAACGTGCATAGGCGTAATGCGCATCTGGATGGCCTTGTTGATAAAGGTCTAACTTCTGCAGCGAGGCAAGCGCTTCTTCCGGTGGCGCTACTTCCGCCAGGTTCTCTGTCGCTCTGACTAGATACACTTTTTGATTTTCCGGCGCGAGTGACAATGCTTTATTGATGGCCTGAACTGCACCGTCATAATCTTTCTGCATCATCAGAAATGGCGCGCGCATCATGTAAACATCAGCATTGTTAGGATCGACTTCCAACCAGCGATCTAATGCATGACTAATTCTTTCTTCGTTTCTGGATAAGGTGGCGACTTGTGCACTTCTGCTCGCCAGTTTTGGTGACTTGACCATATCCGCAGCACGTTCATAAAGCTCAACCGCCGCACCCACTTCACCACGCTGTCCCGCCACTTCCGCAGTAAGGATGTAGTACATCAGTTCAGGTGACATTGGCATAGTCACTTCCGGCTTTTTCTCCTCTTTTACTTCGGGAGCAGCCTTAACAACTTTTTGCGTCTCATCAACTGTGGCTTGAGTTTGCTGTGCGGGGGTTGCAGCACAGGCAGTCATAAGAGAGGTAAGTCCGATCAGAGCAAAATATTTAGTACGTTGCCCTACATTCATCATGAATGATTTCGTTGAATCCATATTAAAACGACCTGAACGTTTGATTTTGATAGAATGGCGAATTGTTTTCACTAAATAACAGACGATTGTAATAATGGCTGTAAAGTTTAACAGCATTTAATAACGACTTTTTCTTAATATGCATCTTGTCACCTATGGCATCAACCACAATACTGCTCCGGTTCATATCCGTGAGCTTTTTGCGTTTGATGCGAGCATGCTTCCAGCAGCTTTATCCAAATTACATGAAGATGATTCCATACTTGAAGTCGTTATTCTGTCGACCTGCAATCGTACTGAAATCTATTGTTGTATCGATGGAGAGTCTGACAACCAGATCCTCGCTTGGTTGCATGACTATCATCAGCAGGAAGAGGGGGCCATCACCCCATACCTTTATCATTACCAACAAGCCGATGCGATCAGACACCTGATGCGAGTCGCCTGTGGATTAGACTCCATGGTGCTGGGCGAACCACAAATACTCGGTCAGTTAAAAGACGCTTACAGCCAATCACTCAATGCCAACACCCTGGGGAAATCATTAGGTCGCTTATTCCAACACGCATTTGCTGTCGCTAAACAAGTCCGTACCGATACGGCTATCGGTAATAGCCCGGTCTCGGTCGCCTTTGCGGCAGTCAGTCTGGCCAAACAAATTTTCAGTGAACTGGCTGACTCTACCGCTTTACTAATCGGCGCCGGCGAAACCATCGAACTAGTCGCACGTCATCTTTATGATAACGGTATCAAGCGCATCATCATCGCAAACCGTACGATTGAACGCGCGCACAATCTCGCCACACAAGTCGATGGTTATGCCATCAGCCTCAGTGAACTACCTGCTCACTTAGCAGAAGCCGATATTGTCGTCAGCTCCACGGCCAGCCAGCTACCAATTCTGGGCAAAGGGGCAGTAGAAAGAGCCTTAAAAGTCCGTAAACGTAAACCCATCTTCATGGTCGATATTGCCGTACCACGGGATATTGAAGCGGAAGTGGGATTATTAGATGATATCTACCTTTACTGTGTGGATGATTTAAAAGAAATCATTGAAGAGAATTTACAATCTCGTCGTGATGCAGCCTTACAGGCGGAAGAAATTATCGACACACAAGTGGATCATTTTCAGGCATGGCTAAGAACACAAGATGCCGTCCCTGTAATTAGAGCCATACGTGATAATGCTGAAGAGATAAGTAAGCATTCACTAGAAAGAGCAATAAAACAACTTGAGCAAGGCATGCCTGCTGAACAGGCCATGACTGAACTCGCTCGTACACTGACCAACCGCTTACTGCATGAACCGAGTCGCCAACTCCGTCATTCCGGATTTGATGAAGAAGGACAGTTACTCAATGCAGCGCGACGTCTGTTTAATATCAAGGATCCCAAGTGAAAGATTCGATCAAACATAAACTAGAATCCCTCGTTGATCGTCATGAAGAAATTAGTGGTCTGCTCGCTGATCCTGACACCATGGCCGATCAAAATAAGTTCCGGTCACTGTCACAGGAATACGCGCAATTAGAGCCTGTTGTCAGCAACTTTAATGCTTATCGCCGCACAATCGACGCATTGGAAGATGCCAAGCTGATGCTGGATGAAGATGATGCTGAAATGCGCGAAATGGCAAAAGACGAAATTAATACGGCAGAAGAGAAGCTCGAAGAACTCGAACTCACCCTGCAAAAATTATTACTGCCTAAAGATCCGAATGATCAACGCAATATCTATCTGGAAATTCGTGCTGGAACGGGTGGTGATGAAGCAGCCATTTTCTCTGGTGATTTATTCCGTATGTACACTAAATATGCTGAGTCTCGTCGCTGGAAAGTTGAAGTCATTAATGCACAAGAAGGCGAGCATGGCGGCTATAAAGAAGTCATTTGTCGCGTCGTCGGTGAAGGTGCGTATTCTCGCCTGAAGTTCGAATCAGGTGCTCACCGTGTACAACGGGTTCCGGAAACCGAATCACAAGGCCGTATTCACACCTCGGCTTGTACTGTTGCTATTCTCCCAGAAGCAGATGAGATTGATGAAGTTGATATCAATCCAGCGGATTTAAAAGTCGATACCTACCGATCTCAGGGTGCCGGTGGTCAGCACGTTAACACCACGGATTCTGCGGTACGTATCACGCACATTCCAACCGGTATCGTCGTCGAATGTCAGGAAGAGCGTTCACAGCATAAAAACCGTGCCAAAGCGATGTCAGTGTTACAAGCACGCATCATGGCTGCGCAGGTAGAAAAACAAGCTGCCGAAGAAGCTCAAACGCGGAAGTCACTGGTGGGTTCAGGTGACCGAAGTGAACGGATTCGTACTTATAATTATCCTCAAGGACGTGTCACTGATCACCGCATCAACTTAACCTTATACAAACTGGTTGAAATCATGGAAGGTGAACTGGAACAAGTCATTGAACCACTGATCAACGAATACCAGGCGGATCAGCTCGCCGCCTTATCCGGCGAGTCTTAAATCCAGTCGCGTGGTGGCAGAAAGTCCGTGTATAAACGGGCTTCTGCTGATCCGGCTTCCGGAATCCAGTGATAACGCCATTTCACCAATGGTGGCAGTGACATCAGAATCGATTCAGTACGACCCCCCGACTGCAATCCAAACAATGTACCGCGGTCATACACCAGATTAAACTCAACATAACGACCACGACGATAGAGTTGAAAATCGCGCTCGCGCTCACCAAATTCGGCATCTTTTCGTTTTTGCACAATCGGTGCGTAAGCTTTGATATAACTGTCTCCGACTGACTGCATAAATGCAAAGCAACGCTCAAAGCCCCACTCATTCAAATCATCAAAAAACAAACCACCGACGCCACGACACTCATCACGATGTTTCAGGTAAAAATACTCATCACACCATGATTTAAAGCGTGCATAAACATCATCACCAAATGGATCACATGCAGCTTTAGCCGTGGTATGCCAGTGAATCACATCCTCTTCATTGCCGTAATAAGGTGTTAAATCATAGCCACCACCAAACCACCAGATAGGGGCTTCGCCTTCTTTTTCTGCGATAAAAAAGCGGACATTAGCATGTGATGTGGGCACATAAGGATTATGAGGATGAATCACCAGCGACACACCCATTGCTCGAAAGCTTCGACCCGCTAACTCTGGACGGCTGGCCGTAGCTGAAGCCGGTAAATTATCACCACTCACTTCAGAAAAATTGACACCACCCTGCTCAAACACCGCACCATTGCTTAAAACTCGTGTGCGACCACCACCGCCCGTTTCACGTTTCCAGTCATCAATTTCAAACGAGGCTTCACCATCAATTAATTCAAGTTCATTGCATATACTTTCTTGTAGGCGAAGTAGATACTCACGAACGGCATTAATATCGGGTGTACTCATCGTAAAATTTCTCCTGTTCGTGCGTCTCTGATTTGGCTGGGTTTACTCGCGCCGCCCAAGCTGCCAGGTAAAACATAATCCAATTCAGGTAACTGCCAACGCACCTGATGCACATTCATCGCTGGTCGTAATCCGTTTATATTGGCACTGGTCGACACAATCGCACCACCAAAAGCCTCACATAAAGCGCGCGTTTGTGGATGTGCGGTTACCCGCACGGCAATGGTGTCATGCAAACCTGTCAGTAACATCGAGACTTCTTCACGAACGGGCAGTAACCAGGTAACCGGACCGGGCCAGGTTTTATTCAACTCAGCTAACACTGAAGCTTCAACGGGCTGAATAAAATCTTGTAACTGATTAAAATCAGAAGCAATCAGAATAAGACCTTTATGCCAGGGGCGCTGTTTCAGTTCTAATAAACGTAATAAGGCTTCTTCATCCCAGGGATCACATCCCACACCAAACACAGCCTCTGTCGGGTAGCCAATAACGCCACCTGCATTCAGTGTTTTTACTGCTTCTCGTAACCGCAACGTATCTGCCATCTTCTCACCTCTATTCAGCCGTATTAAGTGAAAACCAAATTTCGCTCAATAAAAAGGGGTTAACCAGTAACCCCTTTTTACATTCTCAAACCGTGAGTTTAGCCCTGCTCACGTGCCACAGCGCGATAAGCGATATCAGTCCGGAAATACGCATCATCCCACTTAATATGACTCAATGCGTCATACGCTGATTTTTGCGCTTCAGCCACAGTATTGCCCAGTGCCGTGACACATAACACGCGACCGCCAGCCGTGACGACATTATCACCCTGACTCGCTGTACCTGCATGGAAGACTTTACTGCCATTTTGTTCGGCGTCTGCAATACCCGTAATCACATCACCTTTACGGTAACTATCTGGATAGCCTCCGGCCGCCATCACTACCCCAATGGCCGCACGCGAATCCCACTCAGCTTCGACTTCGTTTAAACGCTTGTCTAATGCCGCTTCACATAATGTGACTAGGTCCGACTGTAAACGCATCAAAATCGGCTGAGTTTCTGGGTCACCAAAACGGCAGTTATATTCAACTACGCGTGGCGCGCCTGCTTCATCAATCATAAGACCCGCATACAAAAAGCCAGTGTAAGGACGACCATCAGCCGCCATGCCTTTCACAGTTGGCTCAATCACTTCGGTCATAATGCGTGTAAACACCTCATCGGTGACCACAGGTGCAGGAGAATAAGCGCCCATACCGCCAGTATTAGGGCCTTTATCGCCATTGTCGCGAGCTTTGTGATCTTGTGATGTCGCCAATGGCAAAATATGTTCGCCATCCACCATCACGATGAAACTGGCTTCTTCACCTGTCATAAACTCTTCAATGACCACACGGCTACCGGCATCACCAAAGGCATTGCCAGACAGCATATCTTCAACCGCTGAAATAGCTTCGGCTTCGGTCATCGCCACAATCACGCCTTTGCCCGCAGCCAGACCATCGGCTTTAACAACAATGGGGGCGCCCTGCTCTTGAATATAAGCTTTGGCTTCATCCACCTGCGTAAATACTTGATAAGCCGCGGTTGGAATTTGATGACGAGCGAGGAAATCTTTAGTGAAGCTTTTTGAGGCTTCTAATTCTGCCGCCGCTTTTGATGGACCAAAACAACGTAAACCGGCAGCTTCAAAGGCATCAACCACACCCATGGTTAACGGCACTTCCGGCCCCACCACGGTTAAATCAATCGCGTTGTCCTGAGCAAATTTCACCAGCCCGGCGATATCTTCGACTTTGATATCCACATTGCTGATATTGCTTTCACTGGCGGTGCCGGGATTACCCGGTGCCACAAAAACCTGAGAACACTTTGGAGATTGATTCAGTTTCCAGGCGAGAGCATGTTCGCGCCCACCGCTACCGATGACTAATACTTTCATAGATGATTGCCGGAGATGCTAAAAAAGAGGCTAATAATACCGTAGATAACCGCTTTTCCAAACCACCAAAATGGATGATTTATATAGGCAAAGCGATTCTTTTTCTCAAGCAATCCGTCAGCAGCCAGTGCTAGCTTTGATCCAGGTCAAGATCTGTTCGGATAATAAAACAGCTTAAATCCTCGCTGGTTATACTTTGCGCACATTATTTAGGAATAAAACCATGACTGATGCGATTGAATTTAATGAAGGATTAATCCGCCGTTACGACAAAGCTGGCCCGCGTTATACCTCCTACCCGACAGCTGTCGAATTTCATCATGGTTTTACGGCCGACACATACGCTCAACATATTGCTTTATCTAATCAGCGTGGAGGGCCTCTGTCTTTGTATTTCCATGTGCCTTTCTGCGATACCGTTTGTTTCTATTGCGCCTGCAATAAAATCATTACTAAAAACCGCCAGCATGCTCAGCCTTACTTAGAAAACCTGTATGAAGAAATCCGTATGCAGGCTGAACTGTTTGACTCAAATAGAGTAGTAGAACAACTGCACTGGGGCGGTGGCACGCCTACATTTTTAACCCATCAGCAAATGCGTGAACTGATGGCGCACACACGTCAGCACTTCACCTTAGCGGATGATGACAAGGGTGAGTTTTCGATTGAAATCGATCCCCGCGAAGCTGATGACGCCACCATAAAACTATTAAGAGAGCTTGGCTTTAACCGCATCAGCCTGGGTTTGCAGGACTTCAACCCTAAGGTGCAGAAAGCCGTTAACCGTATTCAAACCGAAGAACAAACATTCTCGATTTTAGATGCCGCCCGCCGTGAAGGCTTTCGCAGTATCAGCCTGGATCTGATCTACGGTCTGCCCCATCAAACCGTAGAAAGCTTCAGCGAAACGTTAGATAAAGTGATTGCTGCCAGTCCTGATCGTTTGTCCGTGTTCAACTACGCTCACATGCCTGATCTATTTAAAACACAACGGCAAATTGCTACAGCTGACATTCCACTACCACAGGTGAAATTACAGATTCTGCATCGTACCATCGATAAACTGACCGCCGCAGGTTATGTATATATAGGCATGGATCACTTTGCCAAACCAGACGATGAGCTGACCCTAGCTCAACAAAACAAACAGCTGTATCGCAACTTTCAGGGTTACTCGACTCGTGCTGAGTGTGATCTGATTGGTTTTGGTGTGACCTCCATTGGCAAAGTTGGTGATGCCTATGTACAAAATGTGAAAACGCTGCCGGAATATGATGAAGCGATTAAGGCGGGCAAGTTGCCGGTCTTACGTGGTGTTGAGCTGGATGACGATGATAAATGTCGTCGCGACATCATCACTCGTCTTATCTGTGATTTTGCTCTGGATATTCCCGCTATCGAAAAAGCTTACAACCTCAACTTCAACGAGTATTTTGCTGACGCCATTGAAGACCTAGAACAATTTGCCCAAGACGGCCTGTTGCAGTATAAATGGGACTCTATAGAAGTCTTACCCGCCGGCCGCTTGTTAATTCGTAATATCTGCATGGTGTTTGATAAATACAGTCAACAAGCAAGGCAGCGATTTTCCAAAGTTATATAGGGCACATGCTGGAAAAACTCCGACAGTACTTCATCTTTGGTCGATTGGGCGTCAAGCTGTATGTGCTTGCTGTCATTACCGGATTACTGTCGAGTCTCGCCATTATTCTGCTGCGCCTGACCATTGATTTTGGTCAAATGGCCCTGTTCCCCTCTGGCGAAGTGGAAAGTTACGACTCATTACCCTGGTACTGGTTACTGGCACTTCCCATTATCGGCAGTCTACTGATTGGGCTGTTATTTCGCGGACTGGATGCAGAGCAACGTAACACTGGTATTTTGCATGTTATCGAACGGCTCTCCTCCTATGAAGGCCGGCTTCCGTGGCAAAATGCCGTCCGGCAATTTATTGGTACCAGTATCGCTATCATTACCGGCCATTCTGTCGGTCGTGAAGGACCAGGTGTGCATCTGGGCGCTGCCAGCGGCAGTTTGCTTGCAAGCGGATTAGAGCTCCCAAACAACAGTGTACGTATTCTGGTTGCTTCTGGCTCTGCCGCCGCCATAGCTGCATCCTTTAATACGCCCATCGCTGGTGTGATCTTCGCGATGGAAGTCATCATGATGGAATACCACATTGCCAGTTTTATTCCGGTCATTCTGGCAGCGGTAACCGGTGCAGTGGTCTGTCGATTAACGTTTGGTGACGATACGGTTTTTGTTAACCTTGCCTCCGAAATGCAGTCCTTATGGGAGCTGCCCTATATTATTTTTCTCGGCATCATTATTGGTTTTTTAGCCACCTTATCTTTAAAAAGCCTACAATTGTTTTCCGGCACCTTTAGTAAACATCCTGCTTGGTTACGTCCAACCTATGCCGGTATTTTAATGGGTGTGTTTGGCATGGCCGTGCCTGAAGTGATGGGCATGGGCTACGGCATTATTGGCAGTATCTCCGCTAATGAAATCGCGATTGGCAGCCTGGTCATTATCCTGGTGCTGAAACTTGTCCTGTCCTCTGCTTGTGTGGGTTTTGGTATCCCCGCAGGTATGGTCGGCCCCACCATGGTCGTGGGTGCATGTGCTGGTGCGATCCTGGGTTATATCGGTAATTTAGCCTTACCGGAATATGCCTCTTCCATGACCTTTTATGCCGTTATCGGTATGTGTGCGATGATGTCTGCCACACTCAAAGCCCCACTTGCGGCTTTAATGGCGATGCTGGAATTAACCGGTAATCCGGAAATCATCCTGCCGGGGATGCTGGCGATTGTATTCTCCAGTTTGATTATTCATGACTACTTCAAGCTTGATGCCTTATTTGTCAGCATTCTTCGCTATCGTGGCCTCGACTTTCAAAATGACCCCATCTCACAAGCATTACGTAAGATCAGTGTGGGCGCGGCCATGCAACGTAACTTTGTCACGTTAAATCAAACCATCAGCGCCCAAATGGCCATGCAAACCTTAAAAAACAGCCCCGAATGGATCATTATTACCCGCGATCGCATTCCGGTGGTAATGATGCCTGCCAGTGATCTGGCCAGAGCTGTCAGCGTCAAAGACATGGGTGAAAATACCGAAATCGACTTAATGCAAATTCCCGGCACACGTCGAGATGTACACAAAATTTCCTTACATACCAGTTTGTTCGAAGCACACCGGGCCCTGAATGAACATCATGTAGAAGCGCTTTACGTCAGCCGTCAGAACGCACCAATGATTGAACGAATCTACGGCATTCTGACTCGTGAAATGATCGAAGCCCACTACCAATTACCTAAATCTGTAACAAAATAGTAAAAAGGGTAGTGAACAAATCGAAAATCTTCGTTATAATGTGCGGCTTGTTGCCCAGGTGGTGAAATTGGTAGACA
>NZ_DBNG01000009.1:121021-221496 GCF_002299105.1 Methylophaga sp. UBA678
TGGTGAAATTGGTAGACACAAGGGACTTAAAATCCCTCGCCCTAATCCGGCGTGCCGGTTCGATTCCGGCCCTGGGTACCATACGAATACGAAAGCCTCGATACTGCAAAGTCTCGGGGCTTTTTTATTTGTGCTGTAACAGCAGAATGTTTAGCTAGTACCGAGTGTTGTTGCAATGACTTATTGCTTATACGCTTGTTCGTACCTTGGCTGGCCATAAGGAACGCGCCTTCAATGACTGCATCATTCACTAAAACACACTGGCTTTTCTTGCTCCTGGCCGCCCTACTTACTGTGGCTCAGCCTTCAGCTGAAGCAGGTTTGATCTCCGGCTTGTCAAAATTAGGGAAAAGTATAGATGCACCGGATAGCCCCCATGGCTCGTCCTTTCGGTTTGCTGATGAGTTAGCCCATTATCCAGAAGGCGGCGTCGCCGAAATTAGTTTTAACCCTAGTCAAAATCAATGGCTAGCAAAAACACCCGATGGCAAAAGCGTACCCGTTCATCAATTCACTGAAACCGCGGCAGATGCAAACAAGCAAGCCACCTTATTACTATCGGAAAGTCATCTCCCTTATTCTCTGGATGCCTTTAATAAACTCCCCTCGGACGTAGCCATCAAGATTAAATCTCGACAAGGCAAAACCTATTCACTCACCACCAGCCCAACAACCAAACTCATTGATAAACACATCAGCATTAGTATTAGCGATATCAGTGCATTAAAAACGGCCATGTGGCAATTACAACGCCCCATCTCTTCGTCAAATATGCGGTTGATTCAACTGGCTGATAATCCTGAGGTTACGCTACCTAAACAAAATTACGGTTCAAAAATACCGGTGGATAAAGTCGGCACGAAGCAGTTGCTGAACGCACTCAAAACAATGCGTCAGCAAACCTTTGTTATTTCAGCCAAGGTAGAAAATGGCTTTTTAATGCATGGCAAAGAAAAAATCGCTGTGAAGGATTTAGAAAAGGTCGCTGCTGATAGAGATATCAGCCTGATCATTCTCGGCTCAGATAAACCGAAAAAGACCTTACAAACCTTGGCTAAAGACTGGCAAAAAAAGAAAGATGATGGCAGTTTAAATACATACACTACTGGTGATTTTTACAATGCCTTTGCTGCTAAAAATTCGTCGGCTCCAATACCTGTTGGTATTGATTCCTCTGGGAAGTTACGCACCGCACTGCATTTTGATCATCGCGCACCAACTAAAGCAGCCGTCGAAAAGCAAAGCAGTAGCCTCGAGCTCGCCTCAATGCCACTGAATGTTTTAGCAAAATCGGCCATGCTACTTCAGCCCAATGAAGCACGTGCAAAAGAACTGGATGATCGTATACACCCACTCATTCCGTCATGGGTTCATCTTTCTTTAATCGCTTCATTAGCGATTGGCCTGGTCTCCTACAAAACATCCTGGTTCTTATACCTCAAACTCTGGTCCTCACCAGTCAGAGTCAATTACCCAACTTGGCATGCATTCACCATTCGTTATCTGCTGCACCGATTGGGCTTTGTTCTGCTTTATCTGCCATTACTGGGCTTTATTAGCCCGATCTATATATTGATAACCTGGACTTACAAAATTATTCACTTTTTGCTGATTCGTCCCGCTTCTTGGATTTTAAGCAAATTCAGTTAGGGAAAAGCCAAAGCATGGATAGGACTCAACTTGATTAATCAACAATCAACTCTATTGATTTTAAATGAGCTGAACAGACGTATTTCCTGAGATAGCATCCCTTTTAACCAGTTTTATTCCCAATACCAAATGTCAATATTGATATTGCAGACCGAGCAATACTTCGTGGGCTTTTAAATCGAAGTCTATGTCTCCTACATTGAAGGTAGGGCCGCCAGCTGTATAAGAGTTTGAAGCTCGTGCTTCTCCCATATCAAGATAACGATAAGACAGATCGAGTTTCAAATGTTCGGTAATATCGTAAAGGACACCAGCACCAATTTGCCAGGCAAAATCATTGTGGGTATCACCGAATAGGGTACCTGCATTCGTAAACTTCATGTCTTCGGTTTTGTTTCGTGCCCAGCCAATGCCGCCCTGCAGATAAGGGGAAAATGCGCCAGTATCCAAACCGGCTGCGCGAAATGGGTCGACATAGATGTTAAGCATCGTCGACCAGTTCGAAGTTTGAAACGCGCCGTCATCAATTTCGTTAATGGCTTTGTTCGGAATGCCATCCGCATCAAGATAAGTCCCGACCTCTGTCATTTTATCGCGGTATGACACCGTAATATCTGCCCGTATAAAGTCGTTTAGTTTGGCGCCTACGCCGATTTGATAGCGTTCGCCGCTATCACGATCCATATCCAAAGTATCGTACTCGCTAGGGTCAAGAAAGCGGACATCATCATCAATCGTGGTGGAATACCCCAGATCTACACGCAGATAGGGTGAAAACATCCATCCATCATCCGCATACGCAGGACTATTTAGCCCGATAATGCTCAAAAGGCTAATGAAGCTAATCCAAGAAATCTGCCGAGGATTAGGCATTTTTGCTGATATCCAGTTCCGTGAAAACATTTATGCTGCTCCCTAATTAAGTAAATAATTTTAAATATTTATATCAGGTCTTCCCTTCGGAAGATATCGTGAATGACTATTTGTTTTCTATTGAAGCATATCAAGTAAGTTATCTGTCCCAAACATTGAGTAAGCTGTTTTCAAAATTCCTTTCAAAAATGCAAGAATGGTTATTATCGCTGAATAAGGATAGTGCCCCATTCATTTTGTGTGGGGATTATCGCAATACCAAAGCCATCAGGAATATCAATAATGAAACTCTCCTCCGAGAATATGACTTCAGAAGTCTCGACACTCGACGACCTGGCACAACAGACAAGCTATTCGTTCATGGACTCACTTAACCGTGATCCTGACGCGACGGTAAATGGCGAAGATCACTATCCAAGGCAAGTCTTCTCGGGTCATTATGTACCGGTAAAACCGACGCCAATCGAGAACCCCGTATACGTCACACACAGCAAAACCTTTTTTGAGGAACTGGGTTTTGCTGACAGCATGGCAACGTCGCAAGACTTCCTTCAGATGTTCTCCGGCGATCTCACTCATGTTCCTGAGCCTATACGTCCAGTCGGTTGGGCGACAGGTTACGCCCTCTCTATTTACGGTACGGAATACACTCAACAATGTCCCTTCCAAACCGGTAATGGCTACGGTGATGGTCGAGCCATTTCCGTATTAGAAGCCGTTACCAAGGGCCAACGCTGGGAAATGCAGTTAAAAGGTGGTGGTCGAACACCCTACTGTCGTGGTGCAGATGGTCGGGCCGTTTTACGATCAAGCATTAGAGAATTCATAGCTCAAGAACACATGCATGCACTCGGTGTACCCACATCACGTTCATTAAGTTTGTATGCCTCCACAACGGAACGTGTCAGACGGCCGTGGTATTCGGAGGGTTCAATGTCAAATGAACCGGACATCGTTATCAATGAACCGGTTGCCATCTCTACACGCGTCGCCCCCTCTTTTATTCGGGTGGGTCAACTTGAGCTATTTGCTCGTCGTGTTGTGAATCATGCACATGAAAATGCCATGGATGAGCTGGAAAAGATCGTCTTGCACGTCATCGATCGAGAATATGCTGACGTTATCGATAACAACCTGAATATCGAAACCAAAGTCATTTCACTTGCCAAGGCGTTTCGTGAACGCCTCACCTCGCTTATCGCTAACTGGATACGTGTCGGTTATTGCCAAGGTAATTTCAACAGTGACAACTGCGCTGTTGGCGGCTTTACGTTGGACTACGGCCCTTTTGGTTTCTGTGAAACGTTTGATCCTCTATATCAGCCATGGATCGGCGGCGGACGTCATTTCTCATTCTTTAACCAACCCGCTGCGGCAGCACGTAACTTCGCCATGTTTTGTAAAGGCATACAGCCTTTGCTCAAGGGCGATCAGCATTACCTATCAGAGCTTGAAGACGTTCAACAGGGTTTTGCTGACGTGATGCAAACGCAATTGGAAAAGATGTGGGCAGCTAAACTCGGGCTTGAGGATTATAACGAGGCATTATTCAGCGAGCTCATCAGTCTGATGACACTGACACCCGTTGATTACACCATTTTCTTTCGTGAGCTCTCAGCGTTGCCAGACGACATTGAGCCACTGAAAAAAAGCTTTTATGGTGAACTGAATCCTGCTGAAAATGGCATTAACTCGACACCTCCAAACGCTCAGGATATTGAGCAACACTGGTCAGCATGGCTTGATAAATGGCAAACGCTGCTAGGTATCAGTGACAAAAACGATGTAACCGCTTCACGCTCCCGTGAAGCGGTTTCTAATCAGATGAAACAGGTTAATCCGAAATATAGTTTGCGAGAGTGGCAGCTCGTTGCTGCTTATAAACAAGCAGCCGAAGGTGAATACACACTCCTTCGTGAGTTACAGGATGTGATGACGCAACCTTACGCAGAACAATCAAAAGACATCGAAGAAAAATACTATAGGCTTATGCCAACAGAGCTTAGTGATATCGGCGGCGTATCACATTATAGTTGCTCGTCATGAGTCGAAATTAATCAGGTCAAAGCGTGTTATTGTAATTAGGTTAGGGTTTGCTTAATAGAATCAAGTTAGCTGACGCTTGATACTCTCTAACACGCT
The DNA here is from genome assembly GCF_002299105.1 of Methylophaga sp. UBA678. Lineage (NCBI taxonomy): Bacteria > Pseudomonadati > Pseudomonadota > Gammaproteobacteria > Thiotrichales > Piscirickettsiaceae > Methylophaga > Methylophaga sp. UBA678. Next base: position 125,687 of record NZ_DBNG01000009.1, read on the forward strand.
TGACTTAGTGAGTATTAAATTTAACACAACAATAAATATCAACTTATCTAATCTATAAAGCGTTGAAATTCTCTAGGTAACAATTTAAGTAACTGGGTATCGTCCAGAATATAAAGGTCGTACGTTAATTCGAGTTGTTGGAGAAAACTTACATATCGGCTAACACATCCACCGCTTGTCCTTGATGCAGCTCCTCTCTTGAAATGCCCAGTTGAAGAATCTGTGTAGAGTTTACTAGAAAGCTTCATCACTCCTTCCATTGAAAGGATGTCCTGCCGTGCCATCAATTGCTCAATCAACTCTCCTCGTACAGGTAGTTCTTTGCATAGGAGGTATCTGACATCTTTTCCATAACGGGAGACGAGTTGCCATGTAATATACGCAGAGTGTCTATATCTATGTTTGTAATCAGAGCTAAGAATATAGTTGTAAGGCATACTTGCCTTTCGTGTCTTATCTCTACGAACCGGACATAATTGTTCGAACCAAAAAAGTGCAATCCAAGTCCATAAGCCGCGATCACCTATATACCTCTGATTATCGATTTTATTCATTATTTCAACGAGATATTCTCCCATTTCATACCTTGACCGGAAATAATGATTTTGTATGTCTACAGCGTCAGGGATTTCTTCACTCATGTCTGGATGAGTAAGCATATAAGCAGGAAAATTCTCTGTACTTCCATCTCTTAGTCTGAATATATATTCGTTAAACTCTTTGCATCCATAATCAGTCAGTTTTCTAATTTTCATTGCTCTTCATCCGTGTATGCATCTATGAGTCGTTTTGAGAACTCAAACCTTTTGGCAAACTGCTCAATAACATCATCGAGCCATTTTTCCCTTTCTTGAATATCCATTTCTATGGGAGAAGAATCAGTAAAGTTCTGACTAAAACCTAGCCATTTATTAAAACCATCACTATCAATATCTACATCTTCGGAAAACAGATATTTACTGAGTATTTGGCTCATTGCAGACGGCAATATAAGAGCCTGAAATATCGGATCTGAACGCATTTTTTCCAGAGCATTTGGTATGTTATTATTTATAATCAACTCTGGCTTATCGAGGTCATCAAAATCAAGTTTCCAGCAGAGATTATCAAGGGGTAGAGCTCTGACACTTAAAAGGCTTGATTTTTCTTCATCATTGAAATCAAACCTGAACCCCTCACCAGAAGCAAGTATCAAAGCATGCTCAGACGACTCATCAACCACTAAGACTCGAAAGTTTGCAGTACCAGTAAGATCTAGTTGATTCAATTGCCTATCTGTTGGTGGAATGATATGACCCAAAGTACCAAAATCAAATCTTTGCCTAGTCTCTTTGTACCAAGCCTCAACATATAGCTTTGCATCCTTGGGCATGTCTCTTTGATTAATTTCGAAATTAACATTAAAACATGGTGACGATTGTCCTTTTTCCTCCAAAACTTCAAAGCTCACTTCATTTTGAAGAATCTTATGTCTGCCTGTGTAATTGAAAGTTCTTAACATGAATCCCCCTCCTTTCTACACAACCCTAATTTTCAGATCACGATTAGTATCAAAACCGCTTACTTCAATATAGAAAGGTATTGAAGTTATATTAAAAACTATATCCTGTCCCCCTGCACTATCGATATCTACACCACCAGATACTAATTTATTGATCTCTTTATTTTTACCAGTATCAAAATCGTAGGGGCTCCACTTTTTGAACGCATTACCTCTGGATACTTCATAAGCCAATTTAAGAGAAACTTTCCTAGGGAGATCGCCATCAGTGAGCCCTTCTCCTTGCTTAAGGATTAGCCCACCACTCACACGATTAACTGAAAACTTAGGCTTAGATCTGTTTATTATTATTGGCTTAGGCGGCTTGGGTACTCTAGGTCGTTTTTTCTTGGCTGTTTTTTCTGGTTCATGAAACCAAAAGAATTGATTAAGAGCATTTTCATCTTTTTCTTCAGTAACATCAGCAAGCAAATCATATAGTTGGACCAGAGCTTTTTTTATCATTGTTACAGAACGTTGAGATGATTGATAATTTTTCCTCAACTTTTCTGTATTAGTTGTCCATAGTGTATGTGCGGCATTTTCCGCATCACCTAAGAAAGCACATATGGGTTCCTCTTCGGCGACAAGAACACCTAAAGCCCTTCTTTCTCTGAACTTAGTTTCAGATGGAAGCGTTAGCCCCCCCCTAACATACAAATCAAGTCCTTTATCAAGATCAGTTGGCCTTTTGATAAAGATTGAAAAGCCTGTTGAATATGATGTGGCATCCTTCTTGATTATAGATATGGGCATATGAAGAGAAACAAGTTCTCCGTTAGTAAATTGTTCTCGTATTTCAGCAAGGACTTCAGGTTCAAAGTCACCCTCATCTAACTTTTCATCTTTTGTCCAACTCTCTTTCATTCTCAATAATTTAGCAGGGTCTCGCGATGAGGCCTCTTCAATAAAGTCAAAAAGTGTATCTATCTGAGAAAAGTGTTCATGCGCATGTTTATGTGCAAGCTCACGTATATTTGATGAGCTTATATGAGTAGTATTAATTCTAACTTCAAGCTTTTTTGTAATTATTGGATAAAAGTAGTTTTGAATAGTAATTCCAATCATACGATCACTATTGAGATTATTAGGATATGGGATAACTATTGAGAGACCTGAGTTCCCTCCTCTTTCAAGGCCAAAATATTTTACAAATTCATCCACAAAAGCTTCGTCCTGAACAGGGATAGGAAACTGTTCTAGAGGATCATCTTCTTTTTCTAAATCACAAAAGAAAGCATGGGGCGTATAATCAATATTATCAATTGTATGGAGGTCTAGTACCGTTTGGCCCATCAAATGATATGATTCATCCTGTTGCCTTTTAGTGAGGCCAAAAAAGACCCGAGCTTGACTAGTGCATGAATAAACAAGTTTACCTAGTCCCCAACGGCCACGGTTTTTACCTGATTTGTGGGACTTTCCATGTCTGCGCCAAAAGTCAGTAAAATTATCATTATCTTTTTTTCTAACAGAGCCAGTTAGACCTTTAGTACCAAAATCCTCTATAACCAATGCTGAAGGATTTAGGGGATCAAAAGCTGTTAGATCGAGACGTGAAGCTCGAGCATGTTCTTGTTGTTCTGATAAAAGTTTTTCCATAAAGCCTTGCTGAAGTCCACTAGACATATCTAAAAACGTAAATGTAACTTTAACAGTCTCATCTTCGTTTAATGCTGCATCCAAACTATTTTGGATTGCTTCTCTAACAATTGTCTCTGAAAGCTGTAACTCATCATTATCAAACTGATCGCGTTGTGTAATTTCAGTTTCAACCTGATCCTTAGAAACTCTTGGAAAATGCCATTTCATACCAGCTCCCTGTTGTTAGCGATAGTGTTCTTGAAATTCTAAGTTATCGCTTTTTTCGTTTTCTTTCTACATCTGTAATAAATTTATCTTTTACATACATACTTATTAAGTAATATGAAGCCAATCTACAGAGGAAAGCTGACTCAACTCCTTCGAATAATTTTTTTATTTATAAGTTGAAATACATGTAAAGCAATTTTTTTAGCTAAGTATGCGGGAACTGCATTTCCAACTTGTTGATACTGCCATCCCTGACTACCTTCAAAGTAATAATCATCGGGAAAAGTCTGAATTCTTGCTGCCTCTCGAACAGTCAAAGAACGATTCTGGGCAAGATCATAATGAATTTGAGCATGACCATCTTTTCTCAAATGACTAGTTATGGTGTAAGGAACAGTTTGTGAGCTAACTGTTCGGAATCTGTCTGCATGATTACCTGTGTTCCAGTTTCCGTGCTCAGGAGAAAGTGGCAATGGAAAATCTTTGCTTTTTGGTGATGGACTAACCATTTGTTCGTGAGCAGAGGCCCATGCTGCAGAAAACATATATCGCTTCAGATCTTCTTTCATGTGTCCTCTTGTCACATGGTTTACCGCACCTTGGATGTCTCTATTTAGCCATGAGTACAAATCGGGATAATTTTGTCTGAACCTATTAGTAAATAATGACTGTTTCTCAGAATCACGACAAAAAAGATTGTTACCTCTTCCATCACCTTCCGCTACAAAATTTCCATCATCACAACTCATCAAAATTTTTAACGTTTTAGAGTATGCACTAAGATAGTGGCTGCGAAGCTTCAAGTAGTCACCGGTAAATATAGTGCCAGACATCCGAAAAATCTGATATCTAGATAGCTTGCTACTTTCGAGTTTTCTTCTACATATTCCAAATGCAACATCTTCTGCAGTTCTTGGCTCAGATAACAATGTAATCAACTCATTCTTATGCTTATACCAATTTCGTAACCAAGCATTAGCATCATCTACCTCATCACTCATCCCACTTCTCAATATTGGCAAACCAGTCAAAAGGTCTGCAGTCTTTGGAGGAGGGTCAGCCAACTCCAGATAATCATCTATCAAGCCATACTTATGTTTGATTCCCAACAAAATGACTCGCTTTCTATTTTGTGGAACCCCATACTTACTAGCAGTTATGACGTAGTCGGAGTTCTTTATATACACTGGACCATTCTGAGTAGTTGCTTTTTGATCCGGCTCTTTTACGAATGAGTAGATATCATATTGTTCTTTGCGGATGCGCTCAGGCATAACAAGTTCTTGCTTAATTTTTTCAAATATAAACTTTCCATCTGCTAATTTAGCAGTGAGAATACCTTCAACATTTTCCATGACAAAAATATCAGGATCAGCTCTATCCAGAACCTTGAGATACTCTTGATACAGAAAAAAACGTTCATCACTTTCTGGTGAATAGTCTTTTTCTGCTTTAACCCTATTCCTTCCATTCACGGAATATGCCTGACAAGGTGGACCACCTATTACTACTAATGGACCTTTATGCTCTTTTCTAATCTCATCAATTCTCTTCATAATGAGCAACTCATGCTCTGTCGGCTCATCATCTTTAGCTGATAATGGTTCGCCTGCCTTGATTTTTTTCCATTTCTCCGGATTACCCAACGCGCAAGGCCCTCCCATGGTCTCATACAAAGCCTCACTCCATTTTTTCTTGAGCTGTCCGATCATGATCTGAAAATTTTGCATTTTTTCAGACTCATCATGACTTTCTATGTACGGGTAATAAAATTTATTTCGCTCTTCTTTCGTTAACTTTCTGTAGAAAGCTCTTAGTGTTAAAGTTCGATGGGCATACTTCTCATGCTCAACAGACATTGCAATCTGAAAAGGAGAGTTATCACTACAACTACTAAAACCTTCGCCCAGACCACCTGGCCCAGCAAACAAATCAATTACTTTTATTTTTTTTGCTTTCATCTTTTACCGATCTACTAATTGTTCATAAGATAATACCAGGTCCAATAATCATATGGAGCTTGAATCGTGTCAGACGTACATAACGCCAAAACAAGATCGTTCAATATGTCAAAAATTAAGAGTAAGAATACAAAACCTGAGCTGATCTTAAGGAAAGCAATCCACGCAAAAGGACTTCGATATAAACTTCACGATAAATCTCTGCCCGGTCGACCAGATATTGTTTTTCCAAAATTTAAAGCTATCATCGAAATAAAAGGCTGTTTTTGGCATGGGCATGACTGTGACTACTTCAAATGGCCAAAAACACATTCTGAATTCTGGAAAAAGAAAATATCATCCAACATTGAGAGGGATAAGAAAACACTTCTAAGACTTCAAGATCTAGGTTGGAGGACTTTAACAATCTGGGAGTGTACTTTAAAAGGTAAAAATAAATTACCACTGCCTGAGTTGACTGAATACGTAGAGTCTTGGTTAGCAGAGTACCATGCATCCACAGAATTAGACTCTAAGAAAATCAAGCGTCAGCCAATTTGATAATTAAACCAAAATAAAACCGCTGCCCTCTCGATTCCTCTTTTAAAGTATCCGCTTTCCAATCGCCTTAATTTTTTTGCCAAATTCTTTCGAATCACCTTTAAGGCATACAACAAAAATGGGGAAACCCGAATTTAAAGCATTTGGAAATCAAGGGGAGTATTCTTGAACAGGAAACCTTATTAATCTGCCACACCTGTTAGCCTATAACTCGTACTCCGTCCACCGCCTGGGTTTTGTATAAAGAGTTGTCGTGTAACTAAATCCTGAATATCGCGTAATGCCGTGTCGTTTGAGCACTTAGCTAACTTTGCATATTTAGAGGTGTTCATGTGTCCCTCAAAATCATCTTCTAACATACGGTTAATAATGTTGCGTTGACGTTCATTTACCGGGTTTTGGTTAACTCTATCCCATAATCTGGCTTTGAATAACACATTACTTAGCGTTTCATCTGCATTGGTAATAGCCTGGCCCAAACAATCTAAAAACCAGCTTAGCCATTCTGTGATATCCGGTGTTGCTCGTTGTTGTTTTTCGAGATGTGCGTAGTACTGTTTTCGCTCACTCTCAATTTGATTAGACAGACTATAAAACCGCTCGGGCATCTTATCTGCTCTTGCCAATGCCATATCGGCAATCGCTCGAGCAATTCGGCCATTTCCATCTTCAAAAGGGTGAATAGTGACAAACCAGAGATGAGCAATGCCGGCTTTGATAACAGGGTCGATAGCAAATTTACTCTCAAACCATTTTATAAACGTGCTCATTTCTGCATTCACTTTTTCAGTGGCTGGCGCTTCAAAATGAATCTTTTCCCTTCCGATTGGACCTGAAACGACTTGCATAGGGTCATTCTCAACTAAGCGCCAATCGCCCACAGTGATGTGGTGCATACCACTTCTCCCAGTCGGGAAAAGTGCTGCATGCCAATCAAACAAACGTGCTTTTGTTAAAGGTTTGGAAAAAAATTGTGTTGCATCCAGCATCATTTCCACGATACCTTCAACATCAGGACTAGCTGGAATCAAACCACCAATATCCATACCCAAGCGACGAGCAATGGAGGAACGTACTTCCTCAGGATTTAGAGTATGACCTTCAATGGCTGAAGACTTCACCACATCATTAGTTAATGTTCTGAGGCTGGCTTCTCTTCTCAAGTCAAAGCCGATCGCTTCCATTCTGCCAAGCAAACGGCCCTGCTGATGACGAATATCAGCCAGCTTGACAGCTAGGACGTCTGCATTCCACGAAAAGTCAGGCCAGTTGTTGTGTTGGTATATCCACATATTAATCACCGCAAATTATGCAGTGATAATAGTCTTTATTCACCGCAACAACAAGCTTGTTCACTGCATTTAATGCGGTGATTAACCACCTTATTCACCGCAAGCAGTTAGTTTTTTGCCAGTGGTGGTTTATAAATAGGAGTGGCAAGAAGCAATTGCCTGAAACCCAATAAAGTCAGAGTGATTGATTTTATTTTCGCTGCTATTTCACCAACAGCAATCAATTATTTAGCGTCAAATACAACACTTGTCGCGACACATTTCCTACCTTCTATTTTTACGTGAACCGTTGCTTCTTTATTCATATACGCAGGCCCTTTCATGTGTGAAGCAAGAGGTGGGGCTATCGTCAACGTCTTGTCGCAGCGTTCAAATAGACTTTTCTGTGTGATATCCCCCGCGTTTAGCTGACGCATAATCATGCTTGAAGGGTGCAAACGAGCCACAAGGACTTTTATCGTGCCCTCAAATTGATAGGCATTATCCTCAGTTGCTTTGCTTTGGCTTGCCTGTTCTCGCTCGTTTTTGCTTGCCAGTACTTTATAGTCAGTAAATTTGCACCATCTGGCAGAACCACCACTGCTGGTGAGTTTAACTAGCTGACCATTTAATAACTTTAGCTTCGAGCCTGCGTGTTGCTCAAAAAATAACTTAGCCTCTTTGGCTGAAAAATTCTTATCAAGAAAATAGGCTCGGCAGTTTGCTGTCCCCGCGTCTTCCTTCTTGAGAAAAGTCAATTGAATAGGTAAGGGGCGTTTGACGTTGAACACGCCTAAACTGAGGGGGTGATCGACTTTCATGCGATAACTCTGCTCTGCAACGAACTCATGAGCAGCCCATGTTTTTTCATCCTTAAGGATCCCCTCAATATCTCCTATGCTTTCTCTAGAGAGAGTTGGTTTTGTGCCTCCTGCAAAGGCAGAAAAACTGAGAATAACTGACACAAATAAGAACATCATCTTGAACATCTATTACTCCATGTATATTGGTTGTAGCTTAGGTAAGCAAAGTTAAGTTGCTTAGATTGGATTATCTTTCACGGCTTAAATTTGTGGCTGGATGACAGCCGTTTTTTATAAGACCGGTTTTTTTGATCAATTGGGAATTGGATACTTTCTGAGTAGAGGCCATGATTATGGCAAGGTATCCGTTCCGAATGGTGTTTGAGTCCTTTTTGTAAACAACTCACTACTTTTTAGTAGCTGTAAGAAGTTGTTTATCTTGGTTAAATATTCCATAGTTTGTCACGCTAAGCAACGTTCAATTGTGATGAGCGTTATATTAAGGTTTCATAGACCAGATATTATCGTTCGGTCTTTACGTAAAAATGACAGCTATCTTTTTACAGTGAATGTATAAATTTGTGATCAGTGATCGCTCTTAAATCACTTTTTTGACGATTTAATTCTTATATCCAATTGCAGTAAAACTTGCCCTGAATGAAGTAATGCCTTTTGTATGGCAGATAAATAGATATTCGCTCATTAAAGGCCCTTGGGAATCAAAATCAAAAAGGCCAAACAACTTACGCTGTTTGGCCTTTTTTTATTGATAGAAAATAATTAATCAGTGTGATTTCATGCGTTCAATCGTGGTGGTGAGTACACGTTTGATTTTATCGGTCGCTCCGGTAAACGCTTGTTTAACAGAGGCGGCGTCATGGGTGACCACATTAGGTTGATGACCTTCTATGCGAGCTTCAATCAGGCAGCGAATATCATCGGCTCCGCCTCGGTTTTCACTGTTTTGATCGCTTAGGTGGACTTCGATACGAGTGACGTGCTCGTCGAAGCGTTTAAGAGCGTGTTGTAATTCCTCACGAATCGAATCAGTGAGCGTATCGTCACCTGGAATATGACGATCGGTATTTACCTGAATTTGCATGTTATCTCCTTGAAAGGTGAATAAACCGCTTTTTATGACAATGTGAATTATTAAAGAATTCCATGGTCATTTTTTATATGGCGTTCATATTGACCTATTTCAAGCAACCCCCTTTAACCCAAAGCAAGTCATGGGTAAGGGCAATATTGTTAGACTCAAATATTTATTCTTCCAAAATCTAGTTAAGTTATCGTTTTCACTCAAAGGAGGACACGATGCAGCACCTTTATAAGTACAGCGCCGCGATCAGTATTATGGCCATCAGTCTCACTGGCTGTGGTGATACCTCAAAAATTGCTTCACAAGCTGATGTCGGGCCAAATCCCGTCCTGGTCGCGCCAGAATCATCGCTTATTCCTACATTAAATATTGCCCCCGCAGAAGGGTGGCCGATTGATGAAAAACCCACTGTTGCTGAAGGGCTGATGGTGAACCGGTTTGCTGTGGATTTAGATCATCCCCGCTGGTTGTATGTCTTACCCAACGGCGATGTATTGGTGGCTGAGTCAAATGCACCGAAGAGCGAAAGCTCAGATTGGAGCTTTAAATCCTGGATTAAAGGCATGGTATTAGAAGATGCAGGTGCAGCTGTACCTAGTGCTGATCGCATTACCTTACTTCGTGATGAAGATAACGATGGCGTCGCTGAAACACGGCATGTGTTTTTAGAGAATCTGCATTCACCCTTTGGGATGGAGCTCATCGGCGATGATTTTTATGTCGCCAATGCTGATGAGATTGTGCGATTCCCCTATGAAGAAGGACAAACTCAAATCACGGCTAAACCAGAGCATGTGACAGATTTACCAGGTGGCCCCATTAACCATCACTGGACCAAAAATATTATTGCCAATGAAGATGGCACCAAGCTGTATGCCACCGTGGGTTCCAACAGTAATATTGGTGAAAACGGCATGGAAGCAGAAGAAAACCGTGCCGCCATTTTAGAAGTGGATTTGCAAACGGGTGAGAAACGCTTATTTGCCTCCGGTTTACGTAATCCAAATGGACTGGACTGGCAGCCACAAACTGGTGAACTTTGGACAACGGTCAACGAACGTGACGAAATTGGCAGTGATCTGGTGCCGGACTATATGACCTCAGTTAAAGAGGGTGCTTTCTATGGCTGGCCTTATAGTTATTATGGACAACATGTCGATACCCGAGTGCAACCACAACGGCCTGAGTTAGTAGAAAAAGCCATCAAACCCGATTATGCATTGGGCGCACATACGGCCTCATTGGGCTTGACGTTTTATGAAGCGGATTTACTGGCTGACAAATATCAGAATGGCGCGTTTATTGGACAACATGGCTCCTGGAACAGAAAACCGTTAAGTGGCTATAAAGTCATTTTTGTGCCATTTAAAAATGGTAAGCCTGATGGCCTGCCTCAAGAAATCTTGACGGAGTTCGTCAATGAAGATGGTGACGCAAGAGGACGTCCGGTCGGTGTGGTCGTGGATAAAATGGGCGGATTATTGGTAGCCGATGATGTCGGTAATACCATCTGGCGAGTTAGTCCAGAATAGTCGTTAAGACACATTCAGCAGACTGAAAGAGCAGATTTAGCAGCATCAATATGGTGCTGCTAAACGCTTTTTGTGTGCGACAAAAAAATGACCAAGCATGAGGGTTACCCCTAAAAAAGTATCTTTTGAGACGCACAGTGATCGATGAATCATCGTTCTCTCGATTCAACCGCTCAGCGATTTTTTTGAAACGTTAGGAAAATACGGCTATGGTCGATGTGTACTCAAGAAAAGTGGCGTTTTTAGACACAAACCCACTATCAACCAATAGCCTCTTCAATAAAGAAGTGAAGACAAAATAAGCCATGCCGATAGGATGCTATAACAGTGAATATTATGCCTTTGTTTATTATATTTTTTGCCCTTACTCTGTCTCTATCAGCCTGTGATGGACAAGGTGAGGACAAGAAAAACGAAGGTGCAGCAAAACAGGGCGCGAAGAGTCAGCAAGCTGTAGATGTCGGGTTCATTGAGATTAAGCCCATACCCGTTAATCGTAGTGATGAGCTACCCGGACGCGTGGTGTCCTATCAGGTTGCTGAAATCCGGCCACAAGTCAGTGGCATCATTCAGTCGCGATTGTTTAAAGAAGGGTCATTCGTAGAAGAGGGGCAGCAACTTTATCAGATAGATCCTGCTCGTTATGAAGCAGACTATAAAATGGCCATGGCTAATTTGCAGGATGCCAAAGCACGTGAAAAAAACGCAGAACTGCTAGTAAACCGCTATAAGTTGCTCATCCCATCCAATGCCGTGAGTCATCGAGAGTATGACGATGCACTTGCCAGTCATGAACAGGCAAAAGCGGCTGTCAGCCTGGCAGAAGCGGAAGTGAAAAATGCAAAAATCAACCTAGATTACACGCGCGTTTATGCCCCAATAAGCGGCTATATTAGTCCATCAAGTATTACAAAAGGCGCGCTTGTGACATCGCAACAAGAAATGCCGCTTGCCACGGTACGTCAACTTAATCCCGTTTACGTTGATTTGTCACAATCCGTAGAAGAAGTACGTGATTTGCAAGAACGTCTCTCGGCCTTACGCCTCAATAAAGCCTCCAAAGCCGAGTACGAAGTCTCACTATATATTGGTAACTCAAAACAACTTTATCCACACAAGGGCACGCTAGATGCCACGGATTTCTCTGTCGGTATGCAGACGGGCGCTATACGTTTGCGATCTGTGTTCGAAAATCCAAATACGATTCTTTTGCCAGGCATGTTTGTCTGGGCCTCCGTTGAGGAGCTTGGGCGTACCAAAGCGATCGTGATTCCACAAAAAAGCGTCATCATTGGTGCTGAGGGTAAAAAGAGTGTGTGGTTAATTGATGCTGACAATAAAGCGAGCAAGCATCCGGTTGAAATTGGGACGGCTTATGGCAACAACTGGATTGTGCTCAATGGCCTCGAAACTGGCGATCGTCTGATTGTAGAAGGAACGATGATGCTACGGCCCGGTGCCACTGTGAAGCCTCAACAAATGGAAGCCGAGTTGAGTGACATAAGTCCTGATATAGCGCCTGATTCATCCGAAAACGCCTCATCCTCAGCGACTAATGAACATACTCCATCAGACAAAGCGGCTCAGAAAGAGGGTCAGCAGAACATGAGCGAGGATCGCTAGACATGCTCTCACGCTTTTTTATAGACCGCCCTATCTTCACCTGGGTAATTGCCATTTTCATCATCGGCTTTGGTTTGTTCTCGCTCTTTGAATTGCCGGTTGAACAATATCCCAGCATTGCACCGCCGAAAGTGTCCATATCCGCTACCTATCCTGGCGCATCAGCTGAAACACTTGAAAACACAGTGACACAGGTGATTGAGCAAAATCTGACGGGTATCGATAACCTTCGTTATATTCAGTCGCAAAGCTCTTCCTCTGGCCGAGCCACCATTACACTGACTTTTGAACCTGGCACTGACACCGATATCGCTCAGGTACAAACTCAAAATAAAGTCTCACAGTCCTTATCTTCCTTGCCAACGATTGTTCAGCAGTTGGGCGTGCCTGTTGAAAAAGCAGGCAATAGTAACGCGTTGATTATTGGGTTTTACGCCAAAGACGGTTCAATGGACCGGAATGATATCTCTGACTTTTTGGTATCCAATATTGAAGAACCGCTAAGTCGTGTTGATGGTGTCGGAAAAATTCAAACCTTTGGTGCCGAACATGCCATGCGGATCTGGCTCGACCCGCGGAGTATGAATAATTTTAATATCACGGCATCAGATGTGATTAATGCTATTCAAGAACAAAATGTGCAACTGGCGACAGGTGAGATAGGCGGCACGCCACAGGCAAAAGAACAGCAGATTAATGCCACCATTACCGTGCAGTCTCTGCTTTCTACACCAGCCGAGTTTGAGTCCATTTTATTAACAGTGCTTGAAGATGGCTCGCAGGTCACTTTGGGAGATGTCGCTCGGGTCGAAATAGGGGCTGAAGACTACAATATTATTGGTCGCTGGAACCGACAACCAGCATCGGGTATCGCTATTGAACTGGCTTCCGGAGCCAATGTGCTGACGACCATTGAGAACGTCAAAGAACGCGTTAAAGACTTTGAGAGCATCATTCCGCCTGGCCTTGAGGTGGTGTACCCCATTGATGTATCAACATTTATTAAGTCGTCTATTTTTAATGTGGTGATGACCCTCTTCATGGCCATCGGTTTGGTCATTCTGGTCATTTTCATTTTCTTACAAAATATCCGGGCAACATTTATTCCGGCAATTGCTATTCCTATTGTGTTGCTTGGCACATTTGGGGTGATATTGACGCTCGGTTATTCAATCAATGTACTCACCCTGTTTGCCCTTGTGCTTGCCATCGGCATGTTGGTGGATGATGCGATAGTGGTTACCGAAAATGTGGAGACAAAATTAGAGCAAGATCCGGATCGTGATCCTAAAGAAGCCACTCGTGCCGCAATGAAGGAAATTTCTGGCGCACTTGTTGGCACCACGGTGGTTATCTGGGCAGTATTTTTACCGATGAGTTTTTTTGAGGGCTCGGTCGGGGTGATTTATCGTCAATTTTCCATCACGATTTCTGTCGCCATGGCGATATCACTGTTTATCGCCTTAACCTTATCCCCCTCTCTTTGTGGCGAGATTTTGAAATCAAGAAAAAGCCAAAAAGAGAAAGGATTCTTTGGTTTATTTAATCGTGGCTTTACGAATCTTCGCCATGGCCATAAAACACTGCTGGACGGTCTGCTTGAAAATAAAGTTGTCTTACCGGCTGTGTTTCTTATCCTCATCGTGATCACCGCCATCACGCTCATGCGTATTCCCTCATCGTTTCTCCCGGATGAAGATCAGGGCCGTATATTTACTTTATTAACCGGACCACCCAGCTCTTCACTGGTGCAAACCGTCGAAAAGGTGAAAAAAATAGAAGATTTCTATCTGGATGATGCGGGTGATGCGGTTGACGGCCTTTTTACTGCTGCCGGTTTTAGCTTTTCAGGTCAGGGACAAAATGTCGGGCTCGCCTTTGTCAAAATGAAGAACTGGGATGAACGCGGTGAAGAAAATAATGTATTCAACATTAAGGACCGGGCAGCGCAGACTTTGTCACAAGTTCGTGACGCTATGATCTTTCCTATCGTCCCCCCGGCCATTAGTGCGTTGGGTAATTCCGGTGGCTTTGAGTTTCAGCTTGTTAACCGTGCCGGCCTTGATCATCAACAGCTTGTTGATGCCACCAATCAGTTTTTAGCGCTCGCCAATCAGAGTCCGCTTTTAACCCAGGTCAGGTTTAATGGCTTAAATGACAGTCCGCAATACGATCTCAAGATTGATCACATTAAAACACGTGCACTCGGTGTTCCATTAAGCACGGTCAACCAGACACTAAGCTCTGCATTGGGCGGCACTTACGTTAATGATTTTTTAGAAAATGGACGTATAAAACGCGTTTATGTTCAGGCTGATATCCCCTTCCGTATGCTGCCCGAAGATATCGATGACTGGTTCGTTCGCAATAATAATGGCGATATGGTGCAACTGGTAGAAATTGCCTCGGGTGAATGGACTTATGGTTCGCCCAAACTGACACGCTTTAATGGTGCTGCTTCAAGAGAAATACAGGGATCAACAACACCCGGGGTAAGCTCGGGCGAAGCATTACAGGAAGTATTAAAACTGGCAGAAAAACTGCCTGAAGGACTGGATGTGGCCTGGACAGGTTTGTCTTATGAAGAAAAGCAGGCGGGAACGAATACCCTTTTTCTTTATATCGTGTCGGCATTAGCTGTGTTTTTCATCCTCGCAGCACTTTATGAAAGCTGGGCTATTCCCGTCGCTATTATGCTAACCGTACCACTGGGCATTTTTGGAGCTGTCGTCGCAACCTGGCTCACAGGACAAGCGAATGATGTGTATTTTCAGGTTGGTCTGTTAATTACGATAGGCCTTGCTGCTAAAAATGCGATTTTGATTGTTGAGTTTGCAAAAAATAATTTCGAAGAAGGACAAACTGCTTTTGATGCCGCTTATTCAGCAGCACAACAGCGCTTTAGACCTATTTTAATGACCTCGCTCACTTTTATTCTCGGTGTGCTGCCATTAGCATTCGCATCCGGGCCAGGGTCAGCCGCACAAAACGCTATCTCTGTCAGCGTGCTTGGTGGCATATTTACGACGACACTCTTTGTCGTTTTCTTTGCGCCGTTCCTCTTTATTTGGGTCTATCGTCTTTTTAAAAAGGAAGTTGTGAAAGAGCATCAGACTTCAAATCAGGATGAGAAAAATGCATAGGGCCTGTTCTGAACAGATATGTTGAGATGCATCTTATTGACTAAAAATAGCCGTGCAGAAGTCAGTCGAAAAATGTTTTATGTCACTTTGTTGTTAGCTATACCGCAAACTAAGGAAAGATCGGTGCTTTTTACTGTCTTATCGTTTTAAGATAGCTATCATTAATCAGTGAATATCTCGGGAGCCTTTTTCAACGATGAGAAAAAAGTCTAGCTCACTTACTCTATTGCTCACACTGATATCCGGTGCGCTGGCTTATACCGGCTTGAGTCAGGCAGATGAATCCGCCAATAATGGTCCGGATTGTGAGAATATCAGTGTCGATTATCTGGATGATCCCTCGCTGACCCGGGCTGAAAAGCTGGCGCGCATGGAGCAAGCGCTGAGTGATTCTCTGCATCGCTTTGAATTATGCAATATGGCCATCTCTGCTAATTCATCATCAACCAATAGTGGCAATGGATCTGGCTCTGGTTCAGGTACTGACGGTGGTGGCGATTCAGGAAACGGTAACGCAGCAGGCGGTGCCAGTGGCACGGAATCTGTTGCCAGTGACACTATGCAGGGCACAGAACAAGCCCCCTCAACCGATACAACGGCTGCCACCGCAGCAAATTCACAAGAATCTACAGAATCAGGTTCAGGTGACATCTCCGCCTCAGGTAATATCGCTAAGAATGGTAAGATTCCGGAAGATATTCCGCCCGCGGATAATGATGATGCGATCGCAGCACAAATTCGTGTCGCCGCTGAAGCTGAAACCGATCCAGAGATACGCAAAAAACTCTGGGATGAATACAGAAAATATAAGGGTATGAACGTTGAACATTGATCGTTTTAGAAAGCCATCCAAGTTTCTTGTCTACCTGCTGGTGATGCTGCATGTGCTCACGGGGTGTGCCACTACATCCGGCTCAGGTGTGGATGTTGGACCACGTTCGTCTTCCAGTTTTAGTGAAGATATGTCAAAAACAGCCTACACCGGCCCGAAAATGGATGTGGTGATTCCTGTTTTCTCGCCGGGCCTTTCTGGCAAGGCAGCCAATTATGAAGAAGAAGGTGTATGGCCGGAACTGCGTCGAGCAGAAGCCAACCGTTTTGCCTATAAACTCAAAAAAGCCTTAGATGATACTGGCAAGTTCGGCGCTGTCAGGGTCACGCCAGATAAAACCGCTTCTGGTGATTTATATGTATTAGGCAGTATTGTTGAGTCAAACGGTCTGGAAATAGAATTTGATATGCAAGTGGTTGATGCCAGCGGCAAAGAGTGGCTGGACGACAATATCGATTACGAAGTGGGCGATGGTTTTTATAAAAATCCCAGAAATACCGATAAAGACCCGTATGATCCCGCGTTTAATCAAGCAGCAAACGATATAGTTAAAGCCTTACTAAAACAAAAACCATCAGATTTAAGTACGGTAAAACATATTGCCGACTTACGCTTTGGCGCCAGCTTTAACGATAAAGCCTTTGATGACTATCTCGACACCAGCTCCACCCCTATCAAATTAACGGGTTTACCTAGCGAGTCCGACCCACTCTATGAACGTGTGAAAGCGATTCGCGTTAAAGAACAGTTATTTGTGGATAATCTACAACCTAACTATGCCGCTTTTTCACAAAAAATGAATGACAGTTATCTGACTTGGCAAAAAGCCAGCGCGACAGAACTAAAACTGCAGCAGGAAGCACAGAATGAAAGTCTGATGAAGATTATTGGAGGTGCGTTGTTGATTGCAGCAGCGGTAGCCGTCGGCTCCAATGGCAATCGTAATAACAATACCTTAGGCAGAGATATGGTCACCATTGCTGGCGGTGTTGGCGGTGCAGTATTAATTACTAGTGGCATTACCTCTCGCGGAGAGGCCAAGTTTCATCAAGATGCTATAAACGAACTGGGCCAGTCGTTGGATTTGGAAATGTCACCTCAGGTGATTGAGTTTGAAAATCAAAGTACCAAACTGACCGGTAATATGGAGCAGCAGTTCCAACAATGGCGCGCCTTCATGGCTCGCATGTATGAGCTTGAATCGACACCCGATAAAGCGCTTTAATATTCGTCATGATCAACGAAGAAATACGCAGAGCCAAGCAGGCGAAACAACAGCGCCTGCTCATTGGCATCATTATTGTTCTTTCGCTCATTGTTGTGACGGGGCTCGTGCTATTCAGTCTCAATAATGTTCGATTTAACAGCAGCCCTTCTACTGAAGAGCCAACACCAGACACACAAGCCACACCACAAAAAATCGAAGAACCTAAAAACGAAGAAGACATCGCCGCATTACGCCAAGCCTATCTGGATGCCTTTTCTCATTATGAAAATACCTTAAAACCACAGCTGGAAAAAATTGATATCGACAGCTGGGATAAGACACTGGCCGAGACCTTAAAAAGCCAGGAACAAACCGCTGTGGATACCTTCGGTGCTGGTCAATATGCCAAAGCCAAACAGGCGATCGATACGCTAACGCAAACCGCCGAGAAGACACTGACTGACAGTGAGGCTGCTTTTGAACAAGCCATGCAGGAAGCACAAGCGGCGTATGTCAATTATGATTATCAACCAGCCCGTCTGGCGATAGACGATGCGCTTATTCACAAAGCTGATTCAACAGAGGCCATAGCGCTAGAACAGAAAATAGAAAAGATCCCACAAATTGTAGAGCTGAATGAAGCGATTCGTGTTGCCAGAAATGAAAATAATCCGAGTAAAGAGCTATCTCTGATTGAGGATTTACTGAAAATCGAACCGGATCGGGAAGAGATGAAACAGCGGGCTAATGTTCTGCGTACGCAACTGGCCGAGTCACGGTATAACCAGGCCATATTTCAAGCCTATAAAGCGATTGAGCAACGGCAAGCTGAAAACGCCAGACAAGCTCTGAAACAAGCACAACAAATTTATCCCAACCGCCCTGAAAATAAAGAAGTCAGCGCAGCACTGGCAACACTGGAATCACAGCTTCGCTTTGAAGAACATGTTGCCGCTGCAGACAAGGCACAAAATGCCGATAACTGGGAAGTCACCAAACAGGAATTAAGTGCCGCCTTAAAAGAACGTCCAGCCAATAAAGACCTGATTGATCGTTTAAACCAGGCCAAACGGATTGTGGAAATCGACCAAAATATTGAGGGCTTGTTACAAAATCCTTATCGTCTTAACAATCCCGCAGTCAAAGCCACGGCTGATATCAATGTCATCCAAGCAGAATCTTTTAGTGCTCAAAGCCCGTCTCTGGCAAAAGCAGCTCAACAGTTAAAATCCACCATCAATGCCGTGAATACCCCGGTGAACGTGAATGTCATTTCCGATGGAAAAACCTTTGTCTCTGTGAGGGGCGTGGGTAAAGTGGGTGAAACTACCGGCAAAACGATTCAGCTCAAGCCCGGCACCTACTCCTTTGAAGGCAAGCGTGAAGGCTATCGCTCCAAGTTGATTGAAGTGACTATTCCGCTTAACCGTAGCGATGTCCAGGTCACCGTGATTGCAGATGAGCGAATTTAATCAGGCAATTGAAGCTGCCAAACGCCAA
This sequence comes from Methylophaga sp. UBA678, assembly GCF_002299105.1. Taxonomy (NCBI): domain Bacteria; kingdom Pseudomonadati; phylum Pseudomonadota; class Gammaproteobacteria; order Thiotrichales; family Piscirickettsiaceae; genus Methylophaga; species Methylophaga sp. UBA678. Next base: position 144,553 of record NZ_DBNG01000009.1, read on the forward strand.
CAACGCCGAATGCTGTTGTGGCTGGGTTTGGGTTTTATTGTGGTCGCCTGTTTTGTTGCTGCAGCGTTAATCGCTTCCCGAGCTACACCAATTCAGGTGCTGCCTGAAACTATCAGCCAGGATGCCCAGATTAATGTCAGTCGTGGCTTGGCCCTGATAATTGATCATCATTTATACAGCCTGTCGGATTCAGCGGAAGTAGAAGCCTCAGCACCAGGTTATCAAACGGCCAAACAGCGTATTTCAGAATCCAGCTTTGGCAAAGTGACACAAATCACGCTTGAGCCGCTGCCAGCCCAAGTCATTTTGAAAACCTCTCTCGAAGATAATAAAACCAGTTGGTACATCGACAAGAAGCTCACCGCCATCAGCAATACCCTTGAGACATCATTGGAACGAGGTGATTACAGCATCACAGCCAGTCACCCTTACTTTGAGCCTATTAGTGAAAATTACGCACTGAAACCGGGTGATGTCGTTGAAAAGACCTTGAGTATGACGCCCATCTCGGGTGAGTTATCGCTAAGCACTCAGCCAGCGGGGGCAGCAGTGAGCATAGATGGAGAAGAAGTCGGACAAACGCCTATGTCGACATCACTGCCCGGCGGACGATATGCATTGCAAATCCACAAAGCAGGTTTTGAGACCATCACGGATTCTATCGATATCACACAAACAGCTAAACAGGTCAGCAGACAGTATCGACTGCAAGCAGAACGCGCCCGAGTGAATGTCAGCGTATCGCCTGTGGGTGGCACCTTAACAGTGAATGGTATTGATACGCCTGTTGCTGATGTCATCAGAATCGAGGCCAATCAGGACGCCGTATTGAAGTATAAAAAATCCGGCTATTTTTCACAGTCACAACGCGTCAATCTTAAGCAAGGTGAAAGCACTGACCTTAATTTCGAGCTGAAAAAAGAAATGGGCAAAGTCGTGATTGAGTCGACGCCTCAAGCGTCAGTCACGATTAATGGCAAAGCCATCGGACAAACACCCTTAAACTTAACGCTGGATGCCTTGCCACAGACGATTCGTTTCGATTTGGCAGGCTATCGCTCTGAGACTCGCACCATCACGCCTACAGCAAAATCCACCAGCAGTGTCTCGGTGAATTTACTAACTGAGAAACAAGCTCGTCTGCAAGAAGCGCCGAGAAGCTATAAAACCTATGCCGGTGATGAAATGCAGTTATTCACCCCCAACGACAACATCCTCATGGGGGCAGAGCGCAGTGAAGCCGGGCAACGAGCCAATGAGTTTATCCGTAAAGTCACAATTAACCGACCGTTTTATGCGGGTGTGCACGAAGTCAGCAATCAATCGTATGCACAGTTTGATAAAAGCCATAGCGGTGGCCCCAACTTGCCCGCCACCTCTGTCAGCTGGCTAGAGGCAGTACGTTATGCCAACTGGTTAAGTCAGGCAGAAGGTTTAACGCCAGTGTATAAAATCAACGGCAATTCCGTTACTCATATTAACGATCAAGCCGATGGTTATCGTTTGTTGACCGAGGCTGAGTGGGAATGGTTAGCCCGAAAAGCAGGCCGGTCTGCTCAAACAATCTTCGTTTGGGGCAATGACAAAACGATACCACCTAAAGCCGCCAATATTGCTGACGAGTCTGCAAAAGGCTCGGTGACGCATTATGTACCGCGCTATAACGATGGTTATGCAGGTGTGGCGCCAGTAAAGTCGATGAAACGAGAGTTGTCAGGCCTGTTTGATATGGGCGGTAACGTCAGAGAATGGACACATGACAGCTACTCACTTACTGTACCCAAACAAGGACGTACTTATTCACAAACACTGGATACTACACTCGTTGATGAGCATGTCGTTAAAGGTGCTAATTGGCGTTCGGGCACACTCACAGAATTAAGAGCGTCATACCGCGATGGCGCAAGCCAGCCCAGAGATGATATCGGTTTCCGACTGGGTCGCTTTGTTTACGGAGGTCAATAATATGGCACAACTTAAAAAATGGCTGCTGATAGCGTTATCCGTTGTGGTCTTTGTCTTGGCAATCACCATGGTGAAAAATGTCTATGCCGGCAAACCCATTATCAGCCTGAACTCCCCTGTTTCCTTTCCCGTGGATATTTAAACCATGAAAGATATGCTGAAAAGTTTCGCGGCATTGCTGATTTCTATCGTTGTCGTACATTTGTTCTACATTGGTTATGTTCGACCTGAAGCAGCACAGCTGATTGAGTTTGCTGTGAGTCAGGGACAAACCGCACCCCGCGATATAGCAGTGATCATCAAAGACTACGAGCAGGAAATCTGTTTTATTCTGATGCTGTGGGGCTGTTATCTGATTCTCAGTGCTTATCGTAATATTCTCAAAACCAAGTATTTATTCAGTGTGGATCTGATTAAAGACGCCGATTCACAAGCAGATACTGATGCAAAACATAATCTGGATGTGAATGCGATTATTGATCGCTTGGACACTGAAATTCCCGCCGACTGCATGCAATCACCATTGGTGCGAACATTACGCTCTTCTCTATGGCGCTATAGCTCTACCAATAATGTGCAGAACCTGTCGGATGCCATTGAAAGTAACCTTGAAGCCTTGGCTGTTAAACAGGACTCTGAAAACACCATGATCCGTTATCTGATCTGGGCGATTCCATCGATTGGGTTTATCGGTACTGTTCGAGGGATTGGGCAGGCTTTATCACAAGCTGATCAAGCGTTGGCAGGTGATATTTCAGGTATGACAGACAGCTTGGGCATCGCTTTTAACTCAACACTGGTGGCCTTATTGATCAGCATCTTTTTAATGTTTTTATTCCACCAACTGCAACGCCTGCAAGACAGTCAGATCGTCGATACGCAGGACTACTGTGATAAGTACTTACTTCGTCGCATTCGGTGATTTTCATTGGCGCGTAAAAACCGACAAGCTGAAGGACTCAACCTCGCCTTTCTGGATATTATGTCGTGCGGGCTGGGTGCAGTGATCCTGGTTTTTATGCTGGTGAAACAAAATATCGAGTCCTCACCTTCTGAAACAGAGAACCTGAAAAAAGATATCAGCAGCCTGGAACAAGCTCGCGATGAAGCTCAAAAAGGGCTGGATGAACTCAGCGCGCAGCTGAAAAAAGAAAACATTGATTTATCCGCATTAAGCCAGAGCCTGCAACAGCAACGTGCTGCTCTCGACAGCAAAAACAGTGAAGTGCAGACCGCCCAATCCAATCTCGATCAGCTCAAGAAAAGTATTACAGAGATAAAAGTCCCCAAAAAAGAAGATCTGGTCGAAACACAGCAGGTGAATGAAGAGAATTATCTGCTCGGCCTGAAAATGGAAGGCAGAAAAATTGCTGTGTTAGTCGATGTCAGCGCCTCCATGACCAATGAAAAATTGCTCGACATCATCAGAACCAAAAGCAGTTCTGATCAGACAAAAATCTCAGCTGCCAAATGGCAACGCACCAAGCGCGTGGTCGCTTGGCTTTTAGCACGAGCACCGAAGAACAGCCAGATTGCTGTTGTTGCATTTAGTGAGCAAGCCAAAAAATTGGGGGGCACAGGTTGGATGTCAGCCAGTAGCACTAGCGTATCCAGTATTATGAATAGTTTGAATCAAGTGGTGCCAACCGGTGCCACCAATCTGCAGCAAGGCCTAGTCACCGTCAATAAGCTATCCCCTACCGATATTTATGTGATTACCGATGGTTTACCCACCAAGGGCAACTCAAACTATAAAAGCCTGAATCCGTTTTCTGGCTGTAGCTCCTTAACCAGTAATGCCAAAACCATTTCGGGTGAATGTAGAAAACGGCTGTTCCGACAGACCATCAACGAAAGTGGTCTGACCCAAGCGAAGAAGAATGTGATCTTGCTGCCACTGGAAGGGGATCCTGAAGCGGCGTATGAATACTGGGCCTGGGCGTCCAGCTCGGATGGTTTATTAATCAGCCCGGCGAGTAACTGGCCATGAAACGTCGCGATAAAGGCATAGACATTTTCAGCCTGTCATTTCTGGACATTATTTCCTGTGGTTTTGGTGCAGTAGTGATGTTGATTCTGATCTCCAAAACCGATGTCGATGTGGCTCCTACTGCTGGCACAGAAGATGTCAGTGCCATGCTCTCGCAGCTGGTGACCTTACAAAATTCGGTCAGTCAGATTCAGCAGGAAATGAACCAAAAACTCGACGCGCTTTCGTCCTTATCAGAACAAAAACAATCGGCCGCCGCCGCATCAAAAGCCTTGCAGCAGCAATTAAATGCCTTAAATAAAAAGCAGGCAGCCACCGCTGAGAGCATCGCCGGATTGGGTCTGGTAGAAGAGCGTTTAAAACAAGCTTCGTTAAGCACACCACAAAAACCCAATAAAACCCGTGATGAAGATGTGGGCGGTATTCCTGTTGATAGCGATTATGTGGTGTTTATCGTTGATACCTCAGGCAGTATGAAAAACATCTGGGGTAGAGTGTCTCAGGAAATTGTGAATGTATTGAATATTCATCCACAAGTGAAAGGCTTTCAAATCCTCAATGATATGGGGCAATCCATGATTTCCGGCTACGATGGTCAATGGATGCCAGACACACCCAACAGACGCAAAAGTGTTATCGACTTATTTAAAAGATGGAACGCGGTCTCCAATTCCAGCCCCGTAGAAGGCTTAAACACTGCTTTAAGAAAATATGCCAAAGCCAATATCACCACCTCGATTTATGTATTTGGTGATGATTACACTGGTTCCAGTTACGACCCGGTGATTGATGCCATTACCCAGCAAAATAAAAAGCTGCCATCCGGCAGACGGCTCGCCAAAATCCATGCTATTGGTTTTATCTCTCCCGGTACCACAGATCGTTTCAGTGTACTTATGCGTGAAATGACCAAAGAAAATGATGGGACGTTTATAGCGCTCCCACGTTGATGAATTGAATCAAAGCAATCAACGCTTTGTAGGTTGGGTTGAAGAATGAAACCCAACGATATGACATTTTTTATGAGATCAGCTCTGTAGGTGGGTTGGAATTAGCCCTCCAAAAATATTCTACTTTTCACTTCAAACGCTGCCGCTGGGGCGTTCATTTATTTTGTTTGCCCAAAATAAACGAACCAAACAAAAGGGCACCCGAAATTGCCTTTGATCCAAAAATTAAACTTGGCTGATGGCGTGGTCGAAAACTCGCTACGCTCAAACACTCGACCACTTCTTCCATCAACCAAGCCTAATTCTTGGCGGCAATAGACGGGAGAAAAAGAGAGACTTTTCATATCCCCGTTTGTGCTGACGAGTAGCGGAGGTTTGTCTGGGTAACGGCTGGTTAGTGTTTGAGCGTTAGCGAGTTTTAACCAGACGCCAGACAAAGTGAGCAACGCAGTGGAGCCGTAGGCCAGCACTGTGGGGTGCCCTAGGGTTGTTAGGGAAATGGGCAAGCATTTCCCTGACTCGCCATTAAGGCGAAACTAGGAATTCCAAAAACTAGAACTTAAGATGAAGAACGAAATCCAATTAAATGAACGCCCCAGCGGCAGCATGTGAAGTAGATAATTATCCAGTAGATTGAATTTAAACATGACCCCAGACAAGCCTACATTGAACACACTTATTCCATAAAAATCATCCCATCGTTGGGTTTTGCTAGAGCTCTACCCAACCTACTTCACTCCTTAATTCCCGCTAATGATAAAGTGAGAAATATCAGCATGTAGTTGCAACAAACCGTGACAGAGAAAAGGAAGGAAAAGTTATGACGGAACATCATGGCTCATGTTTATGTGGCAAAGTCAGCTTTGCAATTAAAGGTGACTTCGAGCACTTTTATCTTTGCCATTGCAGTCATTGCCGAAAAGATACGGGCTCGGCACATGCGTCCAATCTATTTTCTCAATCCGCCAAACTTATCTGGTTGTCTGGCGAAGAAAACATCCGAACTTACACCTTACCAAGCACCCGTCATACCAAAAGCTTTTGTCAGCACTGTGGCTCGGCTTTACCCCATACACAAATGAATGGCCGTTTATTAGTAGTGCCTGCCGGTTGTTTAGACAGCAGCTTAGCTATTCAACCCGACGCTCATATTTTTATGAACAGTAAAACAGAATGGGACCACACATCAGATCAATTACCTCAATTTGAGCAGGGCCCAACATAACTATCCGTAGGTTGGGTAGAAGCATGAAACCCAACAAACAGACTAACAATTAGATCATGGCTTAAGCAGCAACATCATTGGTCCCATAGTATTGAACTTCAAATCTGCTAACTTTTTCAACAAGGATGGTAAATAGTTTGCGTTATGAGAGATATAACGTTCATAGCTTTGTATTAATTGCAGTACATGAGGCGTTTCAATCTTTTGATGGTAGTGGGCCATACCAATCAGAATCGTTTGAATATTGGTAAAACAAGTGATCAATTTGAGATAGCCTTCGAACAAACTATGCTGGCTTGAAACTGGAAAGTCAGCGTGGAATAGATGGGAAATCAAATAGTTTTCGAGGAAATACCCACGTTCTTGCAGGAAAAGTCGATAAAATTTTTCATTAGCGTTTTGATATTTTTCAAAGATTTTATCGACGTCAAACTCATTGTAGTCAATGTCCAGGCCCTTGTTTAACCATTCCAGACACTCGGCAAAACGTGGGTTGGCGGCTTCTGGGTACTCTGTGATTAACATGGTGAGGGAGTATTCGAGCTTTAAACGTGGATTAGAACTGAATTGTTGGTATTGTTTAAGTAGCTCATCTGGATAATCAAGGGCGGCAATGAAGTCAACGATGATTTGATTCATCAGAATATAGCTGTTGTTTTTAGACGCTTGATCAAGTTTGTCCAAAAACACACCTAAGATAAATAAACGCTCATCTAAGCTGATGTGCCTCATTTGGATGATATGAAACGAGACTGTTCTTATTGCTTCATAGGTTTCCTGAGCATCAGCAGGTAAATGCGCGCTTATTTTTAATTCGATTGATTGTAGCCTTTGGCTATGTACGCTAGGCATATGAATATCAATGAGCTGTACCGGTGATTCTGGCAAAATTGCTAAACGGGTCACTTCTGGGCAAGCAAGACTCATCGCCGACTGAGACTCATTAAAGACATTGCTTGGTCTGCGAGGGAAGACTGTGCAAGTATCGGACAAGTAACTTTCACCACATTTTTTATAAATATTACATAACTTGTCCTCATTCAAAAAAGGACAGGAGCCATCATTATGTAGCTTGATTTTATAGGCTGTGCCAGACACATTACTTCTATCACGGACGATATTAGACAGTACTTCTTTCCGGAAGGTGTGGTCTGAAATATGTTTATATTTTCGATATGTTTTTTTATCGATATTTACTTGCCAGCCGCTACAGCATGTATCCTCGCATTCAGAACCAATGCATTCGAATTTATCGTAATAATCCAGAACCTTCATCAAGCAACCTCAAACAAATACGTGACTGATTTTTACTTTACAGACTCAATTGCAAATAGAAAACTCTCCGTAAATTTAAATACAGCTTAATACACCAATCTTTCACACCGAATCGCACCCAGAGTTTAGGCTTAAGTGAAGTACTGTCGACTTACTCATTTTATGGTGGAACAAATTAAGTTGTGCACGAGTCATTATCTCTAATCAATCCAACTCAATGAGGTGATGATGAAACCCCACATATTTTCTCTTACTGTTGCAGGCCTGTTATTTTCAACAATGGTTAATGCGGAAGAGCAGAACTATCAACAATGTCTCTTTAATCCAGCCAATGAAGTAGCAGCGGAACAGGCAGGGCAATCCACAGCGGTATTTTGTGCATCACGTCATTTTGATACGGCGCCAACCGCATTTCAGGCGCAGGTACTCAATCAGGATATCGAAGGATTTAAACAGCGTGATCCAAAATTCAAAGCCTTTTATGATGGCATTCGTCAGCATGGTTCCAACGATATTTATACGGATCGGCAGATCATTTTAATGTTCATCGACAAACGTGAAGTGAATAAAGACTAAGCAATAAAAAAAGCTCTGGCCCAGAGAGCCAGAGCTTCCGAACTACTCCCGCAGTAGTTCTTACCTTATGGTTGATAAGGTAAAGAGGAATGGTGAAGATCAATTTTCACACTGCCATCGTCCTCAAGTGTATAACCAAAGGTGTATTCCACTTTTACTTCCTTACCTGAGGTATCGGTGAAATAATAATTGCCCATTGCAACGGCATAGTCGTCTTTGATGGCAATATCTTCATTTTCAAATCGCACATTCGTCCAGGGTTGCAAAGCAAAGCCTTTATCTTCTGAGACGATACCACCGACAAAGTAGGAAATAGCCTCATCATAACTGTTTCTGAATTGATCTTCAGCGGCCTTGGTCGGTTTAAATAATACCGTGCCATCGTCAAAATCATACAGCTCACTGACTTTCATTTTCGCGACCGATTCATAGTCTTTTCCATCCAGTTTTGCCTGACCAATTTCAACAATCGCCTCAGCCCAGTTTTCCTGCGCTTTTTGAATCGTATCTTTACTCAGTGATTCACCGGCCATAGCTGAACCGGCAATAGAGCTACTTAAAATCAATGTTGTTAATGATAATTTTTTCATTTTTTTCCTCTCCACGAATTGTGTAGGCTTAGTGTATGGCGAGATGGCTGAATACGATCTGATTATCAGATGAACAGAAAATGAATTTTTGAACACAAAAAAAAGCGTAAAAAAAAACCCGCATAAATGCGGGTTAACAGGGAGGTCGAAAGGGGAAGGTTAGAAGCGTCGGCCAATACCGATACCAAACACGAAGGGATCAATATCGGCATTAATCGTGGCTCTCTCAATGGTCCCACCTAATATATTCGTATAGTGAGCTTGAGTATCAATATCAATATATTTCATGTCTACGTTGATAAACCAGTCATCATTAATGGCTACATCCATACCGACTTGAGCGGCGAGTCCCCAAGAGCTATCAAGCTTCACCTTAGAGCCGGGTGTACCGAGAATGCCTGGCACTTCTTCATCAAAAAAGTAGGTATAGTTAATCCCGGCGCCAATATAGGGTCTAATCGAGGAGTCAGGTAAAAAGTGATATTGCAGTAGTAAGGTAGGAGGTAAGACTTTCGTTTCCGCCACATCACCCAGATTATTCCAGTTTTTAACCCCTTTTACGGTATGTTCGGAATACCCCAGAATCAGCTCCAGCCCCCAATGTCTGTTGATCATATAAGTGATGTCAAGCTCAGGCACCGTATCATCATTCACACTGACACCTTCACCAGAAGCAACACCATTGATATATAACTGACCACTACTGTCATTCGGATTAACATTGATAATCCGACCACGAACTAACCAGTCACCAGCCTCGTAGGCATATACGGGTAAAGTAATCGTCGACAAACTTAACGCTGATAAACCAGCCAAACCCAAGAACGACTTTCTCATGATAATTAACCTTAGTGTGAAAAACTAAGGTCAGTTTAAGCAGGCATGACTGAATTTATTCTGAGTTTTAAATGAACAGTAAATGAATATTATTTTGCTGAAAAACGATAACCCACCCCGCGTTTGGTCTCAATAAAAGACTGTTCAGGATGGCGATCTATTTTTTTCCGTAAACGCCGGATGTAAACATCAACAATATTCGTCAACGGATCTGTATTTACCCCCCAGACAGCATTGATTATGCGTTCACGGGAAACGACTTTACCATCGGTTTGCACCAGATACAGTAATAGATCAAATTCCAATGAGGTCAAGTCTACGGCCTCACCATCTACATAAACACTGCGCTCGCCAACGTTAATCAGCAATGGGCCCAACTGCAAGCTATCTTTGTCTGGTTTATGTGCTGACCGACGCCGTCCTAAAGCTTCAATTCTGGCAATTAATTCATCAAAATCAAATGGTTTGGTCAGGTAATCATCCGCCCCAGCCCTGAGCCCGGCGACTTTTTCTTGCGTATCATCCACCGCGGTCAAAAAGAGTATGGGGATATCCGTATTCTGTTTCCTGACACGCTGGCAAACAGTTAAACCATCCATATCAGGCAACATGCGATCAATAATCAGCAAATCATATTGATGCTGTTTGAGGAAACTCAGTCCCGTTGCAGCGTCATTCGCCTGCTCACAGAAAAACCCTTCTGCCTTCAGACCCCGACAAATAAAGTCTGCCACTCGTTTTTCATCTTCAATCAGTAGAATTTGCATTAGACTACCCTCGGCAGTGAGATGGTGATGCGAAAACCTGTGTCATCCACTTCTGCCCTAATTTTTCCCTGATGCGCATCTGTTATCGCCTTCGCCACAGCCAGTCCCAGCCCGGTTCCTGGTAAGGATTCTCTTCGGACTTTTTGACTGCGATAAAAACGATCAAAGATAAATGGTAATTCTGACTGTTCAAGCCCATGTCCCTGGTCTGCGACCTGAATCAGAATATTCTGATCATCAATAGACGTATCAATCTGCACGTGTGTCTCTGCGGGACTGTATTTAATGGCATTATCGAGCACGATAATCAGCAGTTGCCTGATACGTTCAGCATCTACCTTGGCATAAGCCGGTTCAGCAGTTGGCGTAAAATTCAGCACCATGGATTTTGCTTTAGCCTGATGACGCATATCCTGACAACAATCATTCACCAGGTCATTGATGCTGGTTTTGGCACATTCCAGCCTCAGGTTATTGGTATCGGTTCTGGCAATGAATAAAAGATCATCCACCAATCGACTCAAAAACAAAGACTGCTCCAGCACCTGACTTAATGCATCACGTAAAGCAGGATCAGCATCCCCTGCATTTTTTTGTCTCAAAGCCACCTGAGCTTCGCCACGAATAATGGTAAGCGGGGTTCTGAGTTCGTGGCTGATATCCGCGAGAAAGTGTCGTCTGGAGACATCATTGTGTTGTAGGGTCTGGTTTAATTGAACCAGCTCCTCGGTGCGTTTAGCCACCTCATATTCAAGGTTTTGATTGAGGGTATCACGTAGCTGTTTTTGTTCAGCCAAATTGTGTGCCATACCGTTAAACGACTCAGCAATGGCATCAAACTCTGCATCAAAGCCCAAGGGCACCCGATACTGCAAATCGCCTTGAGAAAGTGCTTCCGCGCCTTTTTTCAATTGATTCACAGGCTCGGTGATATTTCTTATCAACGCCAGACTACCTAGTATGGTTAGAAAAATGGCCAATAGAGACAACACCAATGCTGACCAATAAATCAAGGAATGACGGTTTTCAATATTGTCATTTAATGCATCGACCAGGCCTGACTGTCGCTGCAGAGCCAGGTTAATCGCATCACGGAAATTATTATCAATCTGCTCTTCCAGCAAGAATTTAATTTTCTGTGAACGTGACTGTTCATCACGCATTTCCAAGACTTCAGCAAACGATATCAAGATGCCGTTTATCGCCATTTCCAGATTGTCGGTGTCTTCAACTGACCCCCTGGTTTTTTCGGGCCCGAGGGCTTCACGTTGAGCGATCTCCAACGCCCTGATCCGCGACAGAGTCTCTCTGATCATGGCGCGTTTATTTCTGACAATGGACTGGTTAGCACTTTTACCCAGTAAAATTTCGTCCGTTATTTGCTTGAATAAACGATAGCTATGATCAGACAACTTTAGATGCTCTGTAAGCAAGCTGTTAGCCGTATTGACCTGGGAAATATTCGACGCCGTAAACTTGGTCGACCAGACCGTCAGTGATAAAGCTAAACTCACGATCAAAAAGGCAAAGGCAGCAAACAAAATGATTTTCTTTTGATACATAGGCTTGCTCTTTACCCCTCAGAAATCAGTTTTTGCCATCATTACAAATATGCTGAAATGTTTTTATACCCTAATCATCAACTCTAGGTAATGTCGATGCGATGTCAGTGGCTAAGGTGTCCAGATTATTGGCTAATGCACGAATCAGAACTGGATAGCCTTCTGCTGGTAAAGCTTGCGTCAGGCTGAAACGTTGAGTGGTGACCGTTTCACCTTGTTTATTAAGCAATTGCCATTGTCCACTGGTGACGGCTTGACCATCAAAACGGCCCTGAAACTGATCAAACTCTACTTGAAGCTGGTAGCTGCTTTGCTTAGCAAACGACGGCAAATTAACGATTCGATAATCTGACTGCGCCGCTTGTAGTCGATCACGTAAACCACGACTCAACTGTGCCGCCAGTGACTCAGCCCATTGATGATATTGGGCAGAATGAACCGTGATGTCATCCAGTTGCAGTACCACACCATTTTTACTGAGAAAATCAGCCAGAATGATTGGTCGGATAAAAACGGTTTTATCCGAACGGATGTTATCTGTAGGCGTATCGATGACAGGTAAGGTATAGAAAGTTGACTGTGTTACTGGCTGGCCCGCACAGGCAGTCAACAAAATAAAAAACAGTCCAATAAAAAATCGTTTCACAACACTCTCCTGCATCTACGGTTGAGCAGCAGGAGGTTGTGGATCCGCCTGCTCAGTACGATTGAAAATCAGTGCGTTGGGTTGCTCATTTAATGTACGCACCAGGGGTTGTATGTCCTTAATCAGGCCTTCCAGGCTTTTTATACTCTGAGATAAATTCTGATACGCCGGTGCTTCTGGCGAGAGGCCTTTTAACGTTTCTCTGAGCTCAGCGAGCGTCTGATTGACATTATCCGGTATCGTTTGCGTCTGGGGATTATTCACAAACTGATCGATGCTGCTGGCTAAAGTCTGTACTTCCTGCAACAAGGCTTGAGACGTCTTTAAGTTAGCATTCACTCCGTCTAATACAGGCTGTACTTCTAGTCCATTTAATTTATCTAGCAGGTTGGATATTTTCATCTCCATCTGTGCCAGCTGCGATGACTTGGTGGGAATCACTTGTCGATCTTTAAACATGGCCACTTTAATCTCAGGCATACCCGGCGTTCTATCAATATTGATATCCACAAACATTGCACCGGTGAGCAAATTGCCAGGTTTTAAGGTAGCCACTAAACCTCGCTCTATAAGCCTATCTACGCGTTGTTTCCACTCTTCGAGCAGGCCATCATGGAAATCACCGAGCCGTTGCGGCTCCAGGCGAATCAATACGGGAATCGCAAATCCATCCTTGCCATTACGCATTCGTGAGTTATATTCCCACGGGACACTTTCTACGGTACCAATACGTAATCCTCTGAATTCAACAGGTGCGCCTTCTGCCAGGCCACGCACGGTATCTTTCACCATCAACACATATTCAATATATCGATCATAGCTGGCCTGCTGTGCTTCGGTCTGATTGGAATACAAGGCAAACTCATCTCCCGACGCTGCAGGCTCGTCATTTTCCACTTCCTGCAACACACCAAAACTGACACCACTGCTTAACAGTGTTTCCAGTGAGGCCAGATTGATATTAAAGCCTTTGGAGTCAAGACTGATATTCACACCAGACGAAGACCAGAACCGTGTGCTCTTGGTCACCAGTACATCATAAGGTGCTTCGATAAATAACTCATGATGCATATGCTGATTACCGGGTTTGAACTCTGACTTTTCAACACGGCCTACAATCTGTCCTTCATAACTGACCGGATCGCCTGGTTTTAAGGAGATGCCCAGAGGACTGTCGAGTTTGATATGAATACCATTACCGCTCAATGACACCGGCGGTTGATCAAGCACCTCAAATTCTCGCTGTTCCTGTTGCGACTGGCCTGGTTCAAGTTGAATATACGCACCGGATAATACGGTATTCAAACCACTGATACCTTCCCGGCCAATACGTGGTTTTACTACCCAGAAACGTGTGTCTTCTACCAAAGTCGAAGCAGCATCAGGGTTAATGCGGGCTTTGACTACTGCATACTGTAAATCTTCAGACAGAGTGACCGACTCAACATGGCCGATTTCCACATTACGTGTTTTGATGAGTGTTTTATTGGCAGCGATACCTTCGGCATCGTTCATGGTGAGATTAATCAGTGGCCCTGTACTCAGATAATCATCCACGACCAACCAGGCACCAATGAGGACCGCCACGATAGGAAGAATCCATATAGGCGACCAACTAGACGCTTTCGTCGCACGGGCATTATCTAACTCTTCCGTGGTGTCGGTATTCGATACATCATCCGTCATACGCTGTTGTCCTGTGCAGGTCGTAACTCCGTCTGTGGCTTATCCCATATCAGACGTGAATCAAAAGTGATGGCCGCCAACATCGTCAACACCACCACACTGGCAAAAGCGAGTGCAGCCGGTCCCGGTGTGACTGAAATTAAATCGCCAGCGTGTATTAAAGCCACCAAAATCGCCACTACAAAGACATCCACCATGGACCAGCGACCGATAAACTCCGTTATCCGATACAATTTTAAACGTGCTAACTGGCTCAATTGATGTGCATTATTGACGGTTAAACACAGCCAGGACAACACGATTAATTTAGCGATAGGTACCAGAATACTAGCAATAAAAATGACCAGCGCAATCGGCCACGAACCGTGTTCAATCAAGTCAATCACACCAGCCATAATGGTACTGTTCTTTTCCTGACCAAAATTGGTGGTGGTCATTATCGGATAAACGTTTGCTGGTATATAGAAAATGGTGGCAGTTATCAGTAAGGCCAGGGTGCGTTGCAGACTTTTCGGTGCGCGTGCATGAAGCGGCTCGCCACAACGAACACAGTGATTATCACTGCCTTTATCCAGTGCATGAATCAAACCACAGGTAGGGCAACCGGTCAGCCCTTGTTCTGCGGCGCCTTGTCCCGTATTCGTATGCGCCGGCGCACGTGGTTCGCCCGCAATTGCAAACCACATCCAGTCAGCATCGATAGAACGCGTAGTCATCAACAATAAGAAGGCAAACACCGCATAAGCCCAAAAGGCAATGCCAAGCTCAATATCGGCCATGCCTGCAATTTTAAACAGACTAACCAAGGCACCAATGATAAAGACATCTGCCATCATCCAACTGTCGAGATGTTTGAGCGTCCGGGCAATTTGACGATGTTTGATTTTAGGTTCTGAAAACAACAAGACCAGCTGTAACCAAATCACTGAAACAAGATACATGGCCGGCAAGATGATAATGGTCAATGCCACCACAATCGCCACAATAGGTTGTTCAAAACTCAGTAACATTGACGCAGTTTGTTCGATTTCAATACTGTGGCCGATGCCTTTAATTGAAAAACTGACAAAAGGGAAACTGACAGCGATGAGTAAGGCGATAAAGGCACTGATAGCAATAGCCAAGCTACGCTGGGCCGGACGATAGTGGCGTCTGGCTAAAACATGGTGACAACGAGGACAGTGTGCGACCTCGCCGGGACGAAGCCGCGGTAAAGCAGACACCCAGTCGCATTCATGACACGCTCGCAGGCGGCGTTGTCCATTGATATTTTTATCAAGCTTCTGAAAAGAAACCGCTTGTTTCATGGCGTAATAACATCGCTTTAAATGACTGCGTTAATTGAAGTTGTTTACACATATTGCCCTGCACACCAACCACTTGACCATGCCCACTGAAAATTAAAGCCACCCAACCAGCCCGTCACATCCAGCACTTCACCAATAAAATATAAATTTGCTGTGGTTTTGGCTTCAAACGTTTTTGAAGAAATACCATCAGTGTCGACACCCCCTCGGGTGACTTCTGCAGTCCGGTAACCTTCTGTTCCTGATGGTTTAATGGTCCAGTGGTGAAAAAACTGTGTCAGTTGTTCTATGTCTTTCTTCACTAACTGTTTAGCCAGTTTATCACCTAAATCAGCGGCCATCAGACCTAACCAGGTCAACACAAAACGTTTCGGCAGATACTGGCTCAACAAGGTTTTGATTGTCGCTTTCTCTCCGCTCGTCACCCACTGTTCAATTAACTCAGCCACGCTATGGCCAGGTAAAAAGTCGATGGTGATTTCATCGGAGCTATACCAGTAGTTAGAGATTTGCAAAATGGCTGGTCCACTGAGCCCTCGGTGTGTAAATAACAAGGCTTCATTAAAACTTTGCTGACGACAGCTGACACGAATATCCATCGCTACACCTGCTAACTCCTGTGCGACAGTCAGCCAGGCATCACTTAAGGTAAATGGCACTAAGGCAGGTTCGGTATCTTTCACTTGTAAACCAAACTGCCTGGCAACCTTATAACCAAAGCCTGTGGCCCCCATTTTCGGGATGGATAACCCACCGGTAGCGATGACCAGAGAATGACATTGATACTGACCTTGCTCGGTATCAATCACAAACTGACCTTGCTCCGTTTTTTCGATGGACTTGATAGCGGTATTCGTCTGAATATTGACCCCGCCTTTTTCACATTCAGCCAGCAGAATATTCAAAATATCTCGGGCTTTGTCATCACAGAATAATTCACCTGCGCCTTTGTCGTGATAAGCCAGATTGTAGCGAGAGACTAACTCCAGAAAATCATATTGGGTGTAGCGACTTAATGCTGACTTACAAAAATGGGGATTTGCCGACAGATAATTATCAGGTTCCATATAGAGGTTGGTGAAGTTACAGCGGCCACCACCTGACATTAAAATTTTCTTACCGACTTTATTGGCATGGTCCAGCACCAGTACCTGGCGCCCACGTTGGCCGGCAGTAGCAGCACACATCAGACCAGCTGCACCGGCACCAATCACAATGCAGTCAAACACTTGAGAACTCGTCAAAACTTACTTCTCTTTATCATCCAGTGACGGCCAGCTGAAACCTTCCAGATCATTTTTCTTTGGGTGATATTTCAACTGCAGACCTTGCAGGAAGTTTCGTAACACCTGATCTTTACAAGCCCGATAATGTTTGTGCTCCGGTTTTCTGAAAAACGCACTCAATTCATGTTTACTCAGGCTGAAACCTTCCAGTTGCAACACAGCTAAAATCTCATCGCTTTGTAAATTAAAGGCTATTTTGAGTTTTCTGAGGATAATATTATTGTTGAGCGACTTTTCCGGCTTGGGTTGTTCACCTTCTTTTTTGCCGCGTAAGTGATTAATCAGGCCATTGAGGAAGGTCGCCATCTGTTTGTCATTCAGCGACTCATAGTCAGGATCATCGTCACGCTTCAACCATTGACTGACCTGTTCACGGCTTACATCGATATCTGCTTGCGCAAATACGTTTATCATCATGGAATCGTTCAAATCTAAGATATAACGAATTCGTCTCAATACATCATTGTTAGTCACACAGATTTCCTAAAGCAGAAGCCGGTTTGGTCTATCGCATTATCAGCATCGTCAACCAACGAATGCATCGATAGACAGCAGGGTTAATAGTGAATACTTTAACAGGCTGAGACAAAATCGGTGAGAACGATGTTTGTATTATCACTCACAAAGGCAACACACACTGTAGTGAGTCACCGTTCAATATCGCTGCTCCCCTCATAGGAGTTACTTAACGGTCAGCTTACCTCGTTTGACTGGCTCATCATCAGCATACCAACTAATACGTATATCGATACGTTTGTGTTCATCATTTTCACTGGCGGTTAATTTTAAGTTCAGCAGATCTTTCGGCTGCATTACCATTTTTCCTTCATCATCGCTGAAGCTGAGTTCACCTTTCGCAATGCCTTTGGCAACGGCATCCAACATCCCTTGAATACTTTTCTTGTCCTGTAAGGACTCGTGTCGGAAACGTTTTTTTTGCTCGATCATCACTTACTCCATGATTAGATTTTATAAAAATGTGGATGAAAGACCTTGGCAAATGGATAGTCTATGCTCAAACCGATAAGCTGTTGATCAGGGTGAATAATTGTCACGCCAGCCCCCACGCCTTCCAGCCCTTCTTTATGCCTTGAGTGACGATCAAGCGTCACATCACTTTCCACGTGAAGCAACCCGTGCTTCAAGACTAAACGTTGTCCATGTTTACGATTGATATGGCCCTGAACCAGGGCATGAATACCCTTACGGTTAATCTGCTTCACGCCTTTTCCACTGAGGGGTAAATCACTGTCACGGTATTTTGTTCGCATCGTATTAGCTAAGCTGCCGTAGTAAAACTGAAACAGATCATTTTTCATTTGCTGACGAAACTGTTTATTCAGTTTTGCCACGCCTTCTTGTTCAATCACCTTACTGATTTCATCATCTAAGCCAGCATGCAGAAACAGAAAAGAACCACGACGATAACTGAGCTGCATACGTTTAAAAAACCAGGCATAGTCACCTTTGGGATGCAGAAATAACTGGCGACATTTCATTGCCGTGGCATAGACATCCTGCATACTAAAACCGGCTTTTTTACAAGCCGCTTCAAAGTGATCATATTTTCGCTGCATCTTACGCAGCTCACGTTTAATGCCTGCGTGGGTCATCAATGTCTTGGCGTGTTGAGGAAATTGCTCAAACCAGTCGGCTCGTGGAAATAAGGCTTCTTTACAACTGGCTTCATCAGGAATCGACTTGGGTAATTTTTTGCCTTTTAAATAACGCTGATGCACTTCACTCAATAACGGGATAACCTTTTCCCCCATCCGCACAAAGAAGTGCTCTGTGCTGGGATGACGAGGCAAGCTCATCGCGTAGATGCCCATATACAGACGCATATCATGGTTGCCGGCCAGCAGCTTTACCCGCGCGCCAGTATCAAAGAGTCGCTTAAGCGCATCCAGTAACGCTAAATTACTGGGCCCTTTATCAAGACAGTCACCGCCAATAATAAAAGTGGCCTCCCGTCCTAAGCGTGTCAATTTAAATTCCAGCAGGGCCTGATTGGTGATTTTGATACCCCCAGTCGCCACTAAGGAACGGATAAATGCTTCCGCGTCGGCATGAGGGTCGGCAATGAAAAAGATCGGACGCTTTGGCCATGTCCACTTGCTGTATTGCTGAGCTGTCTTCATTGCTTTGGCAAAAGACGCTTCATCCTGATGAGCC
Organism: Methylophaga sp. UBA678; assembly: GCF_002299105.1. Classification (NCBI taxonomy): domain Bacteria; kingdom Pseudomonadati; phylum Pseudomonadota; class Gammaproteobacteria; order Thiotrichales; family Piscirickettsiaceae; genus Methylophaga; species Methylophaga sp. UBA678. Next base: position 163,390 of record NZ_DBNG01000009.1, read on the forward strand.
TTTTGACCAGAATGCGCTTCCGAGACATTCCAGCATTCGGTAGCGGTAGGTAAGTGCTGCCAAACAGATTGGTGAGTTTTGTGCTTACTCACCAGGGTTTCAATAAACCGTTGGCTATGCTTGAGATGCTGCTGTTGTGACATCATTTTCATAGTTAGTCCATGGTGGTAGCGGCAACAGATGAACGTTTTTTCCATTCACCACCCACGTGCTGCCAAGTGCCATCCTCGAATAGTTCAAGAAAAATAGGCCGAGAGTGGTACATGCTGAGTTGAGCAATCTCTTCAGCATTGATGACCCCTAAATGATAAGCAGCATGTCTAAATGAAGCGCCATGCCCTACACATAATTTCAGCTGAGATTCGGCTTTTCTAGGTATATCCCGCATCTGCGTTTCAATATGCTTAGCTACCCGAGAGCCAGCTGTCATCAATGACTCGGCACCTTGAAAAGGTAAACAAAAGTGACTATCAGACTTCCAACCTTCTGGTAATCGAGGATATCGAGGGTCAGTATTCACTATCTCCTCAATCTGTTTCACCGTGAGATTAGCTACAGAACCAACGCTTCGCTCAGCTAATGCATCGTACGCTTGACTGCACAGTGAGGAATCGAGTGCCGTCTCTAAAATCAGGCGGAAAATATCGGCGGTTTGCCATGATCGCAACATATTTGAGCAATCGATCTGCGGCACCAGTTGCCAGCCTTCTTGCAGAATAAGACGGCATAATTTCTGTGCCTCAATACACGCGTCGGTTTTACCCTGTTCCGTTAATGCGAAGGGCTGGTGCGCACTCGGTGTGTCAGCTAATTGCTCATAATCACCGTGCCGTATAAAACCGAGAATTAAACGAGACATACTAAGCCTGCTTTTGAATGCATACAGTCAACACCCGGATCATATCGACAAGATCGGGCTTGTTTATGACTCTTGCTGCCGAGTCCACCACAAACCATTGGCGGCGTCGTTTTTCAGACTCCCACTGTGTATCATCAGCAAGTTCAGTTACCCGCATTGGATACACCTTGACCTCACAGATTCCTCCCCACTTGTTGTGCTGAAAGGAGCCCAATGCATCTTCATGAATATTGCCTATTACGCCAGCTTCTTCCATAGCTTCTTTTGAGGCGGACTCAGTCGCAGACAGTCCCGGCTCAATAATGCCTTTAGGTATTCCCCACTTTTCTCTATCCTGCTTTGTGATTAAAAGTACCTGCAGCTGCTCATTATGCCAACGATAAGCCAGCACCCCAGACTGTTGGTAATAATAGGCTGGACGGTCACAATAATGCACTTGTCCATCACGTCTGACTGGGAATTTCTTAGGTAAACTCTTAGGTCGGATGAACGCGTTTAGCGAGACTTTATTATCATCAAAATGTAGATGTGCCAACGTCGCTGTTGGTAAGACTTTATCATCACCAAAATCCGGTAATTGGTCTGCCACTAGCTCCACTAAGGCTATTTCCATCCCAGGATTATGACCAATGATGAGAGTTAAACCCATATTTTTTGTGCTTTAGCAATAATATCCAGCACGGTAGCAGGACTGGCTTCATAGAGTTCTGGAATGGGCTTGATAAGACTAATGGGCAACCCTGCTGCTTTGAGGGTTTTTTCTGCCGTTTCCATTGTGCGTTTTGCCGCTGACACCCAGACTTGTTCAGGGATGAATTGATGCGTTTTTAACCACTCCCCCATACGCTGAGCAGCGCGTTTTCCGCGATTATTTAAAGGCCTATCAAAGTCATCGACGTCGACGGACCAGTCTGATTTCGCATGTCTTAGGAGTAGTACATCACTCATTGCTTTTCTTGACCTGCAGCCAGATACAAAGCGGAAAGCTGCTGAAAATTGACCCCGCCCGTTGCCTCATACACAGCAATATTATCTAAAATGGCTAAGTAGGCGTCTTCATCCGCTTGATAATCGTCAGAAATGAACTCGCCTTTTACTGTTTGATAAAAAGGACCGGGTGACTTCAAAATGGCTTGTAATAAATCGCGACGTTGACGTAAATTCACTCGATGTAAGCTGACATCACTTTGATCATGACGAGACCAATTCAGAATCAACAAGGCTTTTAATGGCGCTTCAAACTGAAGACGACCTTCACCGTATAAAGCATCAATATCCACATCAAATTTTTGCTCTAATTCCCATAGTTCATCCTTAGGTAAACTCAGAAAAGTCTGTCTCAATTCATCAGTTAATAATGGTTGCAAGCGCTTATTATTCACAATCGTCCCGGGATTAATGCGTGGTAATTTGGGAATACCATAAGCATCAACTCCTACAGATGTTTGTTTGATAAACAGACGATCATTACTTAAAAAAGTCGTGCCTTCTTGTTCAAGCATCTCCAGCATCAAGGTTGATTTACCGCCACCAGAAAAGCCTGCGACCGCTAAGGCCTCGCCCTCTCTCACGACAGCGGCGGCATGACAAATTAACGCCTCTTTTTGCTGTAAACAGGTCATGAACTGGTTATTAATAAAGTTAATGACTTGATTATCATTTTCTAAACATGGCCCCATCGCAATCGCCGTATCCGTGCTTTGGTAAAACATCATGCCGGTTCTGACTTTACGGATAAGCCTGGCTTTATCTAAATTGATATAGCTGTCTTTTTTGCCTGTTTTACCAGGTTCTCGCTTCCAGTCGATAAAGGCATTAGAAAAGTCAGGCGTATCACACTCAATCGCTGTGACTTGATAGGTTGGTATCGATACATTGCTGACTATTGATGAAAAATAAGCTGATAACCGTGCCAATAGCTCAATAGAATTAGAACGTATCCGACAGCTGCAAAAACCAAGGTCGATGTCCAGTGCGTCTGGTAACGGCGGATAGTCCTTTAATAAAGACTCAATCTCATGTGGTATCTCATTCGTCATGGCTATCTATCGTCTCTAGTACATGTTCGACATATAAGGCAGCAGCATCAACTTCACAGCCTTCTTTTGCGCCCCTGAACCCACCAAATGCAGACACCTCAAATACAATTGGACCGTTATCGGTGATCGCCACATCTACAGTAGTAAAATCCATGTTGAATAATGACTGGGCTTGAGTCGCCAGTTCAATAATTTCTGATGACGGTTCAAAAGCAGCATAACGACCGCCACTGTGAATCGTTGTATTCCATGCATCACTTTGTGATACCCGGGCATAAGTCCCCAGATAATTTCCTGCTAAAAAAACGAGCCCCAGATCTTGTCCTGACAGGTTCAATTTTTGTTGAATATACATCACCGGATTGACCTGTTTAAAATCGCTGACTTGCTGACGAATCTGAGAATCAGCCTGCTTGGCATTGATTAAAGTCATGCCACGGGCTTTAGTAGAAAATAAGGGTTTAAAAACAGCCTCACCATACTGTTTGACGGTATTTATAGCTTGCTCGACATCCTCTGTAATGCAGGTATTTGGCATCGGTATGCCAGCATTTTTGAGTGTTATCGTGCAGCTAAGGCGATCAATCAGACGTAACATCGATTCCACCCGACTGAATACTCTTACCCCTTGTTGCTCAGCTACCCGTAACATTTCCAGTCGATCTAAGGTACTGGGTGAATATTCTGCCGATATTTTCTTAACGATAAGACCATCTAGTTCACATAAATTAGTACCACGATACATCAGTTGCATTCGCGTTAAATCGAGGGTCACTTCTGACATATCAATCACTAAACGATAGCCAGTTTTAGCCTGAACTGCATCCGCCAAGGTTTCAGTGGACCACTTACCAGGAATGCCTATCACGCCTACTTTTAGATCGTTACTCAACAAATATCTCCTTCACAGGTACAGAAAAACGATGAATCTGTTTTGGGTGGGTCGTCAACACTAGCTCTATTAGGTAACGGGCTCGATAAAACATTCGCTTAGCGAGTGCTTTATCCAAAATAAAGCGGGTGGAGCTGGCAAACGCTCTGGCCAGACCTAATGCCAGCCTGATTTCAAAGGTGTTGTCTTGGTGTTGTTTAGCAAATCGACGGGCAAACCAATACATTTCGATAGCCATTTTCATGATTTGTTTTCTTCGCTCTGAGTCTAAAATCTGCAGGCGATAATTTGATACCATGAAAATGGTGACATCCTGCACATAATCAGTGTATTTAGAACGATGTAAATCGATGAAATTAATGCGGTTTTCAATAGGGTCAAAAATAATATTATCCACATTAAAGTCGCCATGAATATACACTGAGAAAGGCGGTGGATATTGCTTCTCCAGCTGACGTGCTTGCTTAATGAGTGACTTCATTGATGGACAATCGTAATCGCCAATGTGACTGTTCGCGGCATCAAATTCTGGGTGAATTTTATACACATCAGCTAAGCGACTATCCATTTGCTGCATGAATAAAGCTGGACTGACTTTTTTACGTAAGGTCTCTGTCCATAAGGACTCTAAGGTCTTCTTTAGTGCTTTAAGCGCCTGTTTTTGCAGTTTTTCTGACTCATTCACAATCACTTTTTCAAGGGTATACCCAGGAAGGTGTTCGATTAATAACGCCGCTGATTCGCCACGCTTTTGGTAGGACAAAATTTTAGGCGCTAAGCCTGGATAGATACTATCCCAGCTGTTCAGCCCCTGCTTTTCTTCTTTTAGCTTTTGCTTCTGACCGTCCTTATAGACCGCCATAAACCCCGTTTTCTCAGCGCCATTAGACAGACCTGAAATAGCCGTGCCAGAGCGAGTTTCAGCGATAGGGGTAATAGTGACATCACTATCACCTTTCTCCACATCACTGATCAAAGATTGAAATGAATAATACCGTTCAAAATTGATCGGCTGCCCCACATTAGCCGACACAATGGTTTCGCTTATACGTAATAAAGCGTCATCAAACTGTTTCATTTCATAAGCGACAAATAAGGCCTGCGTTAACTGTTTGGTCTGCGTCTGCTTTTTTAAAGCAGACACATAGCGTTTGATTAATCGCTGATGACTACTGCGAAGTCCTTGATTGATTTGCTCAATATCCAGCGCAATGCTTGATTTCCTCTCAATCACCGCAGGTAGGATAAGTTTAATGGCTTGTCTGACCTTTTTTACGATAGCGATAAAGGCTTTACTCATCAGCGCTTGTGCATCATCAATCTGTTCTGATTGGGTAATACAATGACGACATATTTCAGCAATGCGCTCAATATCTGTGGCAATGAACTCAATACAGCGCAGACAGAATTTATCGGAATCATGCTCAACACCAGCGGCAATACGGTTAACCGTTGCCGTATGAATACGTGTTTTTAAATTATAGGCATACCCAGCACGATCACGGACTTTGCGTGCCAAAGACGCAGAAGGATTTCTGTAATAACTCAACAGTGTGGCTAGCTGGGCATCAATCTCGACACAGAGAAACTGCAAATTTTCTTTTATCTCTGTTGGTATTTTTTTCATGAAGTTATGGGCATCTTAAAGTCACTGCAGTCTAGCAAAACAACTCTGAACAGTGTGTGAAACTATTGTTACACTATGCCAACACACTTATTTGCTTGGACAAGTTGATGACCAAAATCCGCGTTTGTCGAACGGCATCTATCCCCGACCCACTCAGAATTAGCCGCTATCAAAAGATACCCGAGCTGGGACCCAGAATTTTGTTCTTCAGTGGTGGTACCGCATTAACGGGGCTATCACGAGAGTTGAAAAAATTCACCCATAACTCCATTCATTTTGTCAGCCCTTTCGATTCAGGCGGTAGCTCAGCTAAGCTACGACATGCCTTCGATATGCCTGCTATTGGTGATTTACGCAGTCGCTTAATGGCCTTAGCTGATGAGACCGTGTTAGGGCATCCTGAAATCTATCGACTGTTCAGTTACCGTTTCTCAGTCACTGAGAATCAAGAGCGGCTTAAGCGACGACTACAGAATATGGTGAATGGCAAAGATGATTTAATCAATGACATTGCCAACCCTATGCGTAAGTTGATTTGTAACCATCTGGGTTATTTTTATCAGTCCATGCCCAAGGACTTTGATCTTCGTGGCGCCAGTATTGGTAATTTAATCTTGGCTGGTGGCTATCTGAATAATCATAAAGATTTGGAACCCATCGTTTTTTTATTCTCAAAATTGGTGCATGTATTAGGTACAGTGAGAACCATCACCAATGATGATTACCACCTCTCTGTCGAGCTAGAGAATGGAGAAATTATTCATGGACAACATTTAATTACAGGCAAGGAAGTCGCCCCTATTTTATCTCCCATCAAGCACATTCACTTGAGCGAAACGTTAAATGGTAGTCGTCCCACCGAGACAAAGTTACGTAAACGAAACCGTGGTTTATTTGAAGATGCAGATTTAATCTGTTACCCACCGGGCAGCTTTTATACCAGTCTGCTGGCCAACTTACTGCCGACCGGTGTGGGCAAAGCCATCGCTAACAATGGCTGCCCCAAAGTGTTCGTCCCTAATCTCAATAGCGATCCAGAACAGCTTGGCATGACGTTACAAGACTCACTCATGACCATCATCAAATATATTCAAGAAGATATCACTGGTGATGCTCCAGCCAACACCGTATTGAATTATTTAATGGTGGATACCAAAAATGGACAATATCCTGGCGGGATTCCAACAGACTTATTGCAAGAGCTCAATATTGAACTCATCGACGTTAAGCTAATCGATAAACGTCATGATAAAACATATGATAATAAACGCTTAGTTTCTGCTTTACTGTCGCTTACCTAAATTATGCAGTCATTTTATTGAGCACGGATATCAAATTTCATGATGACCACATCCTGCTCGGCCTGCTCTTCCTTCACCATGCCAGCATGTAATTGAGCCTCACTGAGTTTGGCCTGTTCTTGCAGATAAAGCATGACGGCCTGCTGTCTGGCTTTGGCCAGATTATTCAGGTCTGCCTCAGAAATCACTTTGTTTGCGACTAAACTGGATTTTAGTTTGCTGTTATAGGCCAGCAAATCTACAGACGGCTCTTCATCATCGGCTGCCGTATTGTCGGCCATTACCTCCAGCTTCACTGCTGTTAGGTCAGGACTTAAAGCTTGTTCTGTATATAAACGCTCTAATACCGTTTGGCGACGGACTAATAATTGTTGGTCCGTGTCAGTCTGCTCTAAACCGGCTTTGATATCCTGCTCCACCGCCTTAAGTTGCAATTGTTGTCGATCCAGCTTCTCTGCATAAGGCGCCGGAATGTCTAAAATTAATTGTGGACGTTGGACCAATGCTTCAGACAGTTTCAGCAAGGCTTCTTTTTGAGGTGGCGTGAGATCAGCTCGTCCCGCCTTAAACTGAATATTATCGACTGGCTGCTCATCGCCGCCTACCAGGTTGGCCAGGAAGCGGAATGGTGAGGTCACAATATTACGAATCGCATTAAAAATCGCGTTGCGAATAGCAGGTCCCATTTCAAACTTAGGATTATTGACATCGCCTGTCACCGGAATGCTTAAATCAATCACCCCTTCACTATTTTTTAATAAGGCCACGGCCAGATCCAGAGGTAAATCGACTGCTTCTGGTGATTCCACTCGCTCTCCCAGCTTGATATCACGTATCACCAGGCTGTTAGATGCATTTAAATTTCCATTTTGGATTTCATAATTCAGTTTGACATCAGCACGACCATCGGCAATTTTTCTACCTGCAAATTTGATGGTGTATGGGCTCATGGCTGGCAGATCCAGATTGCTGAATGACATGGCCACATTACTTTCTTCGGTAATATTGAACGGTGCCAGACTGCCTTCAATTTCGACCATACCAAACTCTTGTACCTGTCCTTCCAGATTCAATTCAACGGCCTGATCAGACTCGGTAGAAAAACCACTAATCTGACCATCTAATGATCGCATTTCAGTATCAAACACAATTGGCAGGCTTTCATCGGTGAATCGTGAACTAGCCTTGTTTATGATCACCTCACCAATAGATACTTTGTATGGCTCAGCATTATTTTCAGTTTCAGTAGCTGTGGCTGTGCTAGCGCTCGGTTGTTCTTTTAACAGCTGACGTAAATTGGTCACGCCATCTTTATTGATAAAGATACGACTGTACAGTTGATGGACTTCAATATCAGAAATAGCTAACTCTTTATTTTTGAGGGAGAAATCAATGGTATTAATGGATAACGCATCCAGGCTGAACAGTTTTTCCTTCAGATTCTGATTCTCTATCTGCAACGATGATAACGCTAAATCGCCATTGACCAATAAGGCATCATCAGCGTTACTTTTCAGCGAAGCATTAGCTGATAACTGTCCATTTTCCAGCGTCACCATGGCATATTCATTGATGTATGGCTGTAACGGCGTCAGTGATAATTGGTCGATCTTACTCGCTGCTGTTACCGCCAGTTCAGGGAAAAGTTGTAGCTCGCCTGTAGTAGACATTGTACCGCCTGAACTCACCTTAATATTGGCGTTAAAAGGCATGATTTGCTTATCTGCAAGACTGAGGTTATTCAGGCTCGCGGTGAGATTCAATGTCATATTAGACGGCAATTGCGGTTGTTTATCTTCAATAAACAGATCAATATTATTCAGCCCGACTTCTGAGATAGCTAACTGTATGGCTGGCATATCGCTAGTTTCTTGCGCGTCATCTGCCTCTGATTTGGGTAGGGCATTCAGTAATTGCTGCCAGTTAATCACGCCCTGTTCGTTCATGATCGTGACCAGTTTCGCCTCATTGACTGATACTTTATCAATGCTTAATTGATTGTCAGGATAACGATAACGGCCCTTTTCTAGTTGCAGCTGACCATCGGCAATTAAGGCTTTATCCAAGCCTGGTTGTGCCACATTGAGATCAAAGAGTTGGATAGCCGTGTTATTGATATCAACGCTAGGTTGCTGACCACTCAGATCCACATCATAGTCCAGGCTGATATTGACGACACCTTGCTTTAATTCAACCGGTAACTGCGCTTTAAAATAACGGTACGGTGTCTGTAGATTAAATTGGTTCAGTTTGAGCTGACCAGCTATAGTCAGTGGTGATAATGAAAAGGTGCCCGCCACTGATAGATTCGCCTTGTCTTCCAGCTCCATATTCAATGTGGTTTTCGCGGTTTCATCAGCTTGGGTAGAAAATTGATTCAGCTGAAAATTGATAGGCGATATAACAGTTTTAAATGGCTCAGAAGGCACTTTATCCGAGTAATGTAATTCACCGCCCTCAAAACTTAGTGAGTTTAAAACGACATGAAAGAGTGGCTCATCGGCATCTGAAGTGGTGGAATCTGCGGTGACAGGTTCTGACTCTTCTTTTTCAGGTGCTGTTTCCTGCCATGTATCCGCCAGACGTGTTAGCGTATTTTCTGCCTCGGAATAACGCTGAAAATGCAGATCAGCCGCGTTAATATCTACTGTAGGAATACTGATATCACCTTTGATTAATTGGCTTGGATCGACATTCACATATACCGAATCCCAAGCCAGGATAGTCTGGTTTTCTCTTGTTTGAATAGCCAGACCAGCGATGTTTAACTCAAAGGTAAAAGGGTTGAATTGGATATCCTGTACTTGTGTTTGCAGCTGTAAGCGCTGCTCCAGAGTGCTTTTTAGTTGTCTTTCTGCCAGCCAGGGCAAGAGATAAAACCCGGCCAGCGTATAAATAACGACCAGACTTAACAGGCCGATGATGAAACGTCGATGACGAAAAAGAAAAGTCTTAGCTGATGGCATGCAATTCATTCATTGTGATGATGGAATCATTAGATAGTACACAATTAACTTTATCGTACCAATGTGTGTACTGGTGAGTTAGGCTTGCTGAAGACGCTCACGCGTGTCTGCCGCGCCCATCGCATCCGCCAACATTAACGCCGTTTTGCCGTCATCCGTCCTGGCCTCTATATCAGCACCATGCGCCAACAGGCAATCGACCACCGCCAGTTGATTGAACATGGCTGCAAACATCAGTGCTGTTTTACCATCTGGCGTTGTCGCATTGACATTGGCACCATGCTGAATCAACAACTCGGCAATATCTTTATAACCTTTAAATGCCACACCAGCTAAAGGGGTTTGTTGGCGATCATTGGCCAGTTCAGGGTCGGCACCATGTTCCAGCAATAACTTTGTCATCTCATAATGGCCATTATAGCTGGCCAGCATCAACAGGCTATCGCCATTGCCCGTGCGAATATTGACTGGCAAGCCCATTTCCAGTGATTTTTTTAACTCTTCCGCTTTACCGTCACGCACTAACTGAAAGACTAATTGAGCTAGCTCGTAGGTTTTCTCATCCATTTCTGGGTTGGCGTCATTTTCTGTCATTACAGTATCCTTTAACTCTGTTGTTAGCTATCCACTCCACCCTTACATACCTTTGTATACAGGGCCACTTCCGCCTTCTGGTGGCACCCAGACAATATTCTGAGTCGGGTCTTTGATATCACAGGTTTTACAGTGTATGCAGTTCTGAGCATTTATCTGCAACGACGGTTCCCCTGCCTGCTCAATAATTTCATAGACTCCGGCCGGGCAATAACGTTGTTCTGGTGCATCATAGTTCTTCAGGTTGATGGTGACGGGCACGGCCTTGTCTTTTAATTGCAAATGACCAGGTTGGTTATCATCATGCACGATATTGCTCAAATCGATCGAAGACAAGCGATCAAAAGTCAGCTCACCATCTGGTTTAGGGTAGTCAATTTTCTTAACTTGGTTTTTCGATTTGAGACTTTTATGGTCTGCCTGCTGATGCTGCAATATCCAGGGTAACTTGATATGTAAGGCACTCAGCCACAATTCAATACCCGCTAAGGCGCCACCTGTCAGGTTGCCAAAACGTGACAGCAATGGTTTAAAGTTACGCACTTTTTCCAACTCTTTCCAAACCCATGAAGCATTTAATTTAATGGGATATTCCATAAGTAAACGCTTACCATCATTTGTCGATTCAGTAAAATAGTCGTAAGCCGCTTCTGCGGCTAACATGCCTGATTTGATCGCATTATGGCTGCCTTTAATTTTGGGCACATTGACCATGCCCGCGCTGCAACCAATAAATGCACCACCAGGGAAAATCAGATCCGGCAAAGATTGCAAACCTCCTTCGCTAATGGCTCTGGCACCATAACTAAGACGTTTGCCGCCTTGTAACATTGCTCGTATCTCGGGGTGCGTTTTGAAACGTTGAAACTCATCAAAAGGTGATAGATACGGATTGCTGTAATCCAGATGCACCACCATCCCGATAGACACTAATTGTTCACCATAGTGATAGACAAAAGCACCGCCCCCCGTATCGTCAGATAAGGGCCAGCCAAAACTATGACTGACATAACCTGGCTGATGCTGTTGCTCAGGGATACGCCAGATTTCTTTGATGCCCAAGCCAAACTTGGCTGGACGGTCTGCATCACGTAGATTGAAATGCGACTCTAACTGACGTGCCAGAGAACCTCTGGCCCCTTCTGCAATTAGGGTAAAAGGCGCCTGAATTTCAATTCCTGCCACAAATTGTGCTGTGGGCTCACCATCGGCATCTCTACCCATATCCCCAGTAATAACCCCAATCAGATCACCCTGTTCGTTATATAAAGCTTCCTGAGCTGAAAAGCCGGCATAGATTTCAACGCCCAGCTCTTCAGCCTGACCGCCCAGCCATGAGCATAACTCACCCAAACTACCAATGTAGTTACCACTATTTTTCATCAAAGGCGGCATTAACCAATGTGGAATCGTCCACGCTTTATCGCTGGTCATAAACTGGAACTTATCTTCACTCACGGCGGTTTTTAGTGGTGCACCTTTTTGTTTCCAGTCGGGTATCAGCTCGTTTAACGCGATCGGATCGATCACAGCACCAGAAATAATTTGTGCCCCAACTTCAGCGGCTTTTTCTAACACACAGACACTGAGATCCTTTCCGGCCTCATTAGCTAATTGTTTAAAACGAATAGCGGCGCCCAACCCCGCTGGCCCAGCACCAATAATTAACAAGTCATAATTCATTACGTCACGTTGCATGATTTATTCCTTAATAATTCGAGTGAGATTAACCTCGTCACTGCGCGAAACATCAGCAGTAATCGATTGACATAACGCTAAAAACTCACGCATGCCGGTGGTCTGATATTTCTGCTTATGCCACAGAAAATAGAAATACCGACCTAGATCCAAAGCAGGTGTATTGACCGGTACCAGGCTACCGCGACGAAAGGCATCTTTTAATGCCAGTCGGGAAATGCAACCGATACCCAGACCTGATTCGACTGTACGTTTTACCGCTTCGGTGTGTTCAAGTTCGAGGCGAATATTGAGTTGTGAATGATAATTGTGAAAAGCACGATCAAACGTCTCACGTGTACCAGAACCTTTCTCTCTGAGAATCCAAGGCTCTGCTAATAACTGTTGCACAGTGACCTTTTTCTTGTTTGCCAGAGGATGATCAGGTGCACAGAACACCACTAACTCATCGGCAATCCAGGTTTCCACTTCAATATCCGGGTGATGACATCCCCCTTCAATCAAACCAATATCAAGCTCATGGTTCGCAATTTGTTCAATGATGGTTTTTGTATTGTGAACCTGCAACTCAATGCGGCTATCAGCATGTTCATGTAAAAACTCGGCCACCAGCAAGGTCGCCAAATAGTTACCAATAGTCAGCGTGGCACCGATTTTCATCAGACCATATCCGGCATGACCTTCCATGAGATTATGAATTTCCTGCGCACGATCTAGTAGCTCAACAGCATGCGGTAACAATTGCTGACCTGCCTGATTAATCCGCAATGATTTACCCACACGATCAAACAATTGCACATTGTATTGCTTCTCAAATTCTGCCAGTGCGGTACTCGCTGCAGATTGAGATAGAAACAAGGCTTGAGCTGCTTTTGACACACTGCCTGTTCGGCTGACAGCAACAAAAATTTCGAGTTGTCTTAGACTGAATTTCATGTTTTTGCATATCTATTTGTTAGATAGATAATATCTAAATTATCAATTTAACAAATATTGTACGCCACTATAAAATGCTCAGCAAACCTTAAGAGGAAATGTAATGAAAATTTTAGTCGCGATAAAACGTGTAGTGGATTACAACATCAAAGTCGGTATCAAAGCCGATGGTTCCAATGTGGATATCGACGGCGTGAAAATGAGTGCCAACCCGTTCGATGAAAATGCGATTGAGCAAGCCATTCGTTTGAAAGAACAAGGTAAGGCCGATGAAGTTGTTGCCGTGTCCATTGGCTCATCAGCCAATCAGGGTGTATTAAGACATGCGCTGGCTATGGGTGTGGATCGGGCACTTCTAGTCGAACACGAAACAGAAGTACAGTCGCTGGAGGTCGCCAAACTCTTACAAGCCGTCGCTGATAAAGAGCAACCGGATCTGATACTTCTCGGTAAACAAGCGGTGGATGATGATGCTGGTCAGGCAGGGCAAATGCTGGCTGCCTTGTTGGATTATCCACAAGGTACTTTTGCTTCGGAGCTGGATATTGAAAATGGTGAAGCTATCGTTACCCGTGAAATAGACGGTGGTACCGAAACCGTGGCATTGCAATTACCTGCGGTAGTCACTGCTGACTTACGCTTAAACGATCCACGGTTCGTCAAACTACCCAATCTGATGCAGGCGAGAAAGAAACCGATCGAAAACCTGTCGGCTTCAGATCTGGTCACTGAGTTAACGCCCAGATTGTCATTAATCAATGTCGCCGAACCACCTCAACGTAAAGCTGGGATTAAAGTCGACAGTGTTGATGCTTTATTGCAGCAATTACGTACAAAAGAAGGAATTGCACTATGAGCACATTAGTATTAGCCGAACACAATGGACAACAACTGCATAATGAAGTCCGTCATGCTGTCTCCGCTGCTCAACACTGGGGACAGCCTGTTCATCTTTTAGTTGTGGGTTATCAGTCTGAGCAGATTGCCAAACAAGCCGCGACTATAGATGGAGTGACTGAGGTATTACATGCCAATGCCCCGCAGTTTGAGCATCCGCTTGCTGAAGATGTGAGTAAGCTGATTGATACTTTGGTGACAGATTATGAGGTCGTGATGGCTGCACATACCTCATTCAGCCGGAATGTGTTGCCACGTGTGGCTGCTGTGGCCGATGTCGCCATGATCTCAGACGTGTTAGCCATCCAGCCTGACAACCACTATGTGCGGGCTATTTATGCCGGTAACGTTCACACCACTATACAAAGCCATGATGCAACGCAAATTCTGACAGTGCGTGGCAGTAAATTTACTGCGGCTGAGTTAAATGGTCAGGCTGAAATAACAGCAGTCTCAGTCCCTGAACCTTTCACCAAAACACGCTGGATCAGTGAGTCTCGAATTGAGTCTGATCGGCCTGCGCTTAACTCGGCCAAAGTCGTGGTGTCGGGTGGTCGCTCATTAGGTAGTGCAGAGAAGTTTGATGCTTTACTTAATCCCTTAGCTGAAAAACTCGGTGCTGCACTCGGTGCGACCAGAGCGGCTGTGGATGCAGGCTATGCGCCAAATGAAATTCAGGTCGGTCAAACCGGTGTCACGGTAGCACCTGAACTGTATTTTGCGGTTGGCGTGTCTGGTGCGGTGCAACATACCGCCGGCATGAAAGACAGCCGTATTGTCGTCGCCATCAACCAGGATCCTGACGCGCCCATTTTTCAGGTAGCCGATTATGGCCTGGTGGCCGATCTGTTTGATGCCGTGCCTAGTTTAACCAACGCCCTTTCATAAAAAGAGATAACGATGAGTACATTTGCAAGCGAGCGCGTTTTAAGCGTGCACCACTGGGATGACAATCTGTTCAGCTTCAAAACTACCCGTGATCCGGGCCTGCGTTTTGAAAATGGTCAGTTTGTGATGATTGGCCTTGAAGTCGACAATAAACCGTTGCTTCGTGCATACAGTATTGCTAGCCCGAATTATGATGAAAATCTGGAGTTTTTCAGCATCAAAGTTCCTAACGGGCCACTCACTTCACGCCTGCAACATTTACAGGTAGGTGATGAGATATTAGTCAGCAGAAAACCGACGGGTACCTTGGTCGTGCATGATCTGAAGCCGGGGAAGAACCTGTACCTCTTCTCAACAGGTACTGGGCTCGCGCCTTTTCTTAGCGTGATTCAGGATATTGAAGCCTATGATCGCTTTGAGAAAATCATTCTTATTCATGGGGTGCGTTATGTCAGTGAATTGGCTTATGCCGATTTCATTGAAAAAGACTTGCCTGACAATGAATTCTTTGGTGATCTGGTCAAAGAAAAGTTAATTTATTATCCCACCGTCACTCGCGAACCTTTCCGCAATCAGGGACGACTGACGGATCTGATTACCAGTGGCAAATTATTTGAGGATATTGGTCTACCTCCCCTTGATCCTGAGCATGATCGAGCCATGATCTGTGGCAGTCCACAAATGCTGAATGACACCGCAGCGTTATTAGATGAGCGAGGGTTTGTGGTTTCTCCTCGCATCGGTGTACCCGGCGACTATGTGATTGAACGTGCTTTTGTTGAGAAATAAGACTTTATTGAATAAAGACCTCATCACCAACACGAATAACACCAGCTTCAGCAATAGCGCCATAGATTCCCAGGTTTTGGTCAGCTTGCTTCACAATCGTACGAAGCATTTTTTTATCTGATGGGATATGGCGCTGTTGTCGGGTAATGGCGCCACATCGTGGCGTGGTGCCACAACATTGCACTGTCGTCTGACCAATCTGAATCGTTTTATCTAACCAGGCTTGCTCAACCAAACCTTCCATACCCGGAACCGTTTCGATGACAATATTTGGACGGAAACGCTCTACTGCCCAGTCAGAGTCAGGTTTAAGCTGTTTCATATAATCCAGTGTGGCGGTCGTCAGCATATGAAAAGGGGTGACTAAAAAAAAGGTGCCTGGCAGCGATACATATTCCTGAGCCTGCTCGGGCAGGTTATCCAAATCCGGTAAGGCTTCTCCAGGCTCCCGATCAAATGTGGCTTTTAGTTCTTCCAGCCAAGTGTGATCGTCTTGTTTATAACGTTTGTAAAAATCACGTTCTTCAATAGGTTTAAGCGACTGTAATGTGGAATCAAACCCGGTTAGCAAAGTCAGTAACTGATTGACCTGTGGCTCATCACTGCCAATCACGGCGCCATCAGGAAAAGTGATATCAACCTGATCATCTGGTCCGGTCGCATCTCCGCGTCGGCACTTTGCATTACAGCGTAATAATTCAGGCCGAAATTTACAGCTTTGGATTTCCTGTCGCTGAGTATCTTGTAATGCCCAGATACGATCGCCAGTTAAACCATTTTCACCTAGATAACATTGTTCAAGCTGTTCCCCTGCCATCCCTTTGACTGGATAACGCCAGATTTGTTTGATTGTGCCAACCTTGAGCATAAAACCACCTTATGTCCGTGATGCGATAACTGGTGCTAAGCTTAAGATTGTGTGTCCGGTCTGTATATCCGGCATTTTACGTAGATAATTTTCTTCGGGCATAAAAAAAGCCCCAACGAGTGGGGCTTTTTTGCTCTCGATTTGAGAAACTATTATCTGTTGCAGATGTACATAGTTACTTCGAAACCGAAACGCATGTCTGAATATTCTGGTTTAGTCCACATGATAATCACCTCGCTTTGTGTTTGTTAGTACGGTTCCTATGTTACGAGTACGTGGCAAATGACAATAGCGTATTTTTCTTTTGATCACTCAGGATTTTCCTGAGTAATGATAAATTGATTATCCGTCAGTTTGGCAGGAGTAAAGAAGCGAGACTCAAGAAAATCAGAAAGCCCAGTGTATCGGTCATTCCTGTAGTGATAATACTACTGCCCAATACCGGATCCTGTTTTAGCTTCTTTAGAATCAACGGAATACTTACGCCGATTAAGGCCGCTAACACCATTGTGCCAGACATGGCTAGCATCATTACAAAGGCCAGGCCCAGATTCTGATATAAAAATAGCGTTAGCAATCCCGTTAAACTTCCCCATATCAGCCCATTCACCGCAGCCACAGAAAACTCTTTTATATAGAGCCGTCGAAGATTATTGGCGTCGAGTTGTTTTAATGCCAGCCCACGAATCACCAGCGCCACCACTTGATTGCCCGTGTTGCCGCCAATATTAGCGGTGATGGGTAACAAGGCAGCTAGTGCCACCATACTGCTAATCGTGGTCTGGAACTGATCAATCACGCGAGAAGCAATCAATACAATCACCAGATTCAGTGCAATCCACGGCCAGCGATTTTTAGCTGACTTCATCATTGGGTCAAATAAATTTTCTTCTTTCGATAAGCCTGCCTGAGCGAGAAACTGGCGCTGCGACTGTTCTTCCAGTAGATCCATTAGCGAGCTGACACGTAATACCCCAACCAGTTTCTGATGTGCATTCACCACCGGTGCTACCAATAATTCATAGCGCTCAAAATCACGTGCCGCTTCATCGGCAGAATCGGTAGTATGAAAGATATGGGCTTGCTTCAACATGCAATCGGCTACCCGTAAATCACCTCGCTTGATTAATAAATCAGAGACGAGCAGCAGTCCCTGAAATAAACCCACCGAATTGATCACCATGATAAAACCGGACTCATCCGGTAACTTCCCTTTCTGACGTAACTCACGTAACACTTGATCTAAGGTTTGATTCTCAAGTACCACAGCAAAATCATATTCCATCCAGGCACCAACGCTTTCTTCAGGAAAGAGTAAGGTGGACTGTACATTTTCACGCTGCTGCTGTGGTAATGAGGATAAGACGCTATCACCGATCTCATCTGGTAACTCTTGCATCAGATCCGCAATTTCATCAGTATCGAGATGCGATGCCGCCCGAATCAAATCGGTTGGTTGTAATTCTGCTAATAAGGTTTGTCGTAAACTATCAGAAAGCTCCAGCAGCACCGCCCCCATATGCTCACTTTGCAGCAGTTGCCAAATAAACGAGCGCTGTACCGGCGGTAACTGCTCAAGCAGATTTGCTATGTCATATGGATGTAAGCGGTTTAACAGCTGCTGAATTTCACCTTGATACTGCTTGACGGTTAACAGCTCGACTAATGCCTGCTTATCCTTATTCTCCTGACGTATTGTCAGGGTTTCCACTAACTCCTGGCGATTAAGCAAATCATAAATTAAGTGAAATATATGCTCTGTTTGCTTCAGTTGTTGCACGCAAAACGCCTCATCATATTTAGTGCCGACCTTTTAGTATGCGTCAGAGATATTTCAATCTGATGATGGCTGAAATGCACTTACCCTTTAGCGGGAAAACTTTCCAGTATTTCAATAAATTATTCTTAAAAAGAGTCAGATGCAGTAAAATCACCGATTGCTTTATTAGACGTTGCCTTACATTGTGAACTCAAACCGCCCTAAGCTATTCAGCGCATTGCTCAGACGAATTAACCACTGTTTCCGTTCTGCCAAAGACGCATCCGCAGTGACGATTAGAACGACTGTTCAGTTACCCATTATTCTTAATGATGGCAGTGAGGCCATGGCAGAAATGTATAGCTTTTCGGGTTTTGTGGATGGCAAAGAACACTTTGCTTTGAAGCTTGGTAGACCCGATCCCACACATCCACTTGTTCGCATCCATTCGGAGTGTGTTACCGGTGATGCGCTGGGTTCCGCACGCTGTGATTGCGGACCGCAATTACAGGAGGCATTAAGTTTATTCAATAAAGAAGGTGGCTATTTACTGTATCTGCGTCAGGAGGGCCGCGGCATTGGTTTGTATGAAAAACTGGATGCCTATCGTTTGCAGGAACAGGGACATGACACCTTTACCGCCAATCTCGAACTTGGTCATAACGTCGATGAACGGGATTATCAAGCAGCGGCTGATATTCTGAATGCACTCAAGCTGAATCAGATTATGCTAATGACTAACAATCCGGACAAACGTCAGCAACTGGAAAAGGCCGGTATTCAGGTTCATGGCACACGGCCTACCGGGGTATTTGCAAACCGCCATAACCATGGTTATCTGACATCTAAAATCCACCGGGGCAATCATCAGATTAGTATTGACGAGCTGCTAAGGAAGCCCTAGACAACATCCAACGATTGAAAATATTGATGAATCTCTTTCAAGTTTGTTTGGATATACTCTAAAAAAGCCTGAGTAACAGGGGTTGCATGTTTACCCTGAGGCGATACCAGACACCAACTGCGTCGCAGTGGAAAACCTTTAATTACCGGACTGACCAACTGGCCCAGCCGCAGCTCAGATAACACACTCAACCTCGGCAAAACAGCGACACCTAACCCAGCTAGAACAGCATGCTTTAGTGCATCATTAGAACCAAACTGCATGGTGACATTCAGCGATAAACGTTGTTGCTGACAGTGCTGCTCTAAGGCCAGTCGATTACCTGATCCAGACTCACGACTGAGCAATTGTGCATCAAGAAATTGCTGCGGATGGATATGCTTTTTTGTGGCAAGTGGATGGTGTACGGGCACCACGGGTATCAATTCATTATCCAGAAAGGGTAAGGACGATAAGGAACGATCATTAGGTACTAAGCCCATGATCACCAAATCTTCTTTATTGTCATTCAAACGCTCAATGGCCTGCGTACGGTTCACAATATTCAGGTTTACATTGACCGATGGATACTGCTGTAAAAACCCTCTTAACAAATGCGGCACCGCATACTGGGCTGAACTGACCGCACACAGATTTAACTCACCTGAAAGCTTTCCCTCCAGTCGATGTAAATCACTCTGCAAACTGGCGACTTGCTCAAATATGGCATCAATATGTTCAGCTACCCGTTCACCTGCTCGCGTGCAATAAAGCTTTCGACCGACATATTCGAATAATGGCTGCCCCAAAGCTGACTCCAGTTTTTTGATTTGAGAACTGACGGCGGGCTGAGTCAGCCCCAAGCTTTCTGCCCCTTTTCCATAACCTTGCTGTTGATAGACAGCTCGAAACACCTGCATTTGACGAAAAGACAGTCGACTAATTAATTGCTGTAAAGTCAATGACATAAAAATTAAAAAACCTTATACATAAGTAATTACTTATCACTAATCAAAATTATATCAATTTTTAATTATGTATGATTTCCTCTAGCCTATTTCCTAGATTCAATCTGGAGTAGCTCATGTTGAAAAAAGTGTTAATCGCCAATCGTGGTGAAATTGCTGTGCGCATTGTTCGCGCATGTGCAGAAATGGGCATTCGTTCAGTCGCTATTTATACCGAACCCGATCGTTATGCATTACACGTCAAACGTGCTGACGAATCCTATTCACTTGGTGATGATCCACTCGCTGGCTATCTTGATCCTTTACGTATTGTGAACTTAGCGATAGAAACCGGTTGCGATGCTATCCATCCTGGCTATGGTTTCTTATCTGAAAATGCCGAATTTGCCCGCCTGTGTGAAAAACACAACATCACTTTCGTTGGTCCCAAATCCAGCGTTATTGAAAAAATGGGCGATAAAACAGCCGCTAGAGACAGTATGCGCGATGCTGGTGTACCCATTACACCGGGCTCTGACGGCAACTTAGCGGACTTAGATGAAGCGTTAGCGCTTGCTGAAGAAGTCGGTTATCCAGTAATGATCAAAGCCACCTCTGGTGGTGGTGGTCGTGGTATCCGTCGTTGCGATAGTGCCAATGAACTGAGTCAGCAATATCCACGCGTTATTTCTGAAGCGACAAAGGCATTCGGTTCTGCTGAAGTTTTCCTTGAGAAATGTATTGTTGACCCTCGTCATATTGAAGTACAAATCCTCGCTGATAGTGAAGGCAATGTCGTGCATTTGTATGAACGGGATTGTTCTATTCAGCGCCGTAATCAAAAACTGATTGAAATTGCACCGAGCCCACAATTGACACCTGAGCAGCGTAATTATGTCGGTGGCCTGGCTGTCAAAGCGGCTCAAGCAGTGAATTATGAAAATGCGGGTACCGTCGAATTTTTGCTCACCGGTAATGAAGTGTATTTCATGGAGATGAATACCCGGGTTCAGGTAGAGCACACCATTACCGAACAAATTACCGGTATTGATATTGTCCGTGAACAATTACGTATCGCATCTGGCTTGCCGTTAAGCTACCGCCAGCAAGACATTGCCTATCGCGGCTATGCTTTACAGTTTCGGATTAATGCTGAAGACCCGAAAAATGATTTCCTACCCAGCTTCGGTCGAATCACCCACTACTACGCACCGGGCGGCCCTGGTGTCAGAGTGGATACTGCTATCTACACGGGCTATGAAATCCCACCGTATTTTGACTCCATGTGTCTGAAACTGGTGGTGTGGGCACTGGATTGGGAAGATGCCATCAGCCGTGGTCAACGTGCTCTGGATGATATGCGTTTACACGGCATTAAAACCACCGAGAACTACTACAAACAGATTCTCAATCATCCTGATTTCCGCTCTGGTCACTTCGACACAAGTTTTGTGCCTAACCATCCGGAATTACTTAACTATTCGAATAAACGACGTCCCAGCGCAGTGGCGCTGGCTTTGGCCACTGCAATTGCAGCCCATGCAGGCTGGTAAGCCTTAAACACTGCTGGAGATTTTATGAAAAAAATTGAAGTTACTGATGTCATTCTGCGTGATGCTCACCAATCACTTATCGCCACTCGTATGCGCACTGACGATATGCTGCCTATCTGTGACAAGCTCGATCAGGTCGGTTATTGGTCACTGGAAGTCTGGGGCGGTGCCACATTTGATGCCTGTGTTCGCTACCTAAAAGAAGATCCCTGGGAAAGACTCAGACAATTAAAACAAGCCTTACCCAATACCCGTTTACAAATGTTATTACGTGGCCAAAACCTGTTGGGTTACCGCCATTATGCTGACGATGTGGTCAGTGCTTTTGTCGAGCGTGCGGCTGAAAACGGTATTGATGTATTTCGTATTTTTGATGCGCTGAACGACCTGCGTAACCTGGAAACCGCGATGAAAGCGGTGAAAAAAGCTGGTAAACACGCTCAAGGCACCATCAGCTACACCACCAGCCCGGTTCATACTCCTGAATTGTTTGTAAAACAGGCCAAAGATCTACAAAACATGGGCGCAGACTCGATTGCCATTAAAGATATGGCTGGTCTATTGGCGCCTTATCCGACCTACGATTTAGTGAAAGCCATTAAATCAGAAGTCGACTTACCTTTAGTTATTCATTCTCACGCGACTTCTGGTCTGGCAGCACAATGTCAGTTAAAAGCCATTGAAGCGGGTGTGGATCGTATTGATACCGCCATTTCTTCATTTGCCAGCGGTACCAGCCACCCAGCGACTGAATCTCAAGTTGCTGCATTGCGTAATACAGACTGGGATACTGGCCTTGATTTGAACCTGTTATCCGAAATTGCCGACTATTTCCGTGACGTTCGCAAAAAATACCACCAGTTTGAAAGCGAATTTACGGGCGAAGATGTGTCTGTCCAAATCAATCAGGTTCCGGGCGGCATGATGTCAAATCTGGCCAACCAATTAAAAGAACAAAACGCACTGGATAGAATTCGCGATGTGTTTGCTGAAATTCCACGCGTTCGTGAAGATCTGGGTTTTCCACCATTGGTGACACCCACATCACAAATTGTGGGTACTCAGGCGGTATATAACGTCTTAGCCGGTGAACGTTATAAAACCATCACTAATGAAGTGAAACGTTATCTTCAGGGTGGCTACGGTCAGCCACCCGCACCTGTTAATGCACAATTGCAGAAAAAAGCCATTGGTAACGAAGAAGTGATCGACTCTCGTCCTGCTGATGCGCTGGCACCAGAGCTGGATAAACTCAGAGCCGATATTGGCGAGCTAGCGACATCAGAAGAAGATGTACTGACTTTTGCCATGTTCCCGGATCTCGGTCGTGAATTCTTACAACAACGTGCTGAAGGCACATTGAAACCTGAGCCATTATTACCTGTTAGTGAAGCTAATAATGATAAAGAAAGCATTGCTACCGAGTTTAAAGTGGATGTCCATGGTGAAAGCTATGACATTGCCATCACCGGTGTAGGTGATGTTGGCGGTGGTAAACGTAAGTTCTACATATCTATCGATGGCATGCCAGAAGAAGTCACTTTCGAAGCGTTAAATGAGTATGTAAATGATGGCGGTAATACCGGTGGCCGTAAGAAAGCCACCGATCCGGGTCATGTCACAGCACCGCTGCCTGGCAATGTGGTTGAAGTTCTGGTGAAAGAAGGCGACAAAGTGGAAGCAGGTCAGGCCCTGTTAGTCATGGAAGCCATGAAAATGGAAACCGAACTACTGGCTAATATCGCTGGAACGGTTAAAGCATTACACGTGAAGAAAGCCGACCGTGTGACACCAGGTGAAACCTTAATCGAGATCGTCGAATAAGCTTACCAATAAAGCCCATTATAGTAACGCCATGATGGGCGTAAGCCTGGCCCGTAATACGGGCCATAGGCGAACGGGTCATAATAATAAGGATGACTCCGCCAATAAGGATCACGCGAATAGTCAGCTTGCGTCCAGCGGTACAATTCAGAAGAGATCACAACCGGTAAGCTCATTGATTTCTTATCGATTGTGACGGTCTCTTTATTCTCAACCGTGCCGGCAACAGTGATTAATGTACCCGCTTTATAGATATAAGGATCGATAAAACTTTCAGAATGAATTAAAAACCGTCCTTGGCTGACACCATCACTATCCGGTCTTCCAAAACTATTCAGTGGAAACTGTACAACATGAATCGTTGAGCCATTATCATCATTTTCCACTTTAACGACTTGTCCCCCCCAACGTATCACTTCACCTTTGTGCTGTTCAGCTTCAACAGCGACCTGACTTAACTGCCAGTCAGGGCTTGGGGCTTCTTTAATCGCCATTGGCAAATTACTACATGCGCTCAGCAGTAACATTAATAGAGGAAATAAAGCACGCATTGCTTGTACCTTCATTTGTTCAATAGCTGTGTGACCAGAGCGGTATTCTGTTAGTTCAGTTCAACAGCGTCTTTCATTGCAGGGATTTTCCAGTCTCTAAAGTAGCGATGAGCGACAGTAACTCCTGATAGAGTTTATCGAACTCATCTAGAAACGCTCTGGCTTCCCCCATCTTGTCAGCAAGTGCATATTCCCGCATTGTTATCGCCAAGTTATGCCATTTCAGATGCGTTGCAACCAACTCATCTAACCATTCGTGCTCGAACAGGTTCTGATTCTTTACGCGTTCAACCCACGTGCCACAATGACAGTAATGCACATCCATAATTGGCCATTGTGGTGATTGAGCCGTATCACTGCTCTCATCAAAGTTACTCAAAAACACTTGTCGCCAGCGTTCAAGCGTTAGCATGAAAAACCGTAATGCCTTCTGTCTTGGTGTAAGTGATAAACGAGATGCTGATACCCAGCCTAATTCAGCATGATAATGTCTGAGCCACGACATCACTTCATCGCTTGGCATGGGTCTGGCTATGCCATAGCCCTGAGCGTTTTCGCAGCCAATCAACAACAACATTAATCCATGCTCGACCGTCTCAACACCTTCTGCAATGACTTGTCTGTCGAACGCTTCAGCCAGACCGGTCACACCATCAACAATCGTATAGTCCTGTGGATCATCAAGCATGTCACGAATAAAGCTTTGGTCGATTTTAATCGTATCGGCACTCAAGTGACGTAAATGTGTCAGTGAGGAGTAGCCAGTACCAAAATCATCCAATGCCACTGATACACCAATGGAATCCTTGCATTGCCTTATGACCTTGGTGATGGCCCCAATATCACCTAGAGCGGTGGTTTCGACTATTTCCAGTTGTAGGTATTCCGGCCCAATATCGGGATACTCGGCCAGTAACGTCTCCATGTCACTTACAAAGGCATCAGATTGTAAATGGTAAGAGGCAATGTTGACACTGATGGAGATCATATACCCTTGCTGGTGTAGGAACTGGAGTTGCTTGAGTGCTTGCTGCAAAACCCACCGTCCGATCTCAATTTCTAGTTCGCTGTCAGCAATCACAGGCAAGAACTTGAGCGGTGTTAATAATCCCCTCGTTGGATGCTGCCAACGTATCAGTGCTTCCATGCCAAAAACTTCACCATTTGTCATGTTCACTTTTGGTTGATAGAACAAACAGAACTCATCGGTTTTTAAGGCCTGACGGATATCATGCAACAGCTGTTGTTTTTCTATAGTCAGCTGATTATCGGCTGGGTTGAATAGCTGGTAATGATTCCGACCAGATAATTTTGCCTGGTACATACTTTGATCAGCATGGCGGAGTAGCGTGTCCAGATCATCGCTTTCCTGTGTATAAAAACTAACCCCACTGGAAGCACTGATAGTCAGGCGTAAATCATCTACGTAGTATGGCTGAGCAATAGAGTGGTGTATCCGTTTCAACATGTCTTCACATTCCTGTAAAGACTCCACATCACGAAAGATGATGGCAAACTCATCACCACCAAACCTTGAGATGGTATCTTCTTCCCGAACATTGTTTCGTAAGCGATTAGCCACCTCAATTAGCAGCTGATCGCCAACATCATGTCCATAGGTATCATTGACCGGCTTAAAATCATCGAGATCCAGAAAGCAAATTGCCAGCATCGTTTTTGCACGTTTACAATGCGCCACTGCCTGTAAGAAACGATCAGCCAGCAAGGCACGATTGGGAAGCTTAGTCAGCACGTCATAATGGGCCATCAATTCCAAGGTATCTTGCTGCTGTTTGGCATTGGTAATATCTGAAAACAATCCGACAAAATGACGTGTTGCACCGTCGTCATCAGTCAATGATGAGACCGTTAACAACTCTGCATAAAGCTCACCATTTTTCCTGCAGTTCCATACCTCTCCCTGCCAATAGCCATGGTCGCTGATGGATTTCCACATGTTCTGAAAGAACTCAGGCGAGTGCTTTCCGGAACTCAATAAGTGAGGTGTCTGACCTATCGCCTCTTCACGACTATAGCCTGTGATATGACTAAAGGCGGGGTTCACATCGGTGATCACGCCTTTGGTATCCGTGATCATGATGGCTTCATGAGCCTGATTAAAGACCCGTGAAGAAAAACGTAGCTGCTCTTCAGCCTCTTTACGCACAGTGATGTCATAAATCACCAGCAAGGTCTCATCTCCAAGCGTATTCTCAACTACGGATGAGCTGACCAGGGCTACTCGAGGTTTGCCTTTTTTCGTCTCAATATCAATCTCGAAAGCATGACTCATACTACTGATATGAGCATTCTCTTGAGAGAAATCATGTTTTGATTTTTCCCTTTGTTGCTGTACCAGAAACATGAGCCTTTTCCAGTTAGGTAAGGTTTCAATGTTATCCAGATCGTAACCAAAGGTTTCTTTAAATGACTGATTGATAAACATCACTCGCTGCTGCTTATCCAACAAAATGTAAGGAACAGGTGAAGATTGAATCAGACTGCGGTATTTGTAATTTGCGATTGATGCCATCAAAACAAAACGAATAATGATGGCTGCCAATAAAAAGATAAAAACGGTCACACCATAAACCGTCAGTACCTCATGCCAGTATGCTTTGGGTAAAGTCGACCAGCCACCTTTTGGTTCAGCCGCCAGTATCCACTCTCCCTCAGGCAGCTTAAGTGTTTGGCTCAATGTGGGCTGTTGGAATAAAGCAGGGTCACCATAAAACACAGCGCCTTGTCGCCCTAAGCCATCCTTCCCCCTGATAGCTAATTCAAAAGGCAGGTCCTGGTTCAAGCCGACTTTATTAAAAAATGCTTTGATATCAATGACAGCAGAAATCAGACCCCAGAAATATTCCTCACCGGTTTTATCATTCTGTAAAAAAACAGGCACACGGGTAATCAGGCCTGTACCACCTTGTTTTAATTCTAGTGGACCGGCCAACACCAGTTCACGTGTTCGCCTTGCTCGGTCAGCTGCTTCAAACTGCTCAGGTTCTTCACGGTAGTTCAGCCCTAACGCATCTTCATTACCCTTTATCGGATAGATGTATGAAATCACCATATCTGGTGCCGCGGCGATATTCCGAATCTCCAGGTCGTCATTGACCAGATAACTCACTGCTGAAGCAAACTGTGCTTGCGACAGCTCCTGGTTCACAGCAAATAGGCTGGGAAGGCCTCGAACAAGTTGTATATGCCCCTGTAACTCGGAACTGATACGGTTGTTATATTCGGAGAGTAACTCCTGAGTATTGGCGTATAGCTGAGATTTGTAGTTTTCGGTGACACCTTGACTGATAAACGTCGCGACTGAGATGCAGATCACAGCCAGTACAGCCAATATGCTATAGAATGCCATTTTTGTGTAACTGCTAATATGCATAAACGACTATCATCTTAACCAACTGAAATATAACCCCTTTTATGAAGATAGCTCTCGCAAATCATGCACAAAAACAATACGCATTCGCTGTGCTACTGCATTGATACGACACAAGCTCTCCCTACAATGCTTGCAACAGATGCATTAATACCACATATTAACGTGTATACGATTGATTAGCATAGCAATATCTACACATCAAATGGTAATTCAAAGATAGTGTTTTCCTGAATGAATCGGTGACCCAAAGCGAACAGAATTGAACAACCAGAATCAGTATCGACCTAATATGAAAAAACAAAGCGGTGGCATACCTCGGTATCTAGCTACTTTCGCAGACTTGATGACGCTATTGCTTTGCTTCTTTGTATTACTGTTGAGCATGGCCGAAATAGATGCGCTGAAATATAAAGTTGTTGTACGCTCCATGGAAAATGCCTTTGGCGTCAAAAAAGAAACGCCAGATCAGATCATCAAAGCCACCAGCATCATTAAACAAACCTTTTCGCCCGCTCCTACTGATACACCCTCGCCCCTCTCAAAGATTTTTCAGGAAAGTGTCAATGACGAGCACGCCATAAAAATTCATGATGCCAATTTGTACCAACGGGCAAAATTGAATAGTCTGATGGCTACACTGCAGAAAAAATTTGTTAAAGCGATCACAGCAGGGCAGCTGAGTCTTGAAACCATTGAAGACAGAGTCATTATTCGTATTAATGAAAATGCGTCTTTTCCTTCTGGACAGGCAACGCTAAAACAAGGCATATTGCCAGTTCTGGCTCACATTTCTGATGTACTCACGGAACTGAATACGACATTTGTAGTCGCAGGACATACAGACAATGTGCCACTCAGTAACCTGAATTATCGGTCAAACTGGGAGTTATCTGCCGCCAGAGCGACATCAGTCGTACACGCACTGCTGCGTAATAGCGAGTTGACTCCCGAACAGTTTAGAGTGGAAGCGTATGCAGATACCAGACCCATTCGCTCAAATCTGACATCGCAAGGGCGCGCTATGAATCGTCGGGTTGAAATTGGCATCATTACCCCATAGCGGTAGACTGAATTATCACTATATAATCGAAAACAACAGAACACAGATCGGCCCCCTGAAACCAACGGATAAGGACGCATCATGAAAACATCAGACCTACTCGTCAAAGCACTCGAAAACGAAGGGGTCGAATATATCTTCGGCATCCCCGGCGAAGAAAATCTGGATTTTCTTGATTCTTTAAAACATTCCTCTATCAGGCTGATTATTACCCGTCATGAACAAGGGGCGGGCTTTATGGCCGCCAACTACGGACGATTAACAGGCAAACCCGGTGTCTGTTTATCCACTCTCGGGCCCGGAGCCACCAATCTGGTCACCCCGGCCGCCTACGCACAACTAGGTGGCATGCCTATGTTGATCATTACCGGTCAGAAACCCATTAAAGAGAGTAAACAAGCCCTGTTTCAGATTGTGGACGTCGTAAATATGATGCGTCCTATTACCAAGTTCACTAAACAAGTCGTGCATGGCAGCACCATCGCTGCAACTGTTCGAGAAGCTTTCCGGATTGCCGTTGAAGAAAGACCAGGCGCGGTTCATATTGAACTGCCAGAAGACATTGCCGCAGAAGAAGCCCATCAGCGCATCTATACGGTGGAAACTATCCGTCGCCCTGATGCGGATAACCGCACGATTCAGCACGCATTGAAAATGATAGAAGAGGCGTCAATGCCTCTGCTACTGATTGGTGCCGGCGCCAACCGGAAACGTGCCAGTGCCGCACTGACAAAATTTGTCGAACATACCGGTATTCCTTTTTTCAACACGCAACTGGGTAAAGGCGTGATTGATGAGCGACATGACAGCTACCTGGGTACTGCTGCTTTATCTGAATCTGACTTTCTACATTGTGCTATCGAGCGCGCTGACCTCATTATCAATGTGGGTCACGATGAAGTAGAAAAGCCGCCTTTCTTTATGAAAGATGGCGGGGCTCAAGTCATCCACATTAATTTCCATGCAGCAGAGATTGATCCGGTCTATTTCCCTCAGCTCGATGTGGTTGGTGATATTGCTACCTCGATTAACCGCCTTCGTGCCGGGCTTGAAGTGCAACCGCACTGGGACTTTTCTTACTATTACAGAGTCAAACAGGAAGTCAACGAGCGGCTATCTAAATACAGTGACGATGAGCGCTTCCCTATTCTGCCGCAAAGTGCTGTTCGCATTATCCGAGAGGCGATGGGAGAGGAAGATATTCTCGCGCTGGATAACGGTGTATATAAAATCTGGTTTGCACGCAATTATCCAAGCTATTACTACAACTCTCTGTTACTCGACAATGCCCTCGCCACCATGGGCGCAGGCTTGCCCACCGCAATGATGGCAAAAATGCTGAATCCGGATCAAAAAGTCATGGCTGTCTGTGGTGATGGCGGCTTTATGATGAACTCACAAGAAATGGAAACAGCCGTAAGATTAGGCTTAGATTTAGTGGTGCTGATTTTCAATGATAATGCCTATGGCATGATCAAATGGAAACAAGAAGGCATGGGCTTTGACGATTATGGCCTCAATTTTAATAACCCGGATTTTGTGAAATATGCTGACAGTTATGGCGCTTTTGGCCACAGACCCACCAGTCATGCTGAGTTCATTAAAACGCTGGATTACGCCCTCAATGCTAAAGGGGTGCATCTGATTGATCTGGCTGTTGATTATTCATTGAACTATTCCATCCTCAGTGAGGGTCTGAAACAAAAAATCTGTATTTTATAAGGAGCTTATATAATGACCACGCCCCATTTTCCGTTGAAGATCGCTGGTTTATCCAAAACGGATGCTTCCAGGGCCGAAGTCTTCTCGCCCTTCAATGAACAATTACTCGGTACTGTCGAACAAGCAGATAAAGCGGATATTGAAACGGCATTAAGTACGGCTCATGATCTTTACAAAGATCGCTCACAATGGCTCCCCGTTGTTAAACGCATTGCTATTCTGGAAAAAGCCGTTGAGCTCATGAAGGCGGATGCTGAGAGCCTGGCTATCGGTGCCGCTGAAGAAGGTGGTAAACCACTTATCGACTCGCAGGTTGAAATGGCACGCTGTATTGATAGCATTCGAGCCTGCATCGATGGATTGCGTAATGATGCCCCTCATACTATTCCCATGGGTATCAACCCGGCTTCGCAACATCGTTTAACAACCATACGTAAAGAGCCAATTGGTGTGGTGGTTGCTATCAGTGCCTTTAACCACCCACTTAACCTTATAGCCCACCAGGTGGGTCCAGCGATTGCGACGGGTTGTCCAGTCATTGTAAAACCTGCTGAAAAAACACCTTTATCCTGTTTTCGCTTAGTGGAGATATTCCACAAAGCCGGTTTACCGGAAGGTTGGTGCCAGGCGTTACTTACAGAAAGTCACGAAGATACCGAATCTCTGGTCACAGATGACCGTGTGGCATTTCTGAGTTTTATCGGCAGCGCCAAAGTGGGTTGGTATTTACGCTCTAAACTCGCACCAGGCACACGTTGTGCGCTGGAACACGGTGGTGTCGCCCCGGTTATTGTGACTGAAGACGCTGATATTGACGCGGCTGTTCCCGGTCTCAGTAAAGGCAGTTTTTATCATGCAGGACAAGTGTGTGTATCAGTACAACGAATCTATGCGCATCGTTCTATAGCCAGACAGCTGGCAGAAAAATTGGCAGCAGCGGCTAAACAGCTCAAGGTAGGTGACCCGGTATCTGCTGATACCGAAGTGGGTCCTATCATCAAAAAAAGTGAATTAACCCGGATAGATAACTGGGTCAAAGAAGCGATCGATGCCGGTGCGGAATGTCTGTGTGGTGCCAAGGCACTGGATGATAACTGCTATGCACCAACCGTGTTATTTAACCCACCCGCTGATGCAAAAGTGACCACGTCGGAGGTCTTCGGCCCGGTGGTAAATGTGTATCCATTTGACGAGGTTGATGATGCGTTGGCCGCGGCGAACAGCCTACCCTTTGCATTTCAGGCCTCGGTCTACAGTCGTGAATTAAACGCAGCCATGTATGTGGCTGATAAACTCGACGCATCTGCTGTGATGATCAATGAACATACCGCGTTTCGTGTCGACTGGATGCCGTTTGCCGGCTTGAAACATTCAGGCTTGGGAACGGGGGGTATTCCTTACACCATGGAAGATATGCAAGTGGAAAAAATGGTTGTCATCACCTCTAAAGGTATTTCTGCCTAGCATGTTCACGCCATCACTTAAGGCACTATCGACGATAGTGCCTTATTTTCTTGTGTTTGTGAGTCTCTTAGCAGCAGAAAGTCATGCCCAGACCGATGTGCGAGCCGTCACTAAACCTAACGTAAAAGAATTTGCTCCACTGACTACCAGCAAGTTATCGTCTCTAACGCTTAAGCCAGCGGGTTGTATCCAGAAAACTGAAACGGTGAGCTTGTTAGGTAAGCTGAGCGAAGCGCCTACAGGGTGGGCACTGAAATCGGGAGACAAGTGGTTCACCCTGGACAATACAAAAGTCAGTGATAATCAGTATTTACTCGAGCTTCCCGAAGCCGGTCTCACAGCCGGACAGAGTTATCCCCTGTATGTCGTTAACGCGAATAATAAAAAAGACTCGGGATTAAAAATCACTATCTGCCCCGCCTTCACACTTTTACCATTAATCCCAGCCGACACTAAAACTGATTAATAAACGCGATTATCGTTTGTCTCAATTCATCGCTGCCTCTCAGAGGTTTAGCCAAATGTGACACCATGGCAACGTGATTTAAATCGTCAAACTCAACCAGTTCAACAGCACCGTTTTTCTGCTTAATTTTCGTTGCCAGATTGACACTGTTTTTAGGTAAGACCGTGCGGTCCTTATTGCCAACCATCAAGAGCATCGGAGGATTATTTCCTTCCACAAAATGAATAGGTTGGCTTTGCCAACGTTGTTTTTCCGGACCAAATATCTGCTTTAGACGGTCACTTTGCAATGGTAAGAAGTCATAAGGGCCTGCCAACCCGATCATGGCTGTGACGTCTGTCGGCTGATGATCATATTTCGCTAAATAGGTGGCATCCAGACTGAGTAATGCAGCGATATGCGCACCGGCGGAATGCCCAGCGATAGTCACATGTCCCGCCTCTCCACCATATTCATTAATATGCTTCAATACCCAGGTCACAGCACGGGCACCATCATCCACAAACGCGGGAAAGACGACTTCTGGGTATAAGCGATAGTCAGGAATCACGACAATATAACCGGCAGAGGTGAGCGCCTCGGCAACAAACTTATAATCAGCTTTGCTGCCAGAATCCCAGCTACCGCCATAAAAGAAGACGACAGTCTTCAATGGATGATCTGATCTCGTGTGGGCAGGTAAATAAATGTCTAATTTTTGCCTGCTCTCATCACCATAGGCTTTATCCGCTAGTTTCTGATAGCCATTGTCTGGTACAAGCGCATTCAATACAGTCACTGGCGAACAGGCCTGACATATTGAGACCAGGACCGCTGTCACTGTGCTTCGAAGCACATGTCGACACGTTTTACTCATGCAATTTTCACTCATTTAACAGCCTATCAGAAAGAAGATAAGCTTTTGATTTATATTGTTATTAGGTTCACGTGAAATTCACGTTAAGCGGCAGAGACTGAATCTAACAATCAAGTCAAAGGTGACGACGATGAAACAGTTTCTACTCACAGCGGCGATACTACTTCTGCTTAGTTCTATCTCACCTGCCAGCGCCAATAAAGTGGCCATTCAATATGATTTTGATGCTGTCAGTCCTTTTTATGGTGACACAGCGATCGTGGTCCAAAATAAACAAGGCATCCCACATGTGGGTCTGATTAATAAAGCGGGCGAATTTATTCTCCCTCCTCAAAAACAGACTGAGATTACCGCCTTTCATGAGGGACTTGCTCCCATCCGTATTGATCAACATTGGGGAATGATCAACACCCAGGGTCAGATGATTATCCCCGCACTGTATAAGAAGCTGGGCCCATTCAACGACGGCCTGGCGGCTGCTTTGGAAAATGATAAATGGGGCTATATCAACACAGAGGGTAATTGGTCTATCTCACCACGCTTTGATAAAGCAGAATCATTCAGCGAAGGTAAAGCGGCTGTGAAGCAATATGGTTCTTGGGGATTTATCGATACACAGGGAAAGTGGGTTGTTCAGACACAGTTTCGTGAGTCAAAACCCTATAGCGAGGGTTTCGCCGCTGTAAAAACTAAAGATGGCTGGGGTTATCTGAACGCGAAAGGACAAATGCACATCACACCTCAATTCGAGACGGTGTTTTCTTTCAGTGAACAGCTGGCTTTGGTGAGTTCTAACGCAAAATGGTGGTTTATTTCTTCTGATGGGCATCCCATAAGCGATACAAAATACGACCGTGCCATGCCTTTCAGTGAAGCAAAAGCCGTGATTATGCTGGATGGCAAATATGGTTATATTGATAAGCAAGGCAAAACAATCATCCCACCACACTTTGACAATGCCTGGTCATATAAAAACGGCTTAGCCAGAGTGGAGAACGCGGGTAAAGTGGGATATGTGGATGACACTGGACACGTCGTTATAGCGCCTCAATTCAAATGGGGGCAGTCTTTTCAGGAAGGCTTGGCGGCGGTGACACTGGATTACTGGGATTATGGCTACATCAACCAATATGGTGAGCTGGTCATTCCAGCACAGTATGATGACGCCAGACCCTTCAGTGATGGTCTGGCGCCAGTCAAACATCAGGGAAAGTGGGGTTATGTATCCTTGGACTGATTGGCTGCCGCTTCCATTAGCTTAACATCAAAAGGTTTACTATCCTCGCCAAAATACAGTGTGCTGTGTGGGAATGGAATTTCGATATTTTTCTCGTCAAAGCTCAGCTTGATACGTCTTAAAAACTCCCGTCCCACCGTCCACTGTTGAATCGGTAACGTTTTAATTCTGCCTTTGATAACGACAGCTGAATTATCTAGTTTATCCACACCAAAAATTTCTGGTGGTTCAATAATCAGATGTTTCATATCCTCATCAGCCATCATACTGTCAGCAACTTCTCGGATGACTTTGGTCACCTCGTCGGTGTTCTCTTTGTAAGCAACACCAATATCAAAAACATACGCTGACCACTCTGTCGTCATATTACTCAACGTCGTGATGGTGCCATTGGGGAAAAAATGTACGATCCCCGCCAAGTCACGTAGCACCGTTGTCCGGAAGTTGATAGCTTCGACCAGCCCACCCGTGCCATTAATGACAGCTACATCCCCTACTCGGATCTGATTTTCCAAAATAATAAAAAAGCCTGAAATAACATCACGCACCAGATTCTGAGCACCAAACCCAATTGCTAAACCCACAATCCCCGCACTAGCAAGCAATGGCCCAACTTCTACACCAATCTCTCTCAGAATTATCAGGAAGAAAGTAATCCAGATCGCGAGTAAACCTGCTTGCTTTAGGAGCCTGACAATGGTTTCGATACGTTTTCTGGACTCGAGTGATGATTCACCTCGTGCTGTCGCTTTGCCGACCAGTCTTAGTTCAAACCGCTGTAATGCTGATTTGAGTAACCATGTTGTCACCCAGGCCACAATAAAGATAATCACCATTCGAAAACTGGTGGTGATAATAGTAGACCAGCTGATTTGCTCAATAAATGTCTTTATGGGTTCCATCGTATACTCCGATAAAGGGGGTGAATTCAGACGTCATATCCGAGATAATAATTAACTTGATTATGTTCGTTAACAACGCTGTTAACTCATCCTGTCTTTAGTATTAACGACTCAAAGCCCGCCCGTGGGTTCCATCCATTGTCGTGAGCGAGTAAACGATGATTGCTCAATCTCAACTTTTTGACTATCTTTAAACACAGCGATTCCTGGAACAATTTATGACGTATTGTATTGCCATATCATTAGATAAAGGACTGGTTCTAACTTCAGACTCAAGAACCAATGCCGGTATTGATCAAGTCAGTACATACAGCAAAATGTTTCGTTTCAATACGCATGCTGACCGCTGTATTGCCATATTAAGTGCCGGTAATCTGGCCACCACGCAATGTGTTATTGAACAGATAAACCGGGATCTACGGGAAAATAGTGAGACCAGCCTCAATAGCACACACTATCTTTCTGATACCGCTGACTATGTAGGTGATGTGTTAAATCAACGCATCAAGCGTTATAGCGAAGATCAGCAATCCGGCTTTTCACCTGATGCGACCTTATTACTGGCTGGCCAAATAAAAGGGCAACCACCCCAAGTCTTTCTGATTTATCCACAAGGAAACCACATTACCACCAGCCGTGAAACACCCTACTTACAGATAGGTGAGAGTAAATATGGTAAACCGGTATTAGATCGTTTTCTCACCATGCAAACGTCACTCACCGATGCCGCTACCTGTGCATTAATTTCTATGGATTCCACCATGAAAAGTAATGTCAGTGTTGGCCCGCCGATTGAGGTGCTGGTATACGAGACAGATAGCCTGGTCTTTAAGCATCATTATCGTTTCGATGCAGAAGATACTTTTTTGATTAACTTACGGCGGGAATGGGGTAATAAATTAAATCAGGCATTTAAGGAAATGCCGCGGATTCCCGAGGCTTTCTCAACGACTTCAACAACTGATGAATAAAAAGTAATTTTTTTCTGACCGGCGCTGAAACGACAAAGGGGTAAGCATCTGTATTGCCAACACTTCGATTCAGTGCATTCATTTTCACCACCAGCGATAACCAGTCGTTCATCATTACATCAAAATCGCTAGCATAATCAAAATGCTCAATCAGTTCATAGGTCATCGCCGTCTCCATGGTCTCATTCATCATCAAATAATGTGACCAGGTCTCGGCCCAGTCTTCAAGAGGGTGCGCACTGGCATAGGCTGACAAGTAGGAGGCTGGCCAGTCTGCTGCTGGTCCGTTTTCATAATACGCTTCTAGACTGCTTTGATAATCTTGCTGCTGATATTCAAACACCTCACAAAACATGGCGTAGTGCTCGGTATCTTTTATCAGCATATCCCAATAATAATGGCCGATTTCATGACGAAAATGTCCCAGTAGGGTTCGATAGGACTCGTTCATAGCTTCACGCGTTGCTTCTCTGAAGCTACCATCTGCCTCAGCAGCATTCAGCGTTATCACCCCCTGACTGTGTCCACTTAACACATGCTCAAGTGCCAGCATCGGATTGGTTCTCTGATCTTCAAGGAAGTCAAAAACCAAGCCATTTGGATAGCCTTGATAGGCGCCCTTTATCGGCAGGTTTAACCTCAGAATGCCATAGAGCATGCGGCGTTTTGCCGCTTCCAGGGTTCGCCAGCGCCGCCAGTTATCAGGTTGACTCAATATGGGTATAGTGCGTGTTAATGCACATGAAATGCATTGAGTATTAGATGATTCAGCCGGAATCAGCCAATTACAGGCAATCTCATCATCACGGTGCTCACAACTTCGATAGCGCTGCAGTGGAAAAAGATCGGTCATCAACCAAGCGTTATCATCTTCTTGCAGGCTGGTTAACTGTTGTAGTTCTGGAATAAACCCCAACTGACTGCCACAAACACCACAGTGGGTATTGTCGAAGAAAATTTCCTGCCCACATTGGCAAAAGAACCGTTTCATGAAACGGAGTAGTCCGGATAAAACCAGTTAGTGGTAATGCTGGTATTCAGACGATTTAAGGCGATTTGTAACTCATCCATCATCAATCGAATGGTTTCCGGCGGATTTCTCTCAGCACTATATGCCTGCAAATCATTCAGAATTTCAGCCTGCTGAGCCAACATGTGTTTATCCCCAGGTAAATACTCTAAGTAACTTCCTACCGATTTGACAGAAAAGCTCAAAGAACGCGGAAAAGCCGTATCTTGAATTAAAAATGCCAACACACTTTCCCCTTTTAACGAGGAATTATGAGCTTGAATATACATTTGCTGGGCATTCAGGACTCTCAATAGTGTTGCCCACAGAATACCTTCATGTTGCTTTAGGGCTTCACTTCGATTATCTGACATCAGCAACGCCGACAACTCCAATATTCGGCTGGTCATATCTGCCCGTTCCAGATGTTTACCCGCCTGTAAAAAGTCATAAGCAAAGTTACGACTCATGTGATTAGCAATCATACCCCAGATACACTGACATGACTCCATGATAGTGAGTAATAACTTCTGCCTACGGCGCCGATTACCAATGGACGACAATTCACTTTTTACTAATAAGTGTAGCTCATTCACCTGCTCCCAGATTTCTTCTGGTAATACATCCAATGAGGTTCGGGCATTTTCTCTCACAGCCGCCAGATTATTAATCAGTGAACCACCATAGCCAGGATCCGCTAATAGAAAATGCATAATGTCATATTCATTTTCACGCGGATGTTTTCTGTAATAAATCTGCTCGGCATCAAAAATGGTCACTAAGGTAAACCAGTTCACCTCCATATGTTCCGGCAAATCCATTAATAATGCGGTATGCACATTAACCAAACGCGCCGTGTTTTCCACGCGCTCTAAATAACGAGCCAACCAATACACTCTCTCAGCAACACGGGATAACATTAGTCTTCCTCCATGAAATGGCGACTATCATCAACAATCCAGGTATCTTTACTACCGCCCCCTTGTGACGAGTTAACCACTAAAGAACCTTCGACCATCGCTACACGTGTCAATCCACCGGGGGTGACATAAATATCATCTCCAGACAGAATAAATGGCCTTAAATCGACATGTCGTGGTGCAATCGTGTCATCACAACAGGTGGGGGAAACAGATAAACTCAAGGTCGGTTGAGCAATGTAGTTTTTTGGATCATTGATCAGTAACTCACGAAATTCTTCCACTTTCTCTGCCGAGGAATGCGGTCCCACCAACATGCCATAGCCACCTGACTCATTGGCGGGTTTGACCACCAGCTCTGGCAGATGTGCTAATACATGGGTCAAATCTTCCTCATTGCGACACAACCAGGTAGGCACATTGCCCAAAATCGGTTCTTCATTCAGGTAATAACGGATCATGTCAGGCACATAGGCATAAATGACTTTATCGTCAGCGACACCGCATCCTGGCGCATTGGCTATCGCGACTTTACCCGCACGCCAAGCACGCATAATCCCTGGCACGCCTAGCATTGAATCAGGACGAAAAACTTCTGGATCAATAAAATCATCATCAATACGGCGGTATATGACATCAACACGCTCAAGGCCATGAATCGTTTTCATGTAGACATAATCATCATCCCTTACCAGTAGATCGGCGCCTTCCAGCAAGATCAAACCGGCTTGTTGCGCCAGGAACGCATGTTCAAAATAGGCTGAGTTATAGATACCGGGCGTCAATAACGCCATCGTTGGATTGGTTAAATCAGGACGTAATGAGGCGAGCATTTCTGCTAAGTGTTCAGGGTAGGCATCAACAGGGCTAATATTTAAGAGTTTGAATAGCTCAGGCAAGACTCGCTTGGTGGTTTTTCTATTTTCGAGCATATATGCCACGCCAGATGGTACACGTAAATTATCCTCTAACACGTATAGCGTGCCATCATGATCGCGTACTAAATCTGAACCACAGATATTGGCCCAAACGCCATGAGCAGGGGTCATACCATGACATTCTTTACGATAACCTTTGGATTGATAAACCACGTCGGCGGGTATGATGCCATCGTTAATGATATTTCCATCGTTATAAATGTCTTGAATGAACTGATTTAAGGCATGAATGCGTTGTTTTAGCCCTTTTTCGGTGCGTTCCCACTCACTCTTTGGAATAGCCCTTGGGATAATATCGAATGGCCAAGCCCTATCAATATTGCCCGCATCACTATAAATGGTGAAGGTGATGCCACGCTCCAGCATTTCTACTTCTGACTCTTGCACCCGCTGCGTAAACGCTTCTTTTTCCATGCAACGCAAGTATTCAAGCAGTTTAAAACTGAATGCTCTGGGCTGATGTTTTGCAAACATGAGCTCATCAAAAAACGAACCCGGTTCATAGT
The DNA here is from genome assembly GCF_002299105.1 of Methylophaga sp. UBA678. NCBI lineage: Bacteria > Pseudomonadati > Pseudomonadota > Gammaproteobacteria > Thiotrichales > Piscirickettsiaceae > Methylophaga > Methylophaga sp. UBA678. The sequence goes on from NZ_DBNG01000009.1 coordinate 202,706, forward strand.
CCTTCCAAATGTCCTTCATCAGTCCCCCTATCAGGTTTTAGTTCAAAAGAACGATATACAGAAGAAGAGAGCAAAAGTTATACCCGACTTAGATGGCAGGTTACTTTTTTTGGTTTTATTTTGTCAGTGCGGCATTAACCATACTGTTAATCCGTTCTGCAGCATTATCTTCATGTGTGCCACGATAGGCTGACACCAACTGTTTTGCCTCACTGAACTCCTGATCAATTTCATGCCTGAAAAGCTGTTTGTAACGTTCAACACCCACCAGATAGACTCCGCCTGATAACGACAGTACCTGTTGAATATCATCTTTTTTATCACTTGCTTCCGAGGCGATGCGTTGAGCCACAATCTGACTATACAAAGGAATCCCCATCACGAAACTTAAGAGCTTATTCACCTCTTGGGGATTTCTATCTTTCCAGTACTGGGCATAAATGGAGATCCGTCTTAAACGGAGCCAGTCAATATCCGTTAAAGCCGCAACAGGACCCGATGGCTGTGCACCATAAAAGATCAACTCAATATCACTGCAGAATTGATAATAATCCGGCAACGAGGCTTTACTTAATTGATCACCCGCCATCGCGATATCCACTTCCAGAGCTTGCATCGCTGTGGGTTCAGTGGAAAAAAGCAGCACTTTACTATGTGCCTGACCTGCCTTGTCTGACCAGAATTGAATCGCCTTTGCCAGAGGATGGAATTCAGCCAAAACCGACACGGATGAAAATAAATCTGTCTCAAGCGCGATCATCGACACCTCCTCCGCTAAACCATCTCTGAGCGTTTTTTAAACAAAAAAAAGCCCTGTTCAACAGCTGTTGAACAGGGCTTTTGCAACGATAAGCTCGTTTAGCTGAGTGCTGACAAGGCTTTTTCATAATCAGGTTCATCAGCAATTTCACTGACTTGTTCGGTATAAATGACTTTGCCAGTTTCATCAATGACGACAACTGCACGCGAACACAAACCAGCTAGAGGTCCGTTTTTCATTAATAAACCGTAATCTTCAGCAAATGAAGAGCGAAACGCCGAACCAGTGACGACATTATCAATACCTTCTGCACCACAAAAACGTGCCATGGCAAAAGGTAAATCTTTTGATACACAGACAACCGTGGTGTTATCCAAGGCAGCCGCTTTTGTGTTGAATTGTCTGACAGACATCGCACAGGTAGGCGTATCTACAGATGGAAAAATATTGAGCACAACACGACCAGATAAATCTGCCAGAGTCAGCTCAGACAAGTCATCTTTTGTCAGGCTAAATTCTGGTGCTTTTTGTCCAACTGCAGGCAACTCACCCACTGTCTCAAAAGGGGTTCCTTTTAATGTCACTGTAGTCATAAAATCTCCTTTAATTTAATTTGCGAAACATGTCAACATCCGCCTTGAAGAACTGGCTAGATAGCATGCTGACATTACCGTTGTCTGTCTTGTTTTAATGTTTGTAGTGTTCTGTAGACTTCGCGAGCATCAGCTAAATTTCGTTTAGCGACACTGACCCGCTTATCTTCAATCATGGCAATCATGGCGATCACACCGACTATACTGATCAGCGTACCAGCAATCCCCCCTGATACCCAAGCCACATAAATGGCTAATAAGATAAGAATGAATATCTGTATGACCATCCATTGAGAAGCGAGTTTCTCTTTTTGGCAGGTCACATACTTTTCGTGCCATAAACGAACTAATAAACCCAACTCATCATCACTCAACACAGCCAAATTTGAATAGTACTCGAGTCCGATTAATTCATCATTGTGGTTACGTGAGACCAACTGCGCATCTTCAGCCATTTCCTTTAACGCACTAAAGGTATCTTCATCACGCTCAATCATGTGCACTCCTTTTGACTGTCGTCGCTTGACTATGGCTTAGCTCGCCATAGGCCTCCAGAGAAAATATTCCTAATTTATTTTTTGTGAACCCGCTCTCATTTCATAAAACTTTAATACGGCTGCCCTATAGTCCACAGCACATCGCCTTTTCAGCTAGAGGCTACATTACTTTATATTTAGGTGCTGTCTGCATGAATATCAAGAAAGACGAAGACCCCATCATCATCTGGCGACTCACTGATGGAAAACCTGGCCATCAAAGTCAATCTCAAGGTTTGGTGAATGCCTTAAAGCGCAAAATGGCCTGTCAAAGTTTTGATATTCCGGTGAGTGGTCGACTTCAACCTGTGTTCGATTTATTGAGTACAACCTGGCCTGCAGGTCATGGGCTACCTTTACCTGATCTCATCATCGGGGCAGGTCATCGCACGCATCTTCACATGCTGGCAGCAAAAAAGGTGTATGGCGGGCAAACCATCGTCTTGATGCAGCCCAGTTTACCGGTGTCTTTTTTTGATCTTAGCTTAATACCGGAGCATGACTATTATCAAGGTCGTGGCAATGTATTGGAAACACGAGGCGTTCTTAACCCTATTCACGCGACAGGTGCTCATCAGACCGATAAGGGACTAATCATGATTGGCGGCCCTTCCAAACACTGTGACTGGAATGAAAACCATATAACATCACAAATAACTCAGCTTTGTAAGCAAAACCCGCGTATTCACTATACGCTCACGACCTCTCCACGTACACCTGCCAACTTCGCCACTCACATGCTCAGCTTCAAATTGGCCAACCTTACTATCGTACCTTTTGAAGAAACCGATGGTAACTGGGTTTCCCGCCAATTAGCAGCAAGTTATAGTGCATGGATTAGCGAAGACTCGGTGTCTATGGTGTATGAAGCACTCACAGCACACACCGCGGTCGGTATTCTTAACATGCCCATCAAACGTGATAACCGTGTCTCACGGGGACTGAGTAAATTAGTGGGTGAAGGCTATGCTGTTCGCTTTGACAGCCTGGGCCATTATAAAAACCGTCTACAAGCTGTTCCGGGGTTCATGGAATCAGAACGCTGTGCAGACTGGATAGCAAAACATTGGTTAGATGGCGTGCCACAAGTACAACCACAACCAATACCTCAACTCAGCTAATTGCTCATGACAGATCAGTTAACCGTTGTTCAGGTGTTACCTGCACTTGAATCAGGAGGTGTTGAACGAGGCACATTGGAAGTCGGCCGCTATCTGGCAAGCCTGGGGCATCGCTCGTTTGTTATTTCTTCTGGTGGCCGCTTAGTCGATACCTTACGTCAGCAAGGCAGCGAGCATATCAACTGGAACATAGGCCGTAAGTCGCTGGTGACATTCCGTCTTATCCCGAGACTACGACGCTTTCTGGTGAATAACCGTGTTGATATTTTACATGTGCGTTCACGTATGCCGGCCTGGGTATGCTATTTGACGTGGAAATCCTTACCAAAGGCATCACGACCAAAATTCATTACTACCGTTCACGGCACATACTCTGTCAACGGCTATAGCCGAATCATGACCAAAGGCGAACAGGTATTTGTTGTGTCGGAGAAAATCCGTGAATACGTTACGACTCAATACGGTGTTAAAGAAAACCTCACCCTGAATTACCGTGGTATTGACCGACGAGAGTTTCCGTATGGATATCAGCCAGATAACGCATGGTTATCTCATTGGTATCAATGCTTCCCTCAAACACGAGGTAAGTTGTTAATTACTCTGCCAGGACGCATTACACGCTGGAAAGGACAGGCTGACTTTATAGAGATTATTGCTGAGCTAAAAAAATATTATTCTGATGTGCACGGTTTGATTGTTGGTGAAACTAAAAAAGGAAAATCGGCTTTTTTAGGTGAATTACAACAACGTGCAACTGAACTTGGCGTTTTAAGTGATGTAAGTTTTATCGGCCACCGGAGTGATCTGAGAGAAATTATGTCAATTTCCAACATCGTCATGTCATTATCATTGCAGCCGGAAGCGTTTGGGCGAGTCAGTATAGAAGCCCTGAGTTTAGGGGTGCCGGTTATTGCTTATGCTCATGGCGGTGTGGAAGAACAACTAACGGCCGTACTGCCGGAAGGCAAAGTAAGCACGGGTGATAGAGCCGCTGTCGTCAGCTTAAGCACAAAATGGTTACTTGCACCGCCTGTTGTTCCAGAATCACATCCTTTTGTACTGGAGTCTATGTTAGAAACCACGCTATCTGTTTATAAACGCGCATTAAAACAACATTCGCCCACATGAACATCTGCCAATTGTTATTAAGCACAGGCGGTGGTGGGCTTGAAAAACATGTCAGAGAACTGTCTATCAGCCTCCACAAAGCCGGTCATTCTGTCAGTGTTATTGCCGACCCTCAATTTCTAGAGACCTTACCTGCACATATCCAAGGTTTTCCAGTTAATACTGAGCAAAGCCGGCGTAACCCACTTTTGTGGTTCAGCGTGCTTTATTATCTGCATAAGTCCAACGCAGATATAGTGCATGCTCAGGCTAATAAAGCGACGGCTGTACTAAATAAGTGTCGCTATTTTCATCGCGCAAAAACCGTAGGTACATTACATAACATCAAAAGCCGAGTGAAAGATTTTGCCAAGCTCGATCAGGCGATTGCGGTTAGTCATAGTCTTCGCTCACATCTGAACATAGCGAATGCCACAACAATATATAACGGTATTTCTACCCCAAAAGTTGCACCTATTGATATCCATCAAGAGTTTGGACTCAACCCTGAGTTACCAACATTTTGTGCCGTTGGTCGACTAGTAAAGGCAAAAGGCTTTGATTTGTTATTGGATGCCGCAGACGGCCTGGCTTTGAATTTACTGATTATCGGTGAAGGAGAAGAACGCCAATGGTTACATAGCCGAATTCAACAGATGTCAACACAGACACACTATCGTTTGGTCGGTTATCGTCCAGATGTCAGTTCACTGATGCACGCTTGTGACGGCGTATTAATCAGCTCGAGAAGAGAAGGCTTTTCTTATGTAGTCAGTGAAGCATTATTATTAGGCAAACCCATTTTATCTACGAATGTACCTGTCGCTAACGAAGTCCTTGATAAGGCATTAATCACACCTATCGCTGATACCCAGGCTTTTCGTCAACAGCTGGCCACACTTAGCAAAGACATAGTGGGCTGGCAAGGTATGATGCAGAAAGCGATGCTGCTGGCTCAGCAATCAATGACACTGGAAGCCATGACGGACAATACCCTTTCTGTTTACCAGGGTTTGCTGGAACCATAATTCATGACACAAGCAAATAAGATTTTGCTTATCAAGCATGGGGCATTTGGTGATCTAATTCAGGCAGACGGTATTTTCAAAGATATCCGCCAGCACTTCCTTGATGCTGAGATTATCTTGTTGACCATGTCCCGCTATGAATCCTTAATGGTGCGTTCACCTTATATCGATAGCATCATGATAGATGATCGCCAGCCACTGAGAAGGCTGAAACACCAATTCAGGCTAAGCAGACAACTTATTCAACACCAGTTTGATCTGGTTATTGATTTACAAAACTCGGATAGAACAGCCTTATATCAGCGCTTTTTTTTACCTGATGTTGACTGGATTAGTCGGCGTGGAGCAAAGGCGCCTGAGTCAGGTTTGAAAGGATTGAAAACCTTACTCACTCAGGCCGATATACCCACTCATCATGCTTTTTTTCCAGATGTGAAGTGGATGACGGAAAGTCACGCTATCAAATTTCTTTGGCGCCATGTTAAACAACCTTATATTGCCCTTATACCTGGTAGCTCTGCACAACATAAAGAAAAACGCTGGCCGTATTATGCCGAGCTCTCTTTTAAACTCATTGAGCTTGGATATGATGTGGTGAATATTTTGGGGCCAGATGAGCAAGATATGGCAGCAAGACTGGCAGGTTACACACCGGCAAAAGACTATGGAATGCTTAACTGGTTTGAGTTGGCAACCATTCTCAATCATGCACAGTTTGTGGTTGGTAATGATACCGGCCCCAGTCATATCGCCTCATGTTTGGGCAAACCGGGTCTTGCTCTATTCGGACCAACAACTTCTGTTGAACGATCCGAACTTCAACGTGGGGACTTTCGCGCGCTTCAGGTTAATGATTTGTATGACTTAGATGTTCATGAGGTGTTACAGCACTTGCCCTAGATATCGCCAACGCCCAGCCTACACCTAACCAAACTAAAGCTGCCACCCAGTTGCTCAGCACACTAATCCCTCCGGACAATGGCCAAAAACTGACCGTTAGTAATGCAAAGCATAATGCTGTTTGTAAGCCATTCTTAGCTTTAATACATGGCAGCAATACCTGCTTGTACAATAAACACAGCATTACCAGAAATAAAACTAATCCAACCAGGCCTGTTTCAGCCCCCAGTTGCAGGTAGAGATTATGCGGATGGCTGCACACCATGCCTGCACTAGCTAATAATTGCTGTTGTTCACAGACGCTTTGATAAGTATGCAAGCCACTGCCAAACCACCAATTATCCTGCCATACTTGCCAAGCGGTTTTAAAAACCAGCCCATAATCGGATTCGGCAAATGACGATAATTTAGTACCGATACTCATGATGCTCCGATCGAGCATATCTGGAGAGATCAGTATGATCATACCCAGTGATAATGCAAAAATTACCACCATACTTAACAAGCGTCGCTGATAGTCTCGGTAGATAAACAGCATAGTTATAAACACAACAGCAGCCCCGGCACAATAAAGAATTAATGCCATTCTCTCGCCTGTAAGATAGGTGAAAACAAACCCGACACTCATAATGGTCATTAATGATGTTATTTGTCGGACGGTCGTATATTTGAACCATGGCATAAGACAAGCGATGAATAGCACGATGAACCACAGTCGTAATAACATCGTTCCGGGAATAGGGCTTCTGAATGGCCCTGTTAAGCGTGTTTCAGTGAGACGTTCAATGCCAAACCAATCCACACCAAATAAATACTGCCATAAAGTATCAGCTACAACGAATGCCATAATAAGTGAGAGGCTGATAATAAAATGACGTCTAATGTCACTATTATCAAAAATCCAATACGCCAATGCCATTGCAAATAAAGGCCATCTTATAAAAGTAAGCACATACTTCAAACTTTCTGATGGTTCACTACTTTGGGGTAAATTAAGTAAAATTAGATAGGCGTTAAATACTAAAAAAGCAACAAACCATGACTGCTTTAGCCATGGCCAATACTGATTTTTATAGCTGATAAACAAAAAGGTGAATGCCACCAGAACGACTGTAATATCCGCTATTGCTCTCGAGAATAATAATAAGGCCGGTAGAAGATAAACAAAGACCTTTAAGGCAGGTGAGGGTGCGGTCAGCCTGATGGGATGCATAACGATATTCAATCAAAATGGATATCGTATCCGTAATATGTGACAGTTTAGTGGCAGACGAGTCAGCCAGACTTCAAGACTGGTTACATTAGCAGGGAATTATTCAGCAGTTTGAGGTTGCGCGACGATGATGGCTGCTTCCGGTGCCTCAATAGACAAACTTTCCATTAACCGCCCCATTGTTTCGGATAACCAGTAACAGGCGTAAATATGATCATAATAGGCATTGGCATAATCATTTCTGGCTGTTAGCAATTCATTTTCTGTATCGAGCAAGTCCAGTAAGGTCCGTCTGCCTACATTGAACTGTTCAAAATAGGCATCACGCGTTTTCTCAGCAGCCAGCATACGTTGCTCAAGAATAGGTAAACGTCTCGACAAGGTTTCAACATTACTCCATGCCAGCCGCACATCTCTATCAACGTCACGTTTGATAATTTCGGCGTTTTGTTTGGCTTGTTCACTGAGATACTTGGTTTCTTCAATACGTGCTTTGTCAGCGCCGCCATTCAAGAGGTTGTAGTCCATGCGAATCATCGCTTGAACTTCTTTCTCATGCCCACGTGTTCCGTCGAGATTATTATCTGCTCTGGCGCTCAAATCAGCTCGCACTTGTGGATGAAATGGCGCTTTAGCTCCCTCTTGCTGGGCCAATGATGCTTCGTGATCAGACATAGCTGCCCATAGTGCTGGATGCTGTCTGTAGGCAATTTGTATGGCATCTTCAACCTTAGCCGGTGCACTGTCACAACATGACATACCTGGATCGGTTAGCGCTTCAGGGGCTTGCCCTACTAATCGCTCATAACGTGTTTCCGCATCTTTTAAATTACCTTCGGTAGAGCGTAAATTCGCTTCCGCTAACGCCACACGACCAGTGGTTTGATCAAGGTCTGAGCGATTGCCTACACCCGCATCTGTTCGTAACTTGATTTTATCGAAGATCTTTTCATGTTGAATCAAGTTAGCTTGAGTGTTTTCAAGTAATTGCTGACGCTTCATTACATCAAGGTAGCTTTGTACAGTGTTCAGACCAATACTCTCCGATAAATCTGTCACACTGTAACCAGCAGAATTAGCTTGTGCCTGAGTTTGTTCAACTGCACTTTTTGTGGCAAAACCGTCATACAGCATTTGAGTTGCTTCAATCTCAGCCTCGCCACGAGAAAGAGATTCATGACCGGGTCTTGTTGCCGGATTTTTAGTTCGCTCAAAGCCGATCCCCAGAGTCAGATCGACTCTTGGATAGTAACCGGCTCTAGCCTGATCAACCGTTTTATCAACGCTATAACGGCGGTTTGCTTCAGCCAGAACTTCAGGATTTTGTTTTAGTGTTTTATCTACTGCTCCCTGCAGAGTTTCAGAAAAAACGGGACTGCTGGCGATAGCCGTCATAAATGCAGCAATGAGAGTAAAGCGTTGCGATGTAACCATATGTCTAAATGCTCCAGATATTAACGCAGATCAATCTCAACCCGGCGGTTACGTACTTCTTCAGTGCCATTTGCCGTGGGTACTTTCAGATCCGTTTCCCCTTTCCCTGACACAGAAATCTGATTGGCTTCAACACCGGCATTGATCAAATCCTGCGCTACCTTGTTAGCGCGACGCTCTGAGAGCTTTTCATTGTATGCGCTGGCGCCAAGCGTGTCTGTATGACCGACAATTTCAACATGACGATTTTTTCTTTCCAGAATCGCTTTGTATACATCAACAGAATCACGGAGAGAGGCTGGTGTAAACGTCGTTTTGTCTAACTCAAAATAAAGCGTTGCGTGATAACGCTCTGGAACACGCACCACTTTTGGCGTGACTGCAACCACCGTTGCTTCCTGACAAAAAGGCGAACCACTATCAGAAACAGTCAGCGGCGCCTGCAAAGATTCTCGTAACTCAGACTGAGGAGTGTCTGGACCAATGGTATTGTGAATACTGCTACATGCAGATAAGGCCAAACCTATTAAACTGGCAAATACCAGTCGATAAACAATACACATCCTTTACTCCAGCATTCCTTTTGTGTGCTAATAGACTTTGTTAATGATAACAACAAAGTATCAATAACAGTAGAGTATTGACCTTGCTGGGTATATAGTCAACAAGCTATGCGTATCTCTTGAGCTTAGGGATTATCTTCATTCTTACTCAGAGTGGAATCAATAGTGTTTAACAATTCAGGATCATCTGGCTCAACTGAACTGGCAAAGTGTTTTACCACCTGCCCATCAGCATCAACGATGTATTTATTGAAGTTCCAATCTGGCGCTTGGCTTTGTTGATTAATTTCCCTGAAAACTGGGTTAGCACGCGAACCTGTTACATAACTTGGCGCAACCATGGTGAATGACACACCAAAGTTTTCTTTACAAATTCTCGCTGCTTCCGCTTCTGTTTTGGCTTCTTGATCAAAGTCATTGCTCGCAAAACCAATTACCACTAAACCTTTATCTTGGTATTGCTGATGTAATGACTCCAAACCACCAAATTGGCGCGTATAGCCACAGTGACTTGCGGTATTAACGACTAATAAGGTTTTATCTTTGGCTATTTCACATAAATTCACCGTGTCATTCGAGTGAAGTTTGGGCAAGTCATAATCCATATATTGTGGGCAATCTTTTGCTTGGACAGTAGAAGCTACCATCATAAGTAAGCCAGCTTTGAACGAATTATTCATATTCTTTCTCCATGTATGTTTGTCTGATTTTGTCGACAGATCGATGAAAAAAATGTGATGACCGTATCCATACGGCTTATCGAAAATTGGCATCCGTAAAGCATTGTTATAAGAGAATTAAACTGCTAAATTAATGAGCACTGTTTCACAAATTTACACAAGGATCGTGTTTTGGAAGCCAGATCATTATCAGAGTGCGGCGTCATATCAAATTGGGGCTTGGTAGAAGTCCAAGAAACCCAAGAACAACATATTTTTGGCCACTCCAGCCATTACGATTTTTTTATCATCACGCAAAAAGTGACTGACTTTCACTATGATTTCAAAACACGGCAAGGCTCAGCCATTACCGATTCTGGCATTCTCTACTCGCTGACGGGCAAGCCCGTCCTCTACAAGCCGAACAAACAGTTACAACTGCGTGAGTTTATGGAAAAAAACAACTGTGTGCTTGTGCCGGTGAAGATCGGTCGATTTCATTTTTTTCACCTGAATGCTTTGGCGAAAAAACTTATCCCTGAATAAGTAATAAAGCCTGTATTAGTTCAGGATTCATGACAGCACTGAAAGGTCCGACTTTAGATCAATATCGGTCAAAACTGAAGACGATTTCACATTCACTTTTTCAATCAGCTTCTCGTTCTCGAGCAGAATACTTTTAGCCCCTACATCACCTGATAATGCCAGTAATGCATCACGATAAATTTGAGAAAAAGCAACTGGATGACCACGTCTACCCTCAAAATAGGGAGCAGCGATAGGAAAGCCTTGCTCAAGCTTATTGACCAGATTTTCAAGTATTTCTGGCTCAATCATTGGCATATCTGCCAAGCCTATCAAATAACCTTGTGATGAATGACAAGCTTCCACACCGGCAGCAAGCGAATGCCCCATACCCAACTCACTCTGTTCTGCTTTGATAAACTCAATGCTGTGATCAATAGAATGACAGGCTTCTTCAATAAGCTGATTCTCTTTGGGCGTCACCAGATAAACGCGCTCAAACACATCCAACCAGGGTGATAAAGTATGCAGTAGCAACGCTTGTGTGATGCCTTTAAATTCGACTTCTGCCAGTAACTTGTTCGATCCAAAGCGTGTTGACTTACCAGCAGCGAGAATAATCGGCGCTACCTTTTCAAGCGCCATGTTTAGGTGAGCACCTTATCCAATGAAGCTGAAGTCTGTTGTGCTCGAATACGTTGACGATAAATAGCGACTAACTCGGCCGCTATCGCCACCGCAATTTCTGCAGGCGTTTTACTACCTATGGACATACCAACCGGACCATGCAGCCGATCAATCTCTTGTTGAGTCAGATCAAATAATTTGAGTCTTTCCCGACGCTTATTGTTATTCGATTTGGCCCCCAAAGCCCCCACATAAAAAGCCGCTGATTTGAGCGCCTCAAGTAATGCCATATCGTCTAACTTCGGATCATGCGTTAAAGCCACCACTGCCGTATTTAGATCGGGCTGCAGTGAGGTCACAGCATCATCGGGCATCATTGTCAGTAATGTACTTTCTTGATGTGTCCATGTCTGCTGCATCTCAACTCTTGGATCACAAACATAGACTTGATAATCGAGCGCAGTGGCTATATTGGCCAGATAATATGACGTTTCTACAGCGCCAATAATGAGTAAGCGTAAACGCGGTCCGTAGACGAATGAGATGGACTCTGGCCGTTCGCAGACCAGAGGCTCATGACTTAGTGCTAAGGAGCAGGTTACCTGTAAAGACCTCAGAGAAACGTCTCTTTTGATCAGCTTTTGGGAGGAAATGGCGGTGATAACATCATCAAGCCATTGGTCATCAATGACTGGCTCTATCAGTAATTTTAATTGCCCCCCACAAGGTAGCTTGAAACGTGCTTGCTCTTCCTGATTAGCGCCGTAGGTTTTTATTTGAGCTGAAGCTGACGAAAGTGCACCATCATGTAAAAGTGTCACTAAATCATCTTCTACACAGCCGCCGGAAACGGAGCCAGTGAACAGCCCGTCATCACGTAATACACACATAGAGCCAGGCTGGCGAGGGCTGGAACCGTAAGTGCTAAGTACCGTCACCAACCAGACTTTATGCCCTTGCTGATACCAGCTTTGCAGCTGTTTTAGCACGTTTGTATCATGCCCCGTCATAACATTACGACTCTAGTTGATAACGTATTGGCAGTTCACGGATACGTTTGCCTGTTGCATTAAAAATGGCGTTACACAGAGCCGGTGCAATCGGTGGCATACCTGGCTCACCAACACCACCTAGCGGCTCGCTAAAATCATTGGCTGGCATCAGGTGCACATTAATTTCCTTAGGTGCAGCATCCATACGAGCAACCTGATACCCATCAAAGTTATCCTGAACGGTTACGCCGTCTTTAAAGGTAATCTCGCTAGACAGAGCAAGGCTCATGCCCATAATACATGCCCCTTCAATCTGTGAACGAATGCGTTCTGGATTCACTTGAGGACCGCAATCTACAGCAACATCCACTCTGGGCACGCTGACTTCTCCATCGTCATTCACCGTCACTTCAACGACAACCGCGACGTATGTCACGAAGCTATAATGAGCAGCCATTCCCTGACCAGAACCTGTCGGTAGTGATTTCCCCCACTCAGCTTTGTCCGTCACCATGTTAATCACGCCTTTCATACGTTTTGTATTCAATGGGTAAAGCTCGGGGGACTCGCCATAGTTCCACTCATCTTTTAATGAGGTCGGGTCTATTTCTCGATCGGGCCCAATCAGAGACAATAAGAAGTCTTTATGGTCTTTTTGCTGTTGGTGAGCCATCTCAGCAATAAATGATTGAATAGCAAAAGCATGTGGAATATTCGCTACCGAACGATACCAACCAATACGTGTATGAGCTGGTGCTTCTGGGTTTTCGATTTGAATATTCTTTATATCAAAAGGAATATTCACCACCCCCATGCTCAACTCCATCGGCATTTCATGTTTGGCACCTTCCGAAAAGGTTGAAGCAATGGTTGGAGCGACTGTACGGTGCAACCAAGCGATGGTATCGCCCTGCTCATCAAACGCGGCTTCCATATGTTCAGCAGACACAGTATGAAAATAGGAATGCTGAATATCATCTTCACGTGTCCATACTGTTTTCACAGCGCGCCCATCCAATGCTTTGGAAATCAGCGCGGCTTCAACCAAGTAGTCTGGTTTCGACTTCCGCCCAAAACCGCCGCCCAATAGGGTCACGTAGACCTTAACCTGCTCAGGTTTTACTTCCAGCCATTTCGCAACGGTATCAACACCAGCCTGTGGGTTCTGGGTTGCAGTCCAAATCTCACATATACCATCAACAAACCGTGCCGTCGCAGCAGGAGGTTCCATTGGCGCTTGTGCTAGGTGAGGAATGTAGTAGTCAGCAGAAATTGTTGAGCTGGCATTGGCCATTGCTTCATACGCTTGACCTTTGCTTCTGATGACCTTGCCCCCTTTTTGCTGTGAGGAACGCTCTAAAGTCTTACGAAAGGCTTCTGAATCATACTGACGGTTAGGGCCCGCGTTCCATTCGATAGATAATTTCTCTCTACCTTGAATTGCCGCCCAAGTGTTGGTCGCGACAACAACCACCCCACCTAGTGGATTAAATACAGCTGGAGGCGGGCTACTGGGCAAGGTCAGAACTTTGAGTACGCCAGGTACTTTTAAGGTCTCCGTATCATCGTAGGATTTGAGTGTATCGCCATAAGCTGGAGGATGCGCGATAACAGCATAGACCATATCATCAAGGCGTACATCCATACCATACGTTGTTTGGCCAGTAGCGATATCGGCCCCATCAACGAGCCTATTGTCACTTTTGCCGATGTAATTGAATTCATCTGCAGTTTTATAAATCAGGTTTTGGCTTTCGGGCACATCCATTTCGGCCGCTTTCTGAGCAAGCTCACCATAACCTAGTGATTGTCCACTAGCCGCATGAACGACCTGATGATTCGCAGCTTTTACTTCACTGACAGGCACCGACCATATCGCCGCGGCGGCAGCTTCTAACATCATTCTTGCCGCTGCCCCGACGTTACGCATAGGCATGAAAAAATGGCGCATACTTCTCGAGCCATCGGTATTCTGGTTGCCATAGCGCTTCTCATTACCATCTGCCTGAACAACTTTTACTTTTGCCCAGTCAGCAGACATTTCATCGGCAACCACCATAGGTAAACTTGTTTTAACGCCTTGGCCCATTTCAGAACGATGAGCGACAATCGTGACAGTGCCATCTTCAGCAATTGAGACAAACACGAGTGGATCATCAACCCAGCCATTAGGCATCCCGTCACGTCCATATTTTGGGTTTTCATCCGCAGCAAATAATTGTGACGGCATACCAACAGCTAGTACGAGTCCGCTTAATGCGAAGCCCTTAAGAAGTTTACGTCGACTCACATTGGCTATTTCAGGAAGATCAGAATGATTCATTATTTACCCCCCTGTTGCGCTGCTTGCTTAATTGCTTCGCGTATCCGCGTATAGGTACCACAACGACAAATATTGCCTCTCATGGCAGTGTCGATATCTTCATCTGTCGGGTTTGGGTTGTCACGAAGCAAGGCCGTTGCAGCAACAATTTGTCCTGATTGGCAATAACCACACTGAGGCACATTTATCGATTGCCAAGCCGTCTGAACAGCTTGCCCAACTTTGTCCTCTGATACCGCTTCGATAGTGGTAATTTTTTTATCTTTTGCCGCACTGATTGGTGTGACACATGAACGGATTGGTTTACCATCAAGCATAACTGTACAGGCACCACAAAGCGCTTTACCGCATCCAAACTTTGTGCCTGTCATACCGAGTATGTCTCTGAGTGTCCATAGAATTGGTGTATCTTCAGGTGCGTCTACCTGACGGCTTTTACCGTTAATCATGAGCTTCATTTGATTCATCCTAATTCTGATTCGAGTAATCTTTTTTTTTGCGCCTGACAATCACACTTAGTTAGCCAGCTAATTATTATTCAATTATACATGACCAGTATTGAAAAATTTAGTTCCTAGACAAAAAGCCATGGTGTAAAAAAAGATAAAGGTTTCTCTATCTTTTATCAGTTATGGTAATTTTATGCCTGTCTTAAAATAGGAGTGTTTATGAAACCATTGGCTTTGTTACTATCTGTTTGTTTCATCTTATTTCTAGCTGGCTGTAATACGATGGAGGGCATCGGTAAAGATGTGGGTGCGGCAGGAGATGCTCTAGAAAAGAGTGCCAGCGAGAATAAAGGTTATTAATAAAAAAGCCTCAATTCATTGAGGCTTTTTTTATTTTTATATATGTTAAGTGACATTAACTTTCGTCAAAGTATTGCTTAAATGCAGACTTAACAACAGACCTAGCTTCCTGACTATAACCAAATAAAACACCAGCAGCTAAAGTTGTTGCTAGAGACTTGCCTGGGTGTTTTTTGATCACATCAACCAGCACAGGGTCAGAAAGTTTTTCCAAAAGTGCGGTTAACTCCTCAGCTTGTTGAGTATTGTACTCGCGCCCCTCTCTATTACGAGAGGGTGCTTTATCAGAAGTACGGTTCAGTACTTTTACAACGGCTAAAATAATTAACGCCACCAGAAGGTACGCGATGGCTGTTAACAAAGCTGCTAGAGGCATATCAAAATATGCCTGAAGAGCTATATAGCCAGCAATCCCGGCAAAACCAATAGCAAATAATCCGAGAATGATTGCCAATGCAAACGCTAAGGTTGTTACTTGTATTCTTGAAAACAAACTCATCGTAACCTTCTTATTTAGTTAGGGTGAATAGAGTTATTTTCTATCGAGCGCTTTACCAATCACCAAGCCAATACCAAAAGCAACGGCCATACTTGTATATGGGTGTGCTTCAACTTCGCCTTGTGCTCTAGCAATACTCTCTTTTGCCTGTTGTTGTGCCTGCTGTGCAGTCGCTTTGACTTTATCTTGTCCTTGTTGTGCATATTCTGTAGTTAGATTTTTTAAAGTACTGGTAACTTCGGCAAAATCTTTACGTAATGCATCTAACTGTTCTTGTAATTCTTGATTTGTCGTTTGTGTAGCCATTTTTATCTCCTATTGATCTGTTATAAACGTATCTTCGAGACTATTATCCGTGGCAACTATTTATCCATTGCATCTTCAGCTTCATCTGCTGAATCTTCAATAGCATCACCAGCGTCATCTGCAGCATCGTCAATTGCATCTCCAGCATCTTCAACCGTGTTGTCGATTTTTTCACCCATTTCTTCTGCTGGACCATCGTTATCACAAGCTGAAAGCATACCAACGCCTGCAAAAGCAAACATAATTAGCAATGCTTTACAGATCATTGAAAAAGGCTTTGATTCACTCATTGATTTCATACATACATCTCCATTTAGAATTGGGCTGAATAAAAACATTATTCAACTAGACTGACAAACTTATTAATGCGTTTGTTCATCAATACTGACATTAAAAGAGCTTTCATAGCAAAAAGTATTTATCGGAAATACTTATTGTTCGGCTCTTCTTAATCTAACCTATCGCTGATTAATGACTACTGCCTTAACCTATGTTAAAGACGAGGTAATCAAATACACATATCGTATTCATTCCCATTCACTATAAAGGAAGATAGATATGTTAAGTTGGGCATTGACGTTTTTAATCATCGGTATCATTGCTGGTGCGCTTGGTTTAAGTGGTGTTGCTGGTACAGCGACCAACATTGCTTGGATTTTATTTGTTATTGGTTTAGTTCTCGCCCTCATTTTCTTCATTACTGGTAGACGTCCACCTATGTAGACGTATATTCTCACGAAAAATATAGACATTCTTAATCGATGATGGCGTATTCAAGAAGGTCTCTTTTGAACTACATTATTTGAGCGAGTCTTCATGGAATCTGTTATCAGCGATACAGAAAGTTGTATTGTTCGTCAGTTTGAAAAAATGGTCGAGTTGTCAGAGTCAGAAGTAAACCTTCTTGCCGCTCTAGAAAGAGATGCTCGTAAGTTTGGCTCTGGTGAACGTCTAGCGTTCGCTGGTGAATACAGTGATCGTTTTTACACCCTAAAATCTGGCTGGGCCTGTGCGATAAAGACCATGGCAGATGGCCAAAGGCAAATTCTGGATATCTTTTTGCCAGGTCAGATTATAGGATTAAGGGAAATTGGACTGAGTCATTCACTCACAGAGTTTAGGGCGCTGACACCAATAGAAGCCTGTCCATTCCCTAAACTAAGATTGACTGAGATTTTTGAAAAATCACCAAGATTAACCGATTTATTCTTTTTGATCATGGCCAGAGAACAGGCCATGCTGATTGAGAGAATCGTCAATATAGGCAGACGAAACGCTGCTGAACGTCTTGCACATTTCATTGTTGAAATGAAAGTGAGATTACATCAGCGGGCATGTGAGTTTCACCTACCTATGAATCAGGCGATTATCGGTGATACCCTTGGTATTTCTTCAGTTCATGTAAGTCGTACGTTTAAACACTTACGTGATTTAGGTCTAATTGACAATAAAAATGGTCAAATAGAAATAAACGATTTAGACGGATTAATTGATCTATCTGGTTTTGATCGGAGTTATCTTGATACGTATCCGGACTGGACCAGACTTAATAAACCCTCTCAACAATAATTGGAGGAGCAAATTATGAAACTTACTACCTTATTAATTCCATTATCTTTGGCACTTTTCTTATCCGCTTGTAACACGATGGAAGGTGTTGGCAAGGATGTTGAATCAGCAGGCGATGCGATTGAAGATTCCGCCTCTGAAAATAAAAACTATTAAAACCTACCGGTTTACTCTCAGCCCCTTAATTGGGGCTTTTTTTTACCCAAAAAAAAGCTAGGTATATACCTAGCTTAATCAATTAGAAGGAGCAATAATTGTGAGAACTGAAACCCATCACCTCACAATAAGTGTAGCGTCGTACAGATAAAAAAATTGAATATAAAGACACTAAATTATGAGCAAGATCACATTTTCTATCAGTTTTATGGCGCCAATCGTTGTTTTATCCATTGACCATCTGTTTTTAAGCTATAAGCAATGCGATCATGTAGCCTACTAGATCGTCCCTGCCAGAACTCCCAATACTGAGGCATGAGTCTATACCCTCCCCATGACTCAGGTCTTGGTGGTGTTAGTCCAAACTTCAATGCGTATTTAGCGGCGTCTTCAACAATCACTTTCCGACTTTTAATAACTTGGCTTTGTGGTGATGCCCAAGCACCGATACGGTGGGTTAATGGCCTCGAAGCATAATACTCATCTGACAATGATGTAGCGAGTTTCTCAACTTTCCCTTCAATTCGGATAACACGCTCTAACTCTGGCCAAAAGAATTGTAATGAGGCGTAAGGATTAACGTCTAGATTTTGCCCTTTTCTACTTTGGTAATTAGTAAACCAGACAATGCCATCTTCATCGAACCCTTTTATCAAGACTGGTCTAGTTGATGGTCTACCCTGTTCATCTGCTGTGGCTAAGGTCATTGCATTAGCTTCACACACACTTTTTTCCAGCGCGTCTGATAACCACACCTTAAACTGCTCAAGTGGTGATGCTGCACTCATACTCTCGTCAAGAGAGTCTTTTTCGTAGCTTTTTCTTAAACCAGACAAATCCAGATCATCACTCATAACTACTCACATATTAATCAATTAATAACACCATGCCTGTCGTATTTTTTTATCACAACAGGGATATGTTGATGCTATGACTATAATCAATCTTTTGTGAATTATTTATCAATGTCAGGCATAAAAAAAGCCTTGGCAAAACTTAATACCAAGGCTTTGATTATAATGGTGGGCCCACTAGGACTTGAACCTAGGACCAATGGATTATGAGTCCACT
>NZ_DBNG01000009.1:221807-292065 GCF_002299105.1 Methylophaga sp. UBA678
ATGAGTCCACTGCTCTAACCAACTGAGCTATAGGCCCTTTTGACTAGCTTACGAACCTTCTGAATCTAGGAAGCTTCGTAATTGATCAGAACGTGAAGGATGGCGCAGTTTACGTAATGCTTTCGCTTCAATCTGACGTATACGTTCACGTGTGACGTCAAATTGTTTGCCTACTTCTTCAAGCGTATGATCGGTATTCATATCGATACCAAAACGCATACGTAAAACTTTTGCTTCTCTCTCTGTCAGGCCGTTTAATACGCCTTGAGTCGCTTCACGCAAGCCTTCTATTATCGCAGAATCTGAAGGTGAAATCACGTTCACATCTTCAACAAAATCACCTAAATGTGAATCTTCATCATCACCGATCGGTGTTTCCATCGAAATTGGCTCTTTAGATATCTTCAGTACTTTACGTACTTTATCTTCAGGCATATCGACACGTTCAGCTAACTCATCCGGTGTCGGCTCACGCCCCATCTCTTGTAGCATTTGGCGGGCAACACGGTTCAGTTTATTGATTGTCTCAATCATATGCACAGGAATACGAATAGTGCGTGCCTGGTCGGCAATTGAGCGGGTGATCGCCTGACGGATCCACCAGGTTGCATAGGTTGAGAACTTATAACCACGTTGATATTCAAATTTATCAACGGCTTTCATCAAACCAATATTACCTTCCTGAATCAAGTCCAAGAACTGCAAGCCACGGTTTGTATATTTTTTCGCAATAGAAATAACCAGACGTAAGTTCGCCTCAACCATTTCTTTTTTCGCGCGGCGGGCTTTAGCCTCTGCAATCGACATTTGGCGTGAAATTTCTTTTATTTCAGAAATTGACATGCCACGACTTTCTGCAATCTCAGCTAAAACTGATTGTGCAGCAATGATTTCGTCGTGATGCTTCTTAATGGTAGAAGAGTAATGTTTTTTGGCTCTGATATGCTTGTCAGCCCAGTTAACATTGCTCTCATTACCTTGAAATGAATCAATAAAATCACGACGATTCATGCGAGCTTGCTCTACTACGATATCCATAATAATTCTTTCTTGATTACGGATTTCGTTGACCGTATCGCTCATTAAGACATTGAGATAAGCCAATGTTTTTGGAGTGAGTTTAAACTCCATAAATTGAGTACTTGCCTGTTCGCGTAACGTCTCAGCTTCTTTATCTTCAGCTTTCAGATAGGCGTTAAAGCTGTCTTTTAATGCTTCAAACCGAACCCGCGCTTCTTCAGGATCGATTTCACCTGAATCATCATCATCACTGACGTTGTCTACACTATCGTCATCATCGTCATCATCTGAATCGCTGTCAGAATCATCGTCTGAGTCGTCATCTGTATCGCTGAGATCATCCTGCTCTTCTACCAGCTCTTCTGCTGAAACAAAGCCTTTTATTAGCTCATTCAGACGCATTTCCCCTGCTTCTACAGCGTCATACAGCTCTAAAAATGATGAAATACATGCAGGATATGTTGAGAGCATCATCAGGCTTTCACGCAAGCCCGCTTCAATGCGTTTGGCAATGACAATTTCGCCTTCACGTGTCAGCAGTTCGACCGAGCCCATTTCACGCATATACATACGCACTGGATCAGTAGTTCGACCAAATTCGCCATCAGAGCTTGCTAGGACAGCAGCAGCTTCTTCATCGGAGACTTCGTCGTTCGACGAAACCGCTTCAGCAAGACGCTCCATTTCATCGGTATCCATGCCATCTTCGTGGACCATAATACCGAGGTCACTAAACATGCTGACAATATCTTCGACCTGATCAGCATCTACCAAATCTTCTGGAAGATGATCATTAATCTCACCATAGGTGAGATAACCACGTTCTTTACCTAAGGCGATCAGTTCCTTAACGCGTGATTGTTGATCTTTCATGCAGCCCCTTTAACCCTGTGACGCTTATAGACGTGAACACTTCATTATACTGAAATGACAAATTTATTGCATCAAATTAACATAAACATTTATTTCTGCGATAACCTTAACTCAGCTTTTTCTGCTTCGGTTAACTCACTGAGCGGTTTTGACTCGAGATAAATTCGTCGTTGTTCCTTAGCTTGTTTTTGTAGTTGCGAAAATATACCGAGCAACTCGTGTTTGAGCTCATCAGCTGACAAACTCAAACTTTGCAGCGCTAACTTCTCAAGATGCGCACCATTTTCCCTGTCGCGCCAACGTTCTAGAAGTGCCGCAGTAGTAAGATGGGGATACTGATGAAGAGTTTCAAGCAATTCTTTAAGAATATTCACACCTGGTAACTGAAGAGAACTAATCGATGCTGTGTCATCAATCTCTCTCGCCAATATGGGATATTGCAGAAGAATGCTAATAGCTAGCCTTAATGGCGTCATGGTCGCTAATGTTTGCTTCTTTGGTGCTCTCTGCAGTCTCGATGCGGGCTTCTCTATATGCCTGTTTAATGTAGCGAGATTAGTTTGGCTTAACTCCGCTAAACGTTGTTCTAACATATCCCTATAGACCCCCGCTGGAACATGTTTCAGGTATGGCTTTGTGATTTCTACCAGACGAGCGCGTCCATCCATTGAACTGAGGTCAACCTTCTCGGTTAACCATGTGAAGAAAAAATCTGAATAATTTTGGGCATGTAGCACTTCTGACTCGAATGCATTTGCACCATGCCTTCTCACCATACTATCGGGGTCTTCACCATCGGGCAAAAACATAAACTTCAGCTGCTGATTACCACCCAACATAGGTAATGCATTTTCCGCCGCTCTCCAGGCAGCTTCTCTACCTGCACGATCGCCATCGAAGCAAAAAACCACCTCAGGACTGGCCCTTAATAACTGTTTTAAATGATCCGGTGTGGTTGAAGTACCTAATGTGGCAACAGCATTTGTAATACCGTGTTCGGCCAAAGCAATAACATCCATATAACCTTCAACAATGAGTACTCGTTCAAGCTTACGGTTCTGTTTTTTTGCCTGATAGAGGCCGTACAGTTCTGTTCCTTTATGAAAAATCGGTGTTTCAGGCGAGTTAAGGTATTTTGGTGTTGAATCATCTAATACTCGACCGCCAAAACCAATAACTCGGCCTCTGCGATCACGAATTGGAAACATAAGGCGATGTCGAAAGCGATCGTAGGTCCGTCCGGCATCATTTTTGATCAACAAACCGGCATCCAGAAGCTGCTTAACTTGTGCTTGAGAAGAACCAAAGGTTTTTAAAACATTATCCCAACCATCTGGCGCCATACCGATGCCAAACATTTCAACTGTGTTTTTGGATAGCCCCCGGGTCTTTAAATAATCCACAAAAAGCTGTCTGTCGGGGTGAGTTTGTAACTGATGGACGTAAAATTGGCTGACTTTATCCATCAAGTCATAGAGGTTTTTCTGTTGCGGCGATTGCGAGACATTTTGTGTGGTCGGCACAGTCATCCCCACATGATCAGCTAGTTCCTGAATAGCTTCAGGAAAACTAAGTTGATCGTATTCCATGAGAAATCCTATTGCTGTGCCATGTGCACCACAGCCAAAGCAATGATAAAACTGCTTTTCCGGACTCACTGTAAACGAAGGAGTTTTTTCATTATGAAAAGGACAGCAGGCATGCAAATTCTTGCCTGCTTTTTTCAAAGCAACCCGGGCATCTATGATATCTACGATATCAACCCGGGCTAGCAGTTCATCAATGAATTGTGGGGGTATTTGACCAGCCATATCTGGTATTATGGCTGAATTTTATTGAAAATATTAACCATACCTTATGAGATACGGCAGCGTTGCTGTTTTAATTGCTCAACGCTGATTTTACTTTTCCACTGACTGCGGCCATATCAGCACGGCCTTGAATTTTTGGTCGCAACACATTCATAACTGCGCCCATGTCTTTAATACTGCTTGCATCAGCTTCTTCAATGGCTGTTTGAATTTCTTGAGCAATCTCTTCTTCAGATAACTGCTCAGGCATGAACTCTTCAATAACGGCAAGTTCAGCTTTTTCGATATCCGCCAAATCTGCACGAGAGGCATTTTCATACTGTTCTAATGCTTCACGACGTTGTTTGCTCATCTTAGTCAGGATGACAACAATATCGTCATCAGAAAGGTCAACCCGGTTATCTACTTCAACTTGCTTAATCGCTGCTGAAATTTGACGAAGCACGGCAAGACGTTCTTTGTCTTTCGCACGCATAGCGTCTTTTATGCTGTCTTGAATAGTAACTTTTAACGGGCTGGCTTCTGCAGGCATGGTATTGGACTTGTCTCTGAATAACGATTTTAGTAAAGACGGATACGGCTTGCGTTTTCGCGAGACAGTTTCTTCTGGTGACGTTTTACGGCTGCTGCTGCGGCACGTTTACGTACAGTTGTTGGTTTTTCATAAGCTTCACGAGCACGGGCTTCGGCAACAGTGCCAGCTTTTTCACATGCACGTTTAAAACGACGTAGAGCGACGTCAAATGGTTCGTTCTCTTTAACTCTTACTGCAGGCATTCAAAAAACTCCCTAAACAATTCTTGTATGGAAACCCCTAATTGTACGAAATATTTACCGGAAAGCAAACAGTTAAATCACTTTATTTATAAAAAAGGGCATAATACTCACGTTTACTCACAATATAGTTTAGGTAAAAAAATGCGTGTTTTAGGTATTGAATCTTCCTGTGACGAGACAGGTATCGCCATTTACGACACTGAAAAAGGTTTATTAGCTCATCGCTTATTTAGCCAAATAGCTATGCATGCCGAATATGGTGGTGTCGTCCCAGAGCTGGCTTCGAGAGATCATATTCGTAAAACCTTACCTTTAATCGAAGAAGTATTATCCGAGGCAGGATTATCCAGAAGTGATATTGATGGCATTGCATACACGGCTGGACCAGGTTTAGCCGGTGCATTACTGGTTGGCGCCGCGATAGGTCGCAGCCTTGCCTGGGCTCTCAATATTCCTGCCTTAGCGATAAATCACATGGAAGGGCATTTATTATCTCCTTTACTCGAAACACCATCTCCAGCCTTTCCTTTTGTCTCATTACTCGTGTCAGGTGGTCATACTTTGCTAGTGGATGTAAAAGGGGTTGGCCAATACGAGCTACTGGGTGAATCCATTGACGATGCCGTTGGCGAGGCTTTTGATAAAACAGCCAAACTACTTGGGATGGATTATCCTGGTGGCCCCTATCTGGCTGCCAAGGCCGAACAAGGTATTGCCGATCGCTTTGTTTTTCCTCGTCCGATGACCAATCGACCTGGCCTCGATTTTAGCTTCAGTGGCTTAAAAACATTTGCTATGAATACCTGGCTGGACACAAAACAAACGGAACAGGATAAAGCGGATATTGCTTTAGCTTTTCAGACAGCCGTTGTCGAAACCCTCGCTATCAAATGTAAAAGAGCCCTCAAACAAACAGGGCATAAACGTTTAGTGGTGGCCGGAGGCGTGAGTGCCAATAAAGCGCTTCGTCATAAACTAGACTCGATGAAGGGCGTTGAAGTGTTTTATCCGCGACAAGCATTTTGCAGTGATAATGGCGCTATGATTGCTTTTGCAGGCGCCATGCGCCATGAGGCAATGAAACATCAAGATGTGCCAAGTTTTACTGTCAGACCTCGCTGGCCGCTGAATGAACTCAGCCCACCATAAACTAACCAGATTTAGATTCTTCTTTAGCGAGCAAACGGCGTATATTGCCATGATGTCGGGCAATCAATAGCAGTGCTGTCAGCAAGATAATCCAACGTGCATTAACACTGTCAATCAGCCACAAGCTGTAGACGGGTGTTAAGCCAGCAGCCACGAGGGCAGATAGCGATGATATTCGTGTCGCAGCAAAGATGATTAACCACGTCGCTAAGCCTGCAGCAGCCAGAGCAGGGGACAAAGCAATAAAACCGCCCAACGCTGTCGCGACTCCCTTACCCCCCTTAAACTCAAAGAAAACGGGGAATAAATGTCCTAAAAAGGCTGCGAATGCCGTACCCGCTACCCATACCATTTCAAGACCGACTGCATGTGCCACTGCAACAGGAATGACACCTTTTAGAACATCAAACAGCAATACGGTAGCGGCAAGCTTCTTTCCTCCAAAACGCAGCACATTAGTGGCTCCAGGGTTGCCAGATCCCTGCGTTCTCGGGTCAGGTAAGCCTGCCAGTTTACAGAGAATGATGGCACTGGATAATGAACCAAAAAGATAAGCGACCACCAATAAGATGACGGGTAAGGTATAAGTCTCAAGCATGATATGATGCTACCTTTTAAAAACGTTGCGACATTATAGGTCGCGAATCAGTGATTGCCACCCTTTAACAGATCGAGATATGGATAAAATTTTTCTTAACGACCTTAAAATCGATACCATTATTGGTATTTACGACTGGGAAAGACACACCCAACAGACCCTGACTTTTGATCTCGAAATGGACTGGGATATTCGTAAAGCTGCGGAAACAGACGATATCAGTAACACTCTCGATTATGGTGCGATCGCCCAAAAAATTGTTAACTTTGTTAAAGCCAGTGACTATCAGCTCATTGAGACACTCGCTGAAGATCTTACGCAGATGCTACTCACTGAATTTTCAATTCCAAAACTCAAGCTGACACTGAGCAAACCTGTCGCTCTTCATGGGCAAAACACCGCGCGGATTGTGATTGAACGAAGCAAATAATGCACAAGAAAAGAAACGGCTACCTGCTTGGATTAGGCTGCAATATTGCGCCTTTTGAGAATTTTTCTCAGATTATTGCCCAGCTCTTGGCACATTTTGCGAGTTTTGATATCAGTCGGGTATTACACATTCCTCCAGTAGGAATGAACAGTCAGCATGACTTCCTTAATGCTGTAATTTTCATTGAGACTGATATATCGAAAGAAAGTCTGAAAGATATCTGTAACGACATAGAAACGACACTTGGACGAGATCGAGCAGATCCTGATCGCAAACATAAAGATCGACCTGCCGACTTAGATATTCTTTGCTCACTGACTGTACCGGATGACCTGAATACTCCTGCCAGACAAGTGACAGATGAGTATTTTCTCTATCCATTAATCGACGAGTTGTTTTTATTCTTAGCTGACAAGCCCATTACGAAGAGCATTCAAAGTGGCACCGCTATCCAAGTGGGTCATTTATCGTTTGGAGAGTCGGCGACCACCATCCACCGCGATTGATACACCGGTCAGAAAAGGGTTATCTAACAAACTTCTTACCGCCAAAAAGACTGGTTCGGCGCCACCTTCACAGCCTAATGGGGTTTCAGACATCATCTGTTGCCTCACCTCATCAGAGTGTGACTCGGTGAATAGCACAGGCCCGGGAGCAACGGCATTGACTTTTATCGTTGGCGCGTATTTTTTAGCCAACACCAGCATCATATTATGAAGTCCAGCTTTAGTCGTGCCATAAGTATCAAAACGAGTGGTCGGATTTTCCACGTTGATATCGGTAATATGCACGATATCAGCAGGTTTGTTGTCATCTCCCTGAAACTTATTCTTCAAGCCTTCGTTGATAAGAAAAGGTGCCATCATGTGCACATAAAAAAACTGTTCATACTGCTCAGCAGCTTTTGCTAAATCATCTGGTGTGGGTGAAAAAGAAGACGCATTATGGATAACGGCTCTTATAGACTCACAACGTTGTTGGCAATCCTCAATAAAGGTCATTATTGTTTCCGTCGACGAAAAATCGGCCTGCACTGTTTCGATACCCAAGTCACGCATTTCTTGGACACCCGACGTCTCAGTACGATAATGTGCTAATACATTACAACCTTGTTCATGGAATCGTTTGGCCATATGCAAACCCACTCGACGACTCGTACCTGTCACCAATACAACCTGTTGCAATTGCTGCTCCTTAATGATGAATAATCCAGATACATTATCGACTGTTTCTCCCGAAGCGCAACAGCACAGTGATGCGTTAAAAGAAATCATAAAGACACAGATCTATTCTCAAGCTGGTTCAATTCCTTTTTCTGATTATATGCAAGCTTGTCTGTATACCCCAGGCTATGGATACTACAGTGCAGGCAGTCATAAACTGGGCAAGTATGGTGACTTCACTACAGCTCCAGAGATCAGTCATTTCTTTGGTTATAGTATTGCCACACATATACATGACGTGTTGGTACAGTTAACAAAAAAGCAGATACTCGAATTTGGGGCAGGATCGGGACAGCTGGCCGCCGATATCATGACTTATCTCAAAAGCCAGCACCAGTTACCTGAGTATTATTTCATTCTAGAAATCAGCGCAGATTTACGACAACGGCAACGGGCCTATCTGCAGCAACATATCCCTGAACTTATGGATCACTTTATTTGGTTGGATAGCCTGCCAGAAAAGTTTGAAGGGGTTATTGTGGCCAATGAAGTATGTGATGCCATGCCAGTTAACCTTATAAAAATAAAAGATAATGAATTATTTGAACGTCATGTTGGCTGGAATAATAACGCGTTCGCATGGCAAGACAGGGCCATCACGAAAGCTGATCTTCAAAAACAAGCTGAGCGTATTCAATCCTTTATTTCAACTGAATATTACGAGACTGAAATCAACTTAACAGCACAGCAATGGCTACACACTACGGCTCAATCACTAAAAGCCGGCGCCATCTTTATTATTGACTATGGTTATAGCTTTACAGAGTTCTACCGCGAAGAAAGAGAGCAGGGGACCTTATGTTGCTATTTTCGTCATCAAATCAATGATGACCCGTTCTTTTTACCTGGGCTGCAAGACATCACGACACAAACTGAGTTCTCAACTCTTGCTGACATTGCTTTGGAACAAGATCTGGATGTCGCCGGATTCCATGAACAAAGTGATTTTCTAATAGCAGGCGATATCACCTCAATTGCGGCGAAGTGCCACAGTGAAATGACATCAGCTGACTGGCTACAACAAAGTGCGGCTTTAAAGCAGTTATTGATGCCAGGTCAAATGGGACAGCAATTTAAAGTCTTGAGTCTGATAAAGAACATTAATTCACTGCCACGACTTTCAGTAAGTGACAGGCGCTATCAACTCTAAAAAACAGGCACAAAAAAAGGGGCACAAGGCCCCTTTTAAAGTAGAAAATAAACCGCTGGAATTATTTCTTCAGCGCTTCCAGTTCTTTTTGTAACTTATCCATTTTTTCACTCATATCAAATAACACTTCTTTGATATTAGCCATATCATCGCGAAGATTGCTGGTTTCTTGCTTATTACGCGCAATATCTTCTTTCAACTCTGGGCTGATGAGTGCATCTTTTGAATCAGCTTGACGTTCTGCAACGGTTTGTAAGACTGTAGGAATATCAATCTCAATCCAGTCTGTTCTTTCTTTACCCGTCTCATGATCAATGTGATATGACATACCATTATCAAGAGCAACTCTTACAGCAGGTTCTGAGTCAAACTTTCTTGTACCAGGCAGCAAAGGATTAACACGGCGGTCAATTTCCTGACCTGTGTATTGATCTTTGTCACGATAATCTTCATGCAACAAACCGAAGATGATGTTTAAACGTCCACCACTCATGAAAACACGACCACTATCACTTTGACGCTCTTTCGCAATCATGCCCTGATGCACACCAAGCGTCACGAAAGTCACATCTTCATTTGGCTGCGCACGGCTCAATCCATTCGCTAAGCCATTACTCAGAATTTGTAACTCTGCAGGTGAAAACAAGGGGTTTTGGCGTTGGTTGAACAGTACTTTTTCATTTACATAAAGAGACTCTAAAACCGTACGCATTGTATCTGGAGATATTGAGTAAGGATGGTCGTTAGCCACACCCGGCACATCACGATCGACAATTTTAACGTACTGCAAACCTGTTTCAAATAAGGTTTTTCCCTCTGTAGAAATTTCTACTTCATCAGATTTTTTCAGTGGGTTACCACAACCACTCAGCCCCAGGCTCAGGGCTAAAGCAACGGTCACTGCCGTGCTGTACTTCACAATGCCTCGCATAGATTCTTCCTCGTTTTAGTTAACCCGTTTATTAGCGGGAGGTGTGAGTTCTGCTTTTTGTTCTCTGCATAACAACGTCTGAACGGATTCTCGTGGATCGTACCCTTCAAACAAAATTTTGCATACTTGTTCCACTATCGGCATTTCAACTTTAGCTTGTCGAGCTCTTATCATGACCTCTTTGGCAGCATGCATGCCTTCTACCGTTTTACCTACAGCTTGAACAGCATCTTCAACACTGAGTCCTCTTCCTATCGCCAAACCTAATTGGCGGTTACGACTTTGGTCATCCGTACAGGTTAAAATTAAATCACCAATTCCAGACAAGCCAAACAGTGTTTCAGTTTCAGCCCCTAGTGCTGCGGCTAAACGTCTTATCTCCGCCATACCTCGTGTAATCAATGCTGCTCGGGCATTGGCCCCAAAGCCTAAACCATCAGAAATACCTGCGCTGATCGCTAATACATTTTTCACTGTGCCGCCAATCTGTACTCCCAACACATCATAAGTTGTGTACACACGTAGTGTTGAAGAGTGAAATAGTCCCGCCAATTGCTCAGCAAAATGCCCCTCTTCCGACGCAACAGTAAAGGCAGTAGGAAGATTAGCGGCAACTTCTGCAGCAAAGGATGGACCGGATATGACAGCCAAAGGATGACTTTCACCTAATACCGAACGAGCAACATCATAGAGCAACTCACCCGTATCTGGAGCCAACCCTTTGGTCGCCCAACTAACTGGCGTTGTCTCTCCAAGCCTTGGCTTGATCATATACAAGCTTTCAACAAACGCTTTACTGGGAACAGAAACTAGTACATGTCGACAATCACGTATGGCTGTATCGAGATCATCAACAATGGATAAGGCCTCAGGAAAAGCTTGACCTGGTAAATAACGCGTATTCTCACGCGACGACGTCATCTCCGAACGATGTTGTTTATCACGTCCCCATAACCAGGTCTGATGACCATTTCTGGCCATCGCCATCGCCAATGCCGTTCCCCAGGCACCGGCACCTATAACTAATGTTGGTGTTAAATTGGCCTGTTCTGCCACAGCCGCTACCCAAGTCTTAGTGAGTGGTGTTTGATTTTGCTTCGCGGGCTTGTCTTTCTACCTGTTCTTTCTGGTGCAAGTACATCGCATCAAAATTTACTGGCGCTAAGACAAGTTGTGGGAAGCCACCTTTGGTCACCAGATCAGAAACGACTTCTCTGACGAAAGGGAAAAGGGTATTCGGACAATAGCTGCCGACTAATGGTCCCATTTCTTCTGTGGTGTAGCCCGTTAAAGTAAAAATACCAGCTTGTTTGACTTCAACAAGAAATGCCGTCTTATCACCTACTTTTGCTGTGACAGTAACTGACAAAATAATTTCATGTGTATCATCGTCGATACGGTTGTATTCATTACCTAGCTGCAAATCCAATTGCGGACGCCATTCCTCACGGAAAATTTCTGGTGAATTAGGTGACTCAAAAGACACATCTTTTGTGTAAATTTTTTGAATCACAAAACGTGGTTTTTGCTGCTCTTCACCTGCTGCTGTATTTTCTTCAGCCATCTCTATTCCTTCTTGTTTTAAGATTGCGCCAGGAGGCTATCTAACTCTTTGCTGCGATCAATCGCAACTAAATCAGTGTAGCCGCCTATGGCTTTATTATTGATAAATATCTGTGGCACGGTTCTTTGTTGGCTCTTTTTCATCATCTCTTCTCTTTTAGAGGGATCAAGATCCACACGAATTTCGTCGTACTTAACGCCTTTACGCTCCAGCAGTTGCTTTGCCATCACACAGTAGGGACAGTGAGCGGAAGAATAAACGATTACTTTTGCCACAATAAAAATCCTGCCATTTTGTTTAATTAACTAAAGAGGGGTAATTTTGCCTCTTTCCACCCATTAATGCCGCCAGTCATCACATAGACTTCTTCGAAGTCATTCGATTTGAACTTTTTAGCAGCATTTTTTGCACGTTGACCACTGGCACATACAATGACTAATGGTTGCGACTTATTTTTTAGCTTACTGATTTCTTCATCCAACTTGGAGAGCGGGAGGTTTACTGAGTCAGCGATATGCCCTTTTTCAAACTCTTCCGGTTCTCGCACATCAACAAACTTACCTTTGTACTGATTGACTAGTCGGACTGACTGGTTCACATCAAGCGGATGTAATCCTGTCAGTTTACGATTAATTGCATCGGAAAAAACTAACCAAGCTAATACAATCCATGCCGTGCTTAAAATCCAATGATTAACAATAAACTCGCCCAAATTTTCCATATCAACCCTTAAAGCTGTCTTAAAATTAGATTAATTTTTTGCAGAACAGAATACTTCACGCATCATCTCAATCAAACGAAGCGTTCGTTCATCGTTTACACGATAATAAATGCGATTAGCGTCGCGACGAGACATGAGAATCTCTTTTTCACGCAATTTTGCCAAATGCTGTGAGACGTTACTTTGTGTCGTGCCAACATGCTCTACGATATCCTGAACAGATAATTCATTTTCTCCAATCGCGCAGAGAATCTTCAAACGAAGAGGATGAGACATCGCTTTCAGTGCAAATGCAGCACGCTCGATATCATTATCAATCGCGATAGAATCCATGTTTAAAGCTTGTGCCACAATTTTGCCCGTCAGTACCCGTGACTGTATTTCATCACAAAACACCATATAATACACGGCATCAATTCTTAATGACATACAAGACAACGGTGAGTCAGCAGAGAGCCAGACCACCATTCGCTTTAAGGACTAATCAATGACTCAAACACACAGACCTCTGGCGCTCATCATCTTCGATGGATGGGGCTACAGCGAATCCGCAGAAAACAATGCTATTCTCGCAGCAGATACCCCAAACTGGGATGATATGTGGAAAAACTATCCACACACATTAATCAATGCCTCAGGGGAGGGTGTGGGGCTGCCAGGCGATCAAATGGGTAATTCTGAAGTCGGTCATTTAAACTTGGGCGCGGGGCGCGTGGTTTATCAGGAATTTACCCGTATTAGTCTGGCAATCAAGAATGGTGAGTTTTTTAACAATCGTGTTTTGATTGGTGCCGTAGAAAAAGCAAAAAAAACGGATAACGCGATACATATCTTTGGCTTACTGTCTGACGGTGGTGTTCACAGTCACGAACAACATCTTCATGCGATGGTCGAACTAGCCGCGAAGCAGGGTGCTAAAAACATTTACGTCCATGCCTTCCTCGATGGACGCGATACACCGCCGAAAAGCGCTCACACGGCTATTGAAAAACTTGAGGACAGTTTTAAAACATCAGGCGCCGGAAGACTTGCTACAGTTATCGGTCGATTCTACGCCATGGACAGGGATAATCGCTGGAATCGTGTCGAAGAAGCTTATCAACTCATCACTGAAGGTAAGGGTCAGTATCAGGCAGCAACAGGCATCGAAGCCCTGCAGGCGGCTTATGAACGAGAAGAGACCGATGAGTTTGTTAAAGCCACTACCATTGGCGATCCAGTGAAAGTGAATGATGGTGACAGCATCATCTTTATGAACTTCCGTTCAGATCGTGCCCGCGAATTAACAGAATGTTTCATCAATCCTGAATTTTCAGGTTTTACACGACCACGACACATCGAATTAGCAGATTTTGTCACGCTAACAGAATACAAAAAAGACTTTACCGCACCTATCGCCTTCCCCACAGAAAAGTTACATAACATCTTGGGGGAATATTTATCGGCTCAGGGTAAAACTCAACTACGTATTGCCGAAACAGAAAAATACGCACATGTGACATTTTTCTTCAACGGTGGTCAGGATGCACCTTATGAGGGTGAGGACCGTATACTCATCCCATCACCTAAAGTGGATACCTATGATCAACAACCTGAAATGAATGCACCCGAAGTCACTGAAAAACTGGTCGAAGCCATTAACAGCGAAAAATACGATGTCATCATCTGTAACTTCGCCAACGCTGACATGGTAGGCCATACCGGTAATTTTGATGCAGCGGTAAAGGCCATCGAAACACTGGATGGCAGTTTGGGTAAAATCTGGTCAGCAATAGAAAAAGTCGGCGGTGAAATGCTGGTAACCGCTGACCATGGAAACGCCGAGCGCATGGTCAATCATGAGACGGGGCAGCCTCACACCGCCCATACAAACAACGTTGTTCCGTTATTATTCGCGGGTCGTGAAGCCGACTGTGTTGATGGGGGCACCTTGTCTGATATCGCGCCAACGATGTTGTCTTTGATGGGACTGACAATCCCTGATGAAATGAATAAAAAACGATTAGTTGTGCCCAAGTAAACAAAAACGTGACATTAAAGATCTTACTGGCGAGCTTAAGCCTGCTGATCTGTTTCAGTGTTCATGCTGAGACAGATTCAGCGTCACGCTTAGATGACGTTCGTGATGAAATAAAATCCCTAAATAGCGATCTCTCGGCAAAGAAGGCTGACAGGGAAGCTCTGTTCGAGAAATTAAAAAAACAGAGCCGACAAGTTTCTGAACTGAACAAACAGCTGCGAAATATCGAAACCCAAATAGACAATAAACATAAAGAGGTTGAGGCCTTACGTCAGGAAATGGGCATTAAAGAAAAAGAACAAAAACAACAACTAGATGCCCTTTATAGTCAGATACGCACCGCTTTTATTCATGCCGAACCCAGTTATCTTGAACTCTTACTTAATCAGAAAGATATTTCTACTCTGAGTCGAGGCAGTACGTATTTTCGCTATTTCCATCAGGCCAGACAGCAAGAGCTACATAATATTCACCAACTGCTAACCAAGCTTAACAATGAGCAACGTGAAGTATTGCTTGCTCAACAGTCACTGGAAAACATGCTAACGCAACAGCGTTCTAAGCAAACTGAGCTTCAGCAACAAACCGAACAAAGAAAAGCGACATTGGTCGCGCTAGATAAAAGCATCTCCAGCCAAGATAGTCGTTTAGCCTCTTTAAAAGAAGAAGAAAAAAACCTACAACAGCTACTCAATTCACTGAGTAAAAAGTCTACACCAACACCACCGGCACCCAAGCCAGGCAAGAAACTCACGGCTGTGAAACCAAACACACCTTTTTCACGTCTGACAGGTAAACTAGATTGGCCAGTGAGTGGAAAAATACTTGCCCGCTATGGTAGCTCGAGAAATCTTGGTAAACTCAAGTGGCAAGGTATCGTCATTGCGTCACCAACTGGAAATGATGTCAAAGCCACAGCAGCCGGCACCATTGTCTTTGCTGACTGGTTGAGAGGGTTTGGTCTGTTAATCATCATTGATCACGGTGATAAATACATGACCCTCTATGGCAACAATGAATCACTACTGAGAGATGTCGGTGAATATGTTAAGGCCGGCGATGTTATAGCACAGTCAGGCGAACAAGGAATTCGCGGCCTTTCCGGCCTATATTTTGAAATTCGTCACCGAGGCAGCCCAACAAATCCATTAAAATGGTTGGGAAAACAAGGCTGACAAGTCTTATCGATTAAGGAAGGAATATGAGTTTGTTTAAACGTGATTTCGGCTTAATTACCAGCGGCGTAATTTTAGGTGCCACCCTCGTATTTGGCCAAATGGTTTTTGCTGACAGGGAAGCCACTAAACCCGATCTACCTCTTGAAGACTTGCGAACTTTTTCTGAGATTTTTGGCAGAATAAAAAGCAGTTATGTAGAGCCAGTAGAAGATAAACAATTATTAGAAAATGCCATTCGCGGCATGCTTTCTGGTCTGGATCCACACTCGACATACCTGGATAAAGATCAGTTCAAAGAGTTACGTGAAGGCACCTCTGGCGAGTTCGGTGGTTTAGGTATCGAAGTCAGTATGGAAGATGGCTTTGTCAAAGTAGTGACACCTATTGATGATACCCCTGCAGCTAAAGCCGGTATCAAGCCAGGTGATTTAATTATTCGTCTTGATGATACGCCAGTTAAAGGAATGACACTGAACGATGCCGTTGACATCATGCGCGGCAAACCTGGTACGGATCTGATGCTAACCGTCATTCGTGAAGGCGAAGATACACCGCTAAAAATTAATATCACTCGTGCCATTATCAAAGTGGAGAGTGTTAAGAAAAGAATGTTGGAACCCGGTTATGCATATGTTCGGATTTCTACCTTCCAGTCTCGAACGGGTGAAAGCTTAAGAGAAGCTATTTCTGACCTGAAAAAAGAAAATAATGGCACCTTAAACGGACTGGTTCTGGATTTACGTAACAATCCAGGTGGCGTATTAGATGCCGCCGTTGAAGTTTCTGATGCTTTCATAGAAAAAGGCCTTATTGTTTATACCGAAGGTCGTATTGCAGACTCAGATCAGAAATTCCATGCGACACCAGACGATATGTTGAAAAGCGCGCCACTCGTTGTCTTAGTCAACGGCGGCTCTGCTTCCGCTTCTGAGATTGTGGCTGGTGCCTTACAGGATCATGACCGTGCCGTCATTATGGGAACAAAAACCTTCGGTAAAGGCTCTGTCCAAACAGTGATGCCTCTTACCAATGACACAGCCGTGAAGATGACGACTGCTCGCTATTACACGCCATCAGGTCGCTCTATTCAAGCAGAAGGTATTGTGCCTGATATTGAACTTAAACCCGTACATATTTCAGCCATCGAAGATGCAGAGTTTACGCCTCTTCGTGAGCGTGATTTAGCACATCATCTGATGAATGGTGATGAAGAAGAAGAGACCGATGCGAAACAGAACCCGGCTGATAACGAGAAAGAACAGCCGCTAGAAGTCTCTGATTATGCTTTATCTCAAGCACTTAATTTGTTGAAGGGAATGACCATCCTTAAAAAATAAAGGATAGCTTATGTCTACTGTATTGGTACCTCTCGCCGAGGGTTTTGAAGAGATTGAAGCGGTTACCGTTATCGATCTACTGAGAAGAGCAGAGATCAATGTAGTAACGGCTAGCCTTAGCCAGCGACATCAGGTTACAGGCAGTAGACAGATTGTTCTGTTTGCTGACCATTTACTTGAGGATATGGTTAACGCTGATTTTGACATGATTGTTTTGCCGGGCGGACAGCCCGGCACAAACAATCTTAATCAAGACTCCCGTATTTCAGTGTTATTACAAAAGCAGTTAAATGCTAATAAACACATCGCTGCCATTTGTGCTGCTCCGCTGGTACTAGCTCATGCTAAAATCCTCAATCAGCATAAAGCCACTTGCTATCCGGGAGCAATAAAGCAAGAAGAGTGGCCTGAAATATCACTTTCCGATGAGTCTGTTATCGTCGATGACAGAATAATTACTTCAAAAGGACCTGGTACAGCGATGGATTTTGCCTTAACCCTTATTGAAGTTATGACAAACCATCAAACTCGACATACCGTTGAACAAGATTTGGTAAGAAAGTAAAACCTATGGCCTTACTTACAGCTAACGATTTGTCTATTCTTCTGGTTGAACCATCAGCCATGCAGCTCAAACTGATTATGCGTCATCTGCATGAAGAGGGTGTGCATAAAATTGATGGTGTCAGCAGCGGTAAAGAAGCATTAGACTTTATTGATAAATATCCGCCAGATCTGGTCATTACCGCCATGTATTTACCGGATATGACTGCCAATGAGCTTATAGAGACCGTTATACACAAACACCCTCAACTGAATATGTCCTATATGCTGATCTCAAGTGAAAAAGGGCATGCGGCACTTGAACCCGTTAGGCAAGCTGGTGTGATTGCCATTCTACCTAAACCCTTCGATCATAAAGATCTACAACGTGCTATCAGAGCCACACTCGATATCATTGATCCGGAAGAGATTACTCTTGAAAGCTATGATGTGAGTGAACTCAGTTTGTTGGTGGTAGATGACAGCCTGACATCGCGTAATCACATTATGCGTATTTTTAGTACGATGGGGATCTTACATATTGATGATGCCGAAAATGGCCGCAAAGCATTAGATAAGATCAATGAAAACCATTATGACCTCATTGTGACTGATTTGAATATGCCGGAAATGGATGGGCATGAATTAGTACAATACATCAGAAATGATATGGGTAATGACGCTATCCCCATCATGATACTCACCACCGAAAATAATGAAGCACGATTAGGGCAGGTCGAGCAGGCCGGAGTCTCAGCCATTCTCAACAAACCTTTCGAGCCGCATACCATTCGCGAAATGTTATTCCGTTTACTTGACTCATAAAAGAATTTTGTCGCTACATTGCTTGATATCAAGCCTATCATCATAGTTCGTTTTTTTAGCTGATTACACTGTTCAGCTCTGTCTGATAAGAGGAATAACTTATTCGCACCCACCTATTATAGCCAGTTGGTCGGTAAATTCTGATGCAAAAACTCCTGCAGAACCCTCACTTTTAATGTTTTAGCAAAACCATCAGCGACACAAAAATAATAGTCTAATGGCTCAGGCTCACCATGAAGCTCTGTATGACTTCCCTCCTCAAATAAAGAAATAAGCCTGCCTTCCGCCACATGTTGAGTCACAACAAAAGCGGCGATTCTAGCAATACCGCCTCCAGCGAGTGTGATATTAGCCAACATATCGATATCATCACAAACCATGGCTGTTCTCACTTCAGGCTGAAAGCGTTGCCCATGCCGTAAAAATGACCAGCCTACAATTTTCTCATCAACAGGTATCTTAAATAACAAACATCTATGCTGACGTAATTCAGCGATGGAATCCGGTATACCGTTTTTATTCAGATACTCTGGCGACGCACAATAAACTAACGGAACCGTGGTGAGTCTGTTCGCCACCAGACTGTCATCTAACTGCTCACGTATTCTGATGCTGACATCAATACCTTCCTGTCGATGATCGACATGTCTGTCACTGGCAATCAGCTCTATACTCAAATCCGGATATTGTTCATAAAATATGGGGAGGAGGGGAGCGAGAACATGTCGTGCAAATGCAGCTGAGCAGGCTATTTTTAGTCTTCCAGACACCTTGCCTTCTACGTATGAAACGGCCTCAGCTGCCAACTCCATTTCCTGCAATAAACCCTTAACACGCTGGTAATACACCTCACCAGTATCGGTCAATGCCAGACTTCTTGTTGTTCTGGTCAATAAACGTGTACCAAGAGATGACTCTAAGCGTGCAATATTTTGGCTGACCGCTGCGGCACTTATGCCAAGTCTTCTTGATGCCGCGGCAAGACTACCTAACTCGACCGATCTGACAAAACTCTCAACGCCACGCATTGTGTCCATTTGTACTTTACCAACAATAATAATGAAAAATTAATAAGCTTAGCTTAACAGTACAATTAGTTTATATGCACTACAAACTTAACAATAGCAAGACTAAACTGCTCACATTGCTTAAGAGGAGTTAATTAATGAATACAAAAAAATTACCCGTTAAACTCACGTCGTATGTTTTTGCACTTTATATGGCAGGTATTATGGCCTTCTTAATGTGCTTAATTATTACTGGCGTTAATCAGGGCCTATCCTCACACTACATCAGTGATGCCCTAAACGCATACAAAGTTGCCATGCCCGCCGCCTTTATTTGTATTCTTATTGTTAGACCTTTTGTGGCTCTTCTGGTGAAAAAAACCGTGCATATGGCCTAAGTGTTCTCATACAGTGATATCAAGCTCAACCATGTCTCTGGTTGAGCTTGTACTGCACTGAAAAAACTAAAAAAGTGAAACAGATTTAATCCAGATCGGTCTCGCGAATACGCAAAAAGCGGGCAAACCGAGGCAATCCAGTTTTAGTAAACCCCTGATAACGATAGGTAATGACACTGCCGATGGGAGGTGGGTTAATACGGTCTTGATCTGATAAGCCGCTACCGATCGAAAAGACCCGGCCTTGCTTATTTTTAACACGTAATGCGCCTAACTGATTAGTGTATTTACCTTTGCCTGGCAAATGCGCAATAACGGTGGCTTCAGCATCATCATATGGCTTGAGTTTTAATAAAGCCTGCGTTCTCCCACCGTGATGTTTAGCTGACGCCAGATGTAAAATCAGACCTTCTGCACCGTGTTCTATCTTATCTTGTAACAGGTCTTGTAAAGCCGTTTTGTTTATCAGCCGATATTGTTTAACAGGTTTAATATGTGGCAGATTTAGTTTTGTGATTAAACTTGTGTAGTTTTGATAACGTTGTTCAAAAGGCAGTTCACGATCGGGCATATCAAACACCCGATAACTCACTTTTCGCCAAGCTTCATCATCCGGTATTTGTGTTCTTATGATGCCACTGAGCCGTGCAAAGTCTTGATGTTTAGTCCACAACTCACCATCCAGCCATACATCGGGTAGGGAAGCAGTAAACCAGTCTGGGGGGTTGATAATATTGCCGCTACGGGTCAGAAGTTGTTGACCTGTCCAGATAGCCCGTACACCATCGAATTTTTCACTGACGAGATAGGCTGATACTGGCTCAGCCCTGTCTGGCTTATAGACACTCGCCAGTTGCACGGGTGGCATAGTCTGAGCAGCATGAACTAGCCCATTAAGACTAAGCAGGGTGAAAATGAAAACAACAGTGATAGCACGCTGTATACGTGGCATATTTGCCTCCTTGCAAATTAATTAATAGTAATTGCCTCTGGCATCCTGCCAATAGACATCTTGACTCGGTTTACTCTAACTCTGATGCAATTGTTTGAGCTAATGTCGCTGACAGTGATGCGTTTCTTCTGCGCTCAGGACACAGAGCACTACGAAATCCCAGATAGTCGGGTTTTAATGCGCGTAGGGTAGCAATATCCTCAATGCGTAAAGCACCTGCCAAGCCACATAAACTTTCTGCGTTTTTCACTGTGTTTACAAACGCTGTCAACGCATCAATTGACCATAAATCCAATAAAGAGCGAGCATTTTTTTCTGCGGTATCAACCATCACACCGCTAAAACCTGCTTTTAGAACCTGTTCTATTACATCAGTTTCATAATTACGATCAGCAAATATCACAGCAATTACCGGCGTGGTGAGTTGTTTGATAACTGGCGTTAATGCTTGTAAACAGTCCGTTTGTTCTTCACCTCCGAATAAGCCAATTTTGACATAATCCACTCCTGTTCCAGCCATATTCATGATTGCCGGCTCAATGACATCAAACTGCATTGGCAAATCACCAATTGTCGCACTGGTTAGACAACGTCCCGATACCCACTTAACAATGTCTTCCACTATATCTACAGGCAAAGCGCCTAAGGCCCCTTTTGCCGGCTGTTTCATATCAAGAATATCTGGCAGACAACCATTGAGGCTCTGAGCTTCTTCCAATGACTGTACACTGGCTAGCCATTTTGTATTATTCGACATTGATACCTGCTTCTCTCACCTTTTTCATTAACCAGCCCCACGCTTCCCACTCGCGTTCACCCGCTGTTTTTTCCATACCGATGGTCAAATAGTTAATTTCATCGCGAATTTTTTGTTCTGGCAACATCGACAAACGGCTAACCAGTATGGCGGCTTCAATGACGGCACTTTGTGCACGGTTATATCCACGAAATAAGCCATGTTGCTGTTCATGTACAACATCGCCATAAAAACAGGCGCGAGGATCATCGTCATCAACATTCTGGATAGCTATTTCTGTGTGGCTAAGTGCATTTGTTAAATAGAGACTATCTATCTTTTCACATGCTGAAGATGGCCATTGTCGGTGCCCTGTTAATGCTCCTGCAAACACGCGTACATCATCCGTGTAGTTAATACTACATGAGCGATGACGCATTAAGTTATTGTAAGTTGTCGATGGTTTAAATGGTTTTATTTGAAAGTAACCATTTACTTCACTAACACCCATAGGCGCATGATGTGCTGTATCATCTGCATTTTTTGTCGTCACAATAACTTCATGAATTTTTGCGGTCAGCCGTACCACTAGGATGCTCCTTTTTTATTTTTCTTAGGTTCAGCCGTACCACACGCCGTGCGAGTTTTTTTGACTTTTGGTGCATGCTCGTCACGGACGACTTTTTTCATATTCTCTCTTGGCGTATCGGTTTTATCTGCTGTACCGCAGGCTCGTTCTTTCTTGGTCTTTTTCATGGTGGTACCTTCCACCTTTTGCTCTGTTAAATCTTCTTCTGCCTGATCAACGGCACACCCCCATTGTAAATCTTCATCTTGGGTATAACGCTTACCTAGTTGCCAAGCTACTTCGGCCCGGGCCAGTTCAACACCGAGATAAAATGCATGGCCGGGATCATTTTCTACATCTAGATGGGGATAGAATTCAAATGGATCAATATCTTGCACAAGACCATCACGATTGAACATAAAAATGCCTTCTTTTGCGACTTTTATCCGGTAGTTTGGGTCTCGAATCGTGTCGGCCAAAGCCTGAATTTCATCAGCAGTATCCGTAAACGGGTGTCGTTCGTGTGACACCAACAAGTCACCTGTAAAATCTCTTGGTAGACTATTATCCTGCTTGGCGGCAAACATCATTCGTCTCGCCACATCGGCTTCACGTATGGCCCGTCGTGCATGCGAGCTAACTTCTGTGGCTAATACACAGTTAATATTTAACTCAGAAATCATGCCAAATAACATGGCATTGATTCCGGTAGTATCCGCGTCAGTTAACTCTGTCAGATTACCTACTCCCATCATGATGGGTGCATCAGGGTATTTCCGCCGTAATTCATGGTAACGAACAATTGAGTCCGTTAAACCAAAATGAATCGGATCTAAAATCGGATCTGCCACCCACGGTTTACCAATTTTATCCATGGCTTCCATAGCTCGCTCCAGTGAGGCAAGGGAACCTGGCTCAGCAGGAACTAAAATTGGGACGGCGTCTGTTTCTTTTGCCAGATCAATCGTTTTTTCAGTCAAACTTAATAAATAGTCAGCACCTGCTTTGGACGCACGCTGCAGGTCATGAATCGAAAGTGAGTCTACACTCACTTTAAAACCATTATCATGTAATGCTGCAATGGCTTCTTCCATTAATGGAAATTTTTCTTCAGGTAAACAGCCAATATCAATAACATCCGCCCCTTGGCTAGCATAATACCGGGCACGTTCTAACAGACTTTCAATAGAGCGTTCAGGAGCATCGACGATTTCGGCAAATATTTCGACAGCGTGTTGAGATAAATCTGGTTTTTTACGGGCTTTACCAAACTGCATTGGTAGATCTTTGATTTCATCTGGGCCACGCGTAATTTTAATACCCAGATCTTGGCTTAGTAGCTCGAGGTCTCCTCGACAGCGGCCTGGGACTATGATTTCATCAAACCCTTCAAAATCTTCAGGCTTGAGTCGTCTACCTATCATTTTATCTGTCATCAATGCTGCGACAGACACGCCTATCTGATGAACTCGATACTCAAAGGGGAGTGGCGCCATTTCTTCCAACACTTTATGCACACTGGGCTCAGCCAGTTTGCCTGTAAGAAATAATATCTTCCTCGCCATCAGAGGTACTAACCGACCTCAGCCAGACGTTGCTTCAGTACATTGAATAATTCATCAGCATTATCTACCACGGTTGTTGCCTCGAACTGTTTTAATGTAGCCGTATGTTGTAGATCTATCGCTCTGGGTGAAACATGCACAATTCTGTCTGGTGCAGGGGTATCTATTTCTGGTTCAGAATCACAGGCGAGCAC
This sequence comes from Methylophaga sp. UBA678, assembly GCF_002299105.1. NCBI lineage: Bacteria > Pseudomonadati > Pseudomonadota > Gammaproteobacteria > Thiotrichales > Piscirickettsiaceae > Methylophaga > Methylophaga sp. UBA678. The sequence continues at coordinate 245,378 of NZ_DBNG01000009.1, forward strand.
AATGCTTGGTATACGACATTTTCCTGCTTGGGCATATATATTCGTTACCAAAGTATCAGATAAGCCCATGACCATCTTAGCAACGGTGTTAGACGTAGCTGGAGCTACAACAAGACTATGATAATCACCTCGATAAAATAAACCGACTGGCGGTGAGCTCGCCGCTCTATCACGGTAGACTCGTCCCTCTGGTACGAATGATTTTGGATCATAGCCATACATCCTTACAACTTCTTCACCAGCTCGGCTGTAAAACAAGTCCACGTTATCTAACTCATGGACAATTTCCAAACATTCTTTCAGATAATGTCCTGAGCCTGTAATAGCCCAAGCCAGACGTGGTTTTTCAGGCCTTGCTTGCATTTTGTTTCTCTGTGAATAAGTTAAGACGTAAATTTTGCCAGACTAAGTACACTTAGTAAAAATAAGATAGGTTTTATAGGGTTTTTTACGTTAAAATCGATAACTCATTGTAATTTTGCGTCAGATTGGAGTCTTTGCGAATGTCTAACAGTATTCCAAAAATTGTGGTTGTCGGAGGCGGGGCAGGTGGTCTTGAATTAGTCACTAAACTCGGCAAGAAGTTGGGTAAAAAAGGCAAAGCTGAAATTACGCTTGTCGATAATACACATACACACATATGGAAACCGCTTCTTCATGAGGTTGCTGCTGGTACACTCGATTCGCATGAAGATGAAATTGAGTACTTGAGTCAAGCCAATGCCAGTGGATTTCGTTTCCGTTTGGGTAAAATGGATGGCTTAGACAGAGACCGTAAGACTATCTCTCTGGCCCCCACGCTTAATCAAGACGGGGTGGAAATTATTCCACGCCGTGAGTTTGAATACGACTACCTTGTTATATCTGTAGGTAGCGTTAGTCATGATTTTGGTATCAAAGGTGTTCGTGATCACTGCTTATTCCTTGATACAACCAAGCAAGCCGAATCTTTCCAAAACAAATTACTTGAGGCCTATCTTCGCGCGCACACTCAAGGTAAGCCTTTGCACGAAGGTCAGTTGAACATTGCTATTGTTGGTGCAGGCGCCACAGGTATTGAGCTTAGTGCTCAACTTCACGAAGTTTCTCACTTACTCACAGCTTATGGGCTTGATGAAGTACAGCCACAAGACGTCAAGATTAGCATTATTGAAGCAGCCAATCGTGTTTTACCTGGCTTACCAGAAAATCTCTCTGCGGCTACAACGGATGAATTGACGAAGTTAGGCGTTGATGTTCTCACTGGAGAACGCGTTGTTGAGGTCAATGACAAGGCTATATTCACAGAAAGTGGAAAAACCATTCCGGCTGCCATTAAAGTATGGGCGGCAGGTATCAAAGCGCCAGAGTTCTTAAAAGATATCGCTGGACTTGAAACCAATTGGATGAACCAATTGGTTGTAAGACAAACATTACAAACGACCTTAGATGATGATATCTATGCCATCGGTGATTGTTGTGCATGTAAGTGGCAGGGACATGATGAGAACGTACCACCACGTGCTCAAGCAGCTCATCAAATGGCATCTGTTGTGTATAAATCTATTCGTAATCGCATGGCAGGTAAGGTTGCCCCTGAATTTGAATACCATGACTATGGCTCACTAGTATCGTTAGGTAAATACAGTACTGTTGGTAATTTGATGGGTAACCTAAGTAAAGGTAGCATGATGATTGAGGGTTTCATGGCGCGCCTGATGTATCTTTCTTTATATAAGATGCACCAAGTTGCACTGTTTGGTCCTTTCCGGGTTGCTATGCTCTCTCTGTCGCATATCTTCAGACGTAGTGTTCACCCTAAAATCAAACTACACTAAACACTTGCTACATCTCATAAAAATGGCCCTTTATAGGGCCTTTTTTTATATTCTCTACATCTACTTTTTGGAAAACAATGACATGCGTTGAGTAATACCATTATTATTTATTCGGTGTTTTACTGCTGCACCTATATGCAAAATTAATAATGCAATTAACGTAAATGCCAACACTTCATGTATTTCACTGAAGTACTCCCTCATATCTGGATCTGCCTCCGCCAGGCGCGGTAAAACTATTCCCCACAGTTTCGTATCGTATTTACTGTACATTGATTGTAGATAGCCCGTTAGTGGCATAGCAATCATTAACACATACAATAGCCCGTGGACGCCGCCAGAGAGCTTCTGTTGCCATAATGGGATAGAAGAGGGAAGAGAGGGTGCTGGATGAAATATACGCCACGCTACACGCATTAAAATCAGTACAGCGATACTGATCCCCAAGGATTTATGTAATAAAAACCAAAATGCCCGAACACTTTCTTGACCTTCAGGCAACTCCCATTCTTTCGGAAGCTGAACCATGTATAGTCCGATTGCGATCATGGCTAGAATGGCGAACGCAATTAACCAATGTAACCATCGCTGTACCAAGTCGTACTGTTTTATCTGTTCGGGCATATAATTTCCTTCACTTTCTTTTTATGCATAAAAAAGCCACACAACCTTGCGGCTGTATGACTTATTTTACTCAGGAAAGATTCCTATATTAGATATCTAAATTTGACACCTGTAACGCATGCGTCTCAATAAACTCTCTTCTTGGTTCAACATTATCACCCATCAGTGTATTGAACGTCTCGTCAGCGACGATAGCATCATTGATTTTCACCTGTAAAAGTCGACGTTTATCTTTATCCATTGTGGTTTCCCACAACTGATCAGGATTCATTTCACCTAGGCCTTTATAACGTTGAACATGTTGGCCACGGCGTGCTTCAGCTAGCAACCAACTCACGGCTTGTGAGAAATAACTAATCTCTTGCTGCCTTTCACCACGTTCTACCCTTGCACCCTCACCAAACAACCCATTGATTTTATTAGAAAATGCAAGGATTTTTTGATACTCAGTGCTATCAAAGAATTCACCAGGGATATGGTAGTCTGTGCTGATACCATGTCGACTGTAGCTGATATTGATCAAACCAACTGGGTCATTTTCCTGTGTTTTAATACTCAGTTTAAACTGCGTACCTGTTGGTAAACCTTTATTGAGTTCCACCTCAATGACTGATAACCAGCTATTTATCGCATCACTATCACTCATTTCTGGAATCTGAGGCTGATAAACAAGCTTATCAAGAAACGCAGGATAATAATGATTAGACAATCTGCCAATTATTGAATTGACCGTTTGGTATTCAGTGACCAAAGATGCTAACGCACTGCCCTCGATAGCATTGGCCTCTTCTGTTGGGAATAACTTGGCATTTGTCAAAGCAACCTCTGTTAGATAACGCTCCATTTCTGCATCATCTTTCACGTAGCGCTCTTGTTTACCTTTCTTAATTTTATAAAGCGGTGGCTGTGCAATATAGACATGACCACGTTCAATCAACTCTGGCATTTGTCGATAGAAAAATGTTAATAGCAATGTTCGGATGTGTGAGCCATCAACGTCCGCATCGGTCATAATAATTATGTGATGGTATCTGAGTTTTTCAGGATCGTATTCATCACGGCCGATTCCACATCCTAATGCGGTTATTAATGTGCCTACCTCAGCAGAGCTGATCATTTTGTCAAAACGCGCTCTTTCTACATTAAGAATTTTTCCTTTCAACGGTAGAATTGCCTGCGTTCTTCTATCACGACCTTGCTTGGCGCTGCCGCCCGCTGAGTCCCCTTCCACTAAAAAAAGTTCTGAGAGGGCAGGGTCTCTCTCCTGACAATCGGCCAATTTACCTGGCAGACCGGCTATATCAAGTACGCCTTTTCTGCGCGTAAGTTCTCTAGCTTTTCTTGCGGCATCACGTGCACGAGCAGCATCAATCATTTTGTTAGCGATTAATTTTGCATCAGTAGGGTTCTCAATTAAGAAGTCATGGAAGAACTCGTTCACATAAGACTCAACAATCGTTCTTACTTCTGATGAAACCAGTTTATCTTTAGTTTGTGAACTGAATTTCGGATCAGGTACTTTTACTGATAGAACGGCAGTCAATCCTTCACGCGCATCGTCACCACTTGTTGTTACTTTGGACTTCTTCGCTAGTCCTTCACTCTCAATGTACTGGTTGAGAGTTCTGGTTAATGCGGCACGGAAACCCGCTAAATGTGTTCCGCCATCGCGCTGAGGAATATTGTTTGTAAAACAATAAATATTTTCTTGATACGAGTCATTCCACTGCATCGATAACTCGACCGTTACATCATCTCTCATACCAGAAATTTTGATGATATTTTCGTGAATGAGATCTTTATTTTTATTCAAATGCTGAACAAAAGCAGTAATGCCGCCCTCATAAAAGAATGTTTCTGTTTTTTCATCACGCTCATCTGTTAAAACAATTCTGACCCCTGAGTTCAAAAAGGCTAGCTCTCTGATCCGTTTTGCCAGGATATTGTAATCAAATGTGACGTTAGTGAATGTTTCTTCACTTGGCCAAAACTGAATTTTCGTGCCTGTGATGTCTGTATCAGACACATCTGTTAATGCTGAGTCTGGCACACCATGTGTGTAAGTTTGTTTATAAACCCGGTTGTGGCGATGAATTTCCATCGCTAATTTTTTTGATAAGGCATTTACAACTGAGACACCAACACCATGTAAACCGCCTGAAACTTTGTATGAGTTGTCATCAAATTTACCGCCTGCATGCAATACCGTCATGATAACTTCTGCTGCAGAGACACCTTCTTCTTCATGGATATCTACTGGAATGCCGCGTCCATTATCAATAACTGAGACGGAATCATCTGGGTGAATTCTCACCTGAATTTCACTACAGTGACCAGCTAACGCTTCGTCAATTGCATTATCCAAAACTTCAAAAACCATATGATGCAAGCCGGTACCATCATCGGTATCACCGATATACATACCAGGTCTTTTTCTTACCGCATCAAGTCCTTTTAGGACTTTTATATTTGAAGAATCGTATGTGTTGTTGTTTTTTTCCGTTGTCATAGTCAAACTATTCCTGGCCAAATGGAGGATGTGCTGAATAACCTTCTATTCTACTACTTATATAGAAGTGTTGACAGTCTCATTATCCTCTCTGATTTCTCCATGTTCCACGTGAAACACTTTCTCTTTTTCATTACTTATTAAACTAGCTAATTCAGTATTGGTACTTGTAATAAAAGTTTGTACGGGCAAACTTCTGAGTGTTTCCATTACTGTTTTTTGATGTTGCCAGTCTAATTCTGAGCTTAGGTCATCAAGCAATAAAATTGTATTTTTAACCTCTTTAATCTCCATCAGTAGTGTTATCTGTGAGAGACACAATGACAAATAAAAGAGTTTTTGTTGACCACGGGATAACATTTCTTCAGGTGAATCATTGTTAATTCTTACCATCCAGTCTGCAGAGTGTGGTCCAGCTCGACTGTAACCTAAAAAACGATCACGCTCATAGTTTTCAGCAAGTGTTTCGGGAAGTGATTTATCTTTGTTCCACCCTTTACTGTAGCGAATTGTAAATTCACATTGATCAAAGGTAGGGCAAATTTTGCTAAATATAGGTTTGAATATATCAATAAGCCTATTGAGATAAGTGGTTCGTAGTTCGGTAATTTGCTCACCGTGTTTTACCAGATACTGATCCCATAGTTCTATTTCAGCTTTGGTTTTCTTATTTTTCAGTGCTGCATTCTTTTGTATTAGTGCTTTTTTATATGTTTGCCAGTGATAATTAAATTTATGTTCCACGTGAAACACACCCCAGTCGATCATGCGTCTTCTGAATTTTGGACCTAACTCAAAGAACTGATGACAATTCGCAGAGATATATTGGAGTGGTGTGTTAACAGCAAGGTCAGAAAGTTTTTTTAGTGGGGCATTATTCAAGCGGATTTGAAGACCAGTGTTCGTATCAAAAAGTAAACCTACCGGTGTCATTTCCGATGAACGCGCAAAAACCGTGAATTGTGCATGCTCAAACTGAATGATGTTTTTTAAATTGCGCGAGCGAAACGAGCGCCCCATAGCGAGCAAATGAATCGCTTCAAGAATGCTAGTCTTACCGGAGCCATTTTCGCCGATGAATAAGTTAATACCAACAGAAGGACTTAAAGAGACCTGGTTAATATTACGAAAATTTGAAAGCGTCAGATGTGATAACACAGAATCAGAGCTACAGGAATTAGAGCCATATAGTTGTCTTGCACTTGCTTTACATTGTTACAAAAACAAATAAAGAGAATTAATATGGCTAAATAGAAGTATCAATATAAATAATAATGAGATTTAAATTTCTAGCATCTCAAAGTCATCTTTACCAACGCCACATTCTGGGCATTCCCAATCATCTGGTATATCTTCCCAAGCCGTGCCAGGTGCAATACCTTCTTCTGGTAGGCCTTCAGCTTCGTCGTAAATAAATCCACAAACAATACACTGCCACTTTTTCATACTGAAACTCCGAGATTATTTTAAGTTTATTTATATGTGATGTTAACAAAATTGGGAGGGCTACGTTAGCGAAGTTTCAATAATAGAATAAAACTATTTACATTGTGACAGGTCGTACTTTTAGTACTTTTCAAATTAGCTATATATTTATGCTATAACTTAATATTAGACAAATAAACGGAAAAGCCGATTATGCGACTCCCCACACTGAGACAACTTCAATACCTTACCGCAGTAGTAGAAGAAAAGCATTTTGGCCATGCCGCTGAGAAATGTTTTGTTACCCAATCAACATTAAGTGCCGGAATACAAGATTTAGAGCAACTACTTGAAGTGTCTTTATTAGAAAGGACGAATAGGAAAGTCTTACCAACGCCGATTGGAGAAGAAATTGCCAGCAGAGCACAACAAATATTGTCATTGAGTGAAGACCTTGTTGATCTGGCGTTATCAGAAAAAAATCCACTATCCGGTCGAATACAAATAGGGATTATTCCGACGATAAGTCCTTTTTTATTACCAAAAGTATTACCTACGGTTAGAAAGCAGTTACCAGAGCTTGAAATCGTATTAATAGAAGACCAATCGGAGCGACTTTTAGATCAGTTAGAAAGCGGTAATATTGACGTGGCGGTATTAGCATTTCCATACAACACACGTGGTCTCACACATAGAGAGTTTGCCAAAGAATCCTTCTGGATAGCGCTGCCTAAGAACCACCCCTTAGCTGAGAAAGAAGAATTAAAAGCGAGCGATTTACCTACAAACGAATTGCTTTTATTGGCAGAAGGGCATTGCTTGAGGGAGCACGCACTAAGTGCATGCCAATTGCCTGCATCCGCACAAAGAAAGAGTGTACAAGCGACAAGTCTTTATACACTGATTGAAATGGTCGCCAGTGGGTTGGGTATTACACTTATTCCAGACATGGCCGTTAATTCAGATATGGTTATTCATTCTGAGATTTGTTTAGTGCCCCTATCTGCAGATAACGATCAGGCTTTAAGAGAGATCGGCCTGGTCTGGCGACCAAGCTTCAGAAGGACCGCGACGTTAGAACAATTAGCGAAGACTTTTTCTGATGCGCTTGCTGATACAAATTATTCACTACGTGCATAAAAATCGCGCAATCTGAAGAAAACATGCTGTATAGCAAGTGATGTAAATGGAGGTTTAAATACAGCATAGACACGACCTTGTGGATCGACTAGATAAATATAGTGTTGCTGCTCGACTTTATTACTATTCTGATAACTTTCCGGTTCCAGGTATAAAAAATCAAAACTTCTAATAACAGAATGAATAACATCAGCAGAACCACTATAAAGTTGTAGTGAGCTTTTAGGTAATGCAGAACTTTCGCCCTGATTATCGAAATTAATGAGTAAGAACTGGACTGTAGGCCCAGCAAATAAACGTTTAAGGTTTTGCATCACATCAATGACAACATCACATTCTGGCTGACAATGTGAGTGTGTAAAGTAAATAAAGCTCCAGCGACCATCGAAGCTGACATTCGTCAGAATCTGATTTGACTGACTATTAAGAACAAACTGAGGTAGTGTTTTAGGAGGTGAAATAAGAAACGGACGTAGCTCATCAGGAATATCTCGCCTATCTGGTTGCGAAATCTCCATTCGACTCACCCACAAAACTAAAATAATCAGGGTAATAGCAAGATATAACAGCAGAAAAGCCTTAGAATTGACACTTTTAATTGGCTTAAACATATAACATCTAACCTTGAATAGCCGGATGAAACCCTGTTGTGAGTAAAAAATGAGCGAGAAACTCTTCAAGTCTACCGCAGTTGTCAGTGTGATGACTTTTTTATCCCGGATATTGGGGTTTATTAGGGATATTGTCATAGCCAGAATGTTTGGCGCGGGCCTGGGAGCAGACGTATTTTTTGTCGCCTTCAAAATACCAAACTTTTTAAGACGCTTATTTGCAGAAGGGGCTTTTTCACAGGCTTTTATACCTGTTCTTGCCGAGTTCAAAGAACATGGAGATAAACCTTTAAAAGACTTAATTGCCCAGACAAGCGGAACATTGGCTGTAATATTAACGATGATTACAGCAATAGGGATGATTGCCGCACCGGTCATCATCATGGTGTTTGCACCCGGTTTTATTGAAGATCCAGTAAAGGCAGATTTAGCTGCAGATTTACTGACGATCACATTCCCTTATATCTTCTTTATCTCTTTAACTGCACTTGCAGGATCCATTCTGAACAGCTTTGGCAAATTCGCCATCCCCGCATTTACACCGGTTTTTTTAAATATTTCATTGATTAGTACCGCAATATGGTTATCGCCTAATTTAAGTGAGCCAGTGACGGGCTTGGCCTGGGGGGTCTTCATAGGCGGCCTTGTACAGTTTATTTTTCAATTACCTTTTCTGATAAAACTTGGATTATTACCCTGGCCAAAATGGGGATGGAAAAGTGAGGGTGTCAGAAAAATTACCAGATTAATGATACCCGCGATGTTTGGGGTATCAGTAGCACAAATAAATCTTCTATTAGATACCTTACTTGCCTCGTTTTTAGTGACGGGCAGTATTTCCTGGCTGTATTACTCAGATCGTCTTGTTGAGTTTCCGTTAGGCGTTTTTGGCATCGCTTTGTCTACCGTCATTTTGCCAAGCTTATCCAGAAAACATGCGGCCAAGTCGACAGAAGAATTCTCAGACACTATCGACTGGGCCTTACGCTGGGTATTTCTAATTGGTACACCAGCAGCGATAGGGCTTATTTACTTGGCAGAACCACTACTAATGACCTTGTTTCAATATGGCGAATTTACGGTGATGGATTCACATAAAGCTTCATTGAGTTTAATGGCTTATGGTTTGGGACTGTTGCCATTCATATTTATTAAAGTATTAGCGCCAGGTTATTACGCGAGGCAGGATACAAAAACTCCCGTGAAGATTGGCATTATTGCGATGATTAGTAATATGGCATTGAACGTCGTACTGATGATCTATCTTGATCATGTTGGTTTGGCATTAGCAACAGCACTGTCTGCCATGCTAAACGCGGGTTTGCTATATCACGGACTGAGGAAAAGATCCGTTTATACCCCCAATTCAGGCTGGGGTAAATTCTCATTAAAGTTACTCATTGCTAATAGCGGTTTGTTCGTTTTTTTACTCCTACTTAATCCACAACACAATGAATGGGTAATATGGGATGCATGGCAACGAGCCGGACATTTATTCGGTCTGATCGTTGGTGCTGCAGTCACTTACTTCACTTTTTTACTCGTACTACGTATCAATCTAAAAAGTTTAGTCAGGCCAATAATGAGATAAAAAAAAGGCCCTCCGAGGAGGGCCAAGCACTACGAGGACATAAATTTCTTAGAAGCGGCGTCCGATACCAATACCCCAAACGAATGGGTCAATATCTGCTTCAATTTTTGCTTTACCGACAGGTGTACCAGAGAAATGAGCTTCAGTATCAATATCGATGTATTTCACATCAAAGTTAACAAACCAATCGTCATTTAAAGCCACGTCTACACCGGCTTGTGCCGCTAGACCCCATGAACTATCCAATTTGACTTTCGCACCTGGAACATCCAGAACAGGGCCGTCCACTTCTTCGTCAAAAAAGTATGTGTAGTTGACACCGGCACCGATATAAGGACGAATGTTTGAATCAGGCATAAAATGATATTGCAACGTTAATGTAGGGGGTAACACTTTAGTATCAATAACATCACCTAGACCCTGAGCCGCCCAATAACCTTCAGATTTCACTGTATGTTGAGAATAACCAAGAATTAGCTCAACACCCCAGTTTTTAGTCATCATATAAGTGATATCTAATTCAGGAACAGTGTCAGAATTAACACTCACACCTTTTTGACCTGAATCTGCGCCACCTACATATAAGGTTCCACTATCATCATTAGGGTTGACGTTAATGATACGACCACGGACTAACCAGTCGCCTGCTTCATAGGCCATTGCTGGTGCAGCAACAGTAGAAAGACCTAATGTAGTAAGTAGTGCTGCAGCTAATGTTGTTGTTTTCATTTTTTCCTCCTGGGACAAACTATGTTCTGTAAGACATGGTTTGAATTTTACGGAGGTGTGGACTTAATGCATTGACCTGGATCAATAAAGCGAGCGCTTACCAATTTTTCCCAATATTAACCACACAATGCTTTCAATTTTTCAACATCACGGATGGAAATCGACTTATTATGAATGTCGATCAAGCCTTCATCTTGAAAGCGAGAGAAAAGGCGGCTGACTGTTTCTACAGCTAAGCCCAGATGATTAGCGATATCACCACGAGACATACTCAGTTGAAATTCACGCGCAGAAAAACCCCGATCTTGGAAACGACGGGAAATGGATAATAAAAATGTCGCTAGTTTTTCTTCAGCGGTTTTTTTGCCAAGCAAAAACATCAGGCTTTTATCACCTGATAACTCCTTACTTAAACGCGACATCATCTGCACTTGCAGTTGAGGCATATTTGCGCCTAGCTCTTGCAACATATCAAAAGGTAATTCACAAACACTGCTACTTTCTAAAGCCTTAGCATTCGAACGGTAGGCTTGTTCATAAATGGCATCAAGGCCAACAAACTCACCTGGAAAATAAAACCCGGTGACTTGTTCCCGACCATCGACAGCAGACACCGTCGTTTTAAATGAGCCTGAGCGGACAACATAAATAGAATTGAACGGTGTTTGAGTGCTGAATAAAGGCTGACCACGTGAGTAACTCTGACTACGTTTAATGATTTTATCTAATTGAATCAGGTCATTATTATGTAAACCAAGAGGCAAACATAATCGATAAAGTGAGCATTCCTGACACGCAAGATTATGCTCATGTTCAACTTTGGCGAGGTCCTGAAATAAGGGGGTAACGTTGCCTAACTGAGTCATTGTTAATCCTGTGTTGTGAACATCGACTATAATAACGCTTCAAACCCTTGTTCGAAACAGTTATTATCTCTTTTTATTATTAATTTCAGGAACTCAAATGACCACTCGTAGCGCGTCAGTTGCGCGAAACACGCTAGAAACACAGATCGAAGTATCAATCAATCTGGATGGAAGCGGTCAATTCAATGCCGAAACCGGTGTCCCATTTTTAGATCACATGATGGATCAAATTGCTCGTCATGGTTTGTTTGATTTATCGGTCAAAGCCAATGGTGACTTACATATTGACGCACATCACACTGTTGAAGATGTCGGCATTACGATAGGTCAAGCGCTGAAGAAAGCCTTGGGTGATAAAAAAGGGGTTGTTCGCTACGGACATGCCTATGTCCCCTTAGATGAGGCTCTGTCTCGAGTGGTACTCGATCTCTCTGGTCGTCCTGGTCTCGAATTTGATGTCACATTTACCCGCGACAAGATTGGCGAATTCGATGTCGACCTGTTCTATGAGTTTTTCCAGGGCTTAGTGAATCATGCTGGTATGACTCTGCACATCGATAATTTAAAAGGCCGCAATGCTCATCATATTGCTGAAACCATATTTAAGGCATTTGGTCGTGCATTACGAATGGCTGTTTCACTGGATCAGCGCGCACTGGAGCAATTGCCTTCAACCAAAGGTGCTTTATAATCCTTTATTAAGAATTATTAGCCAATAAAACTAAGTAAATAAACAGGTTTAACATGCATCACATAGCAGTGATTGACTACGGCATGGGTAATTTACGCTCAGTATCAAAAGCACTGGAAGCAGTTTCTAATAATGCCTCTGTTGTTGTCACATCTGACCCAAAAACCATTCTTTCTGCCAGTCATGTTTTATTTCCGGGTGTCGGCGCAATTCGTGATTGTATGGCGGAACTCAAACAGCTGGAATTAGAAGATGTTATTTTGCAAGCAACACAAGAAAAGCCTTTTCTAGGTATCTGCTTGGGTATGCAAGCATTGCTGTCGCATAGTGAAGAAAATAGTGGTGTGGACACGCTGAACCTTTTTTCAGGTAGCGTTAAATTATTTCGACCTGATGCTTTAATTAACGGCGAAAAATTAAAAGTGCCGCATATGGGCTGGAACCAAGTTCATCAAACCTGTTCACATCCTTTATGGAAAAACATAGAGCAAAATAGTCGTTTTTATTTCGTTCACAGTTTTTATGCTGAACCCACAGATAAAGCAGTCATTGCAGGTACTTCAGCTTATCCAGATGATTTTGCTGCAGCATTGTACAAAGATAATATTTTCGCTGCGCAATTCCATCCAGAAAAAAGCCAACGTGCTGGACTGCAGTTATTAGAAAATTTTGTAAACTGGGACGGTCAGTCCTAACAGACATCAACAAACGGAGTAAGAATATGTTGTTAATCCCTGCCATTGATCTCAAACAAGGTCACTGCGTGCGCTTGCGTCAGGGGCGAATGGAAGATAACACGGTATTTTCAGAGGATCCTGTTGCAGTTGCTCGGAAATGGGTAGAAGCAGGGGCGAAAAGACTTCATATGGTCGATCTTGACGGTGCTTTTGCAGGTAATCCGGTCAACGCTGACGTCATCCACGAAGTTTGCAAAACATTTCCTGACTTGGATGTCCAAGTTGGAGGTGGTATTCGTGACGAGGAAACCATTGAAACCTATCTTCATGCTGGTGTTCGCTATGTCATTCTTGGAACAAAAGCGATTAATGCACCGCATTTTGTGGGTGATGTCTGTGCTGAGTTTCCAGGGCATATCATTGTCGGCCTGGATGCAAAAGACGGTAAAGTAGCCATTGATGGCTGGTCAAAATTGTCTAATCATGACGTTATCGACATCGCTCAACAATTCGAACAAGATGGCGTTGAAGCCATTATTTATACTGACATCAGCCGGGATGGCATGATGCAAGGTTTCAACCTCGAATCAACGCGTGACTTAGCTCGAGCCATTCAAATCCCAGTGATTGCTTCAGGCGGTGTCAGTTCATATGAAGATATTGAATCGTTATGTGCCTGTGAAGATGAAGGTGTGATGGGTGCCATCCTCGGCCGTTCTATATATGAAGGCAGTATTGATTTGAAAAAAGGTCAGGAGATGGCTGATAAATTAAATCCGCCTCTGGAGTTTTAAATATAACCATGTCTCTTGCAAAACGCATTATTCCTTGCCTTGATGTTGATGGTGGGCGTGTTGTTAAAGGTGTCCAGTTTGTTGATATAAGGGATGCTGGCGATCCGATTGAAGTCGCTAAACGCTATGATCAACAAGGTGCTGATGAAATTACCTTCCTTGATATTACAGCTACTCATGCTGAACGTGACACTATGGTTCATGTGGTTGAAGCGGTAGCCAGTCAGGTCTTTATTCCATTAACCGTCGGCGGTGGAATCAGAACGGTAGAAGATATTCGTCGCATGCTGAATGCCGGAGCCGATAAAGTTGGCATCAACTCAGCAGCTGTTAACAATCCAGAGTTTGTTCGTGAGGCGGCAGAAAAGTTTGGCTCACAATGTATTGTCGTTGCTATTGATGCAAAAAAAGTCTCTGCTGAAAACGAAACTGATAAATGGGAAATTTTTACCCATGGTGGACGAAAACCTACAGGTATTGATGCCGTAGAGTGGGCTAAAAAAATGGTCGAGTATGGTGCGGGTGAGATTTTATTGACCAGCATGGATAAAGATGGCACAAAGTCAGGTTTTGACTTAGCGCTTACTCGAGCAGTCAGTGATGCTGTTAACGTACCAGTGATTGCTTCAGGTGGTGTTGGCAAACTTCAAGACTTAACGGATGGCATTAAATTGGGTCATGCGGATGCCGTTCTGGCTGCAAGTATCTTCCACTTTGGTGAACACACTGTTGAAGAAGCCAAACAACAAATGGCTGCACAGGGTATTGAGGTGAGGTTGTAAATGACAACTTGGCTGGATCAAGTGAAGTGGAATAGTGATGGTTTAGTTCCTGTCATTACGCAAGAGTTTGAAAGCAAGCAAGTACTTACTTTAGCCTGGATGAATAGAGACGCATTAGCGCTGACAGTTGAACAAGGACATGCCATTTATTGGTCACGTTCACGACAAAAGTTATGGCATAAAGGTGAACAATCAGGGCACCAACAGATCGTTAAATCAATACGAATGGACTGTGATAACGATGCTATTTTGTTGGAAGTGATTCAAAAAGGGGGCATTGCCTGCCACACTGGACGGCATCACTGCTTCTTTAATGAATTACAGTCAGATAAATGGCAAGCAATTGAGCCAGTTTTAAAAGACCCCAAAGACATTTATTCATGAGCGATATAATTAAACAACTTAGTCAAGTACTTACCGAACGCAAAACAGCTGATGCTGATAGCTCATACGTTGCCAGCCTCTATGCTGCAGGCACAGATAAAATTCTGAAAAAGCTGGGTGAAGAAGCCGTTGAGACAGTCATCGCAGGCAAAGGTGGTGTGAAAGACGAAATTATCTATGAAACTGCTGATTTATGGTTTCATAGCCTTGTCTTACTGGCGCATAATGATATCGATTCTCAAGCTGTTCTTGATGAACTTGCCAGACGCTTTGGCTTGTCTGGTCTGGAAGAAAAGGCTAACCGGAGCAAATCATGAACGATTGTATATTCTGTAAAATCGTCATAGGCGAAATACCTTCAAACCGCATTTATGAAGATGAACTAATCTATGCCTTTACTGACATCGATCCAAAGGCATCTGTACATGTGTTAGTGATTCCGAAACAACATATCGCCAGACTGGATCACGCAAATCAAGAGCACGCTTCGCTCCTTGCCCATATGATGCTCAGCTTACCCAAAATAGCTGAATCACAAGGCCTTAAAAATGGGTTCCGTACGATTATTAACACCGGACCTGGTGGTGGCCAGGAAGTCGATCACCTGCACATTCATATCCTTGGCGGTAGTAAAATGCCTGGATTCAATTAGGAGATAACCCCATGTTAGGTGGTATTAGCATTTGGCAATTACTTATCGTTTTAGCGATTGTTATTTTATTATTTGGCACAAAAAAACTGCGTTCGCTTGGTGGTGATTTAGGTAGTGCAATCAAGAGCTTCAAAGATTCTGTGCAAGATGGCAAAGATGATATCGATAAAGAAAAAAATGACGCTATCCAACATCATGATGCACATGATGACATTTCACAGAAAAGTGATAATAAAGATAAAACTTCTCACTAGTCTAAATCGGCACATTCGCCATGTTTGATATCGGATTCTGGGAAATCTTAGTCATTGCTCTGGTGGCATTGATTGTCGTCGGTCCTGAAAGACTGCCAAAACTGGTCAGAGTGACTGGCCTTTGGATAGGCAGGGCTCAAGCCTCATTACATGCCATAAAAACAGATATTTCCAGAGAGCTTCGAGCGCAGGAGTTAAAAGATGCGCTTAATAAAACTAATCAAACCATGTCTGATATGAATCAAACGATTCATATTGACGAAAGTCTGCAAGAGAATAAAAAAACCGCTCAAAAAGAAGAGACCGATAAAAAAGATGGATAATCACGATCAACAACCTTTGATATCCCATCTGGTTGAGCTAAGAGATCGTTTACTAAAGGGCGTGCTAGTCGTTTTAGTTATTGCTTTATGTTTACTGCCTTTTTCCAATAACCTTTATCACTTTTTGTCTGAACCTTTACTCGAGCAGCTACCAGAAACCAGTACCATGATAGCGACAGAAGTCGCCTCACCATTCTTAACGCCGTTTAAACTCACGTTGAGCACGGCCATACTGCTGGCTGTACCAGTATTGTTATACCAATTATGGGCTTTTGTCGCGCCGGGTTTATATGCACATGAGAAAAAGCTGGTGTTCCCATTATTATTTGCCAGCACGATTCTATTTTTCTTAGGTATTGTTTTTGCCTATTACGCCGTCTTCCCACTGATATTTGCCTTTTTGACTCAAGCCGCGCCTGAAGGGGTGGCGGTGATGACAGATATCAGCAGTTATCTGGATTTTGTTTTAAAACTGTTCTTTGCTTTTGGCTTGGCATTTGAAGTCCCTATTGCCACTGTGTTGCTCATATGGACACAAGCAACCACAGTGGAGTCATTAAAGCAAAAGAGGCCTTACATCATCGTAGGGGCTTTTGTGGTAGGTATGTTACTCACGCCGCCAGATGTCATTTCTCAAACCTTACTCGCTGTGCCTATTTGGTTATTATTTGAAATGGGGTTATTCAGTGCCCGTTTTTTACCTAAAAAACAGCAGCAACTTTAGTTCTTGTATCGCATCCGCGTGCCATGTTGTAAAGACAGCAACACTTCTTCTGCTTCTATCTGTTTAGGAAAATACACACCAGAAATCTTTGCACCATGAATACTGGCGCCTTCCATGCTGACACACTCAGTAAAATCGATACCCCTTAAGTCAGCCTGGCGAAAATAACTATTTGAAAAATCTAAGCCTTTCGCAAGTAGTCCGACCAGTGTCAAGTGTCTAAAATCACAGCCTCTTAAATCGACTTGCTCACCAGCAGCGACTCTCTGATTAAACTCCTGTACCTTACCGTCTCGAAGCAATTGATATAGCGGATTATCTGTAATGATTGGAGCAGCCATCGTTATTTTCTCCCTTATTAACGTTATTATTGTTTAGCGGCTAAATATTAAATAAGTTCATCATATTTATATACAACAGAAAATATTCGGATGTATTTCACAAATAGCTAAATCAGTATCACCCTTTATGCTATGTTAAATCCATAAATACAACAAAGGGCTCAGACAATGACAATCAACAAATACCTAATAGAAGAAATCGAAGTCTTACTTCAGTTCCCTCTGGATAGCACTCAGGCGGGTATTAAAGTCCATCATAACGCCAGACAGGAAATGATTGATGCCACTGAGAACCTATATAAAAAAGGACTTATCAGTCAACATGATGGTGGTTATCTGACCGATCTCGGTTATGAAGCGGCTGAACACTTACAGCACGCTTTACAAATTATGCGTTCTGAATCCGTTTAAAAAGTCTGAAACTATAGTCATATTGATTTTTTTCATCGGCTTGATGGTCTTCTGAACTCAGTAAAGTCCAGTCGGAACGATCCCATTCTGGAAACCGGGTATCTCCACCATCAATCGTGGTATGGACTTGAGTAATATAGAGTTTGTCGCATAGTGGGAAGCATTGTTTATATAACGATGCACCTCCCATTATCATCACTTCATCCACATCCTTACACTCTTCAAGAGCTTGCTCCACAGAGTGGACGACTTCACAGCCTTGTGCGATGTAGCCCTGTTGGGTCGTCACGACAATATTTCGCCTGCCTGGCAAAGGTCTACCGATAGATTCATGTGTATTTCTACCCATAATGATGGGTTTGCCCATTGTTGTTCGTTTAAAAAACTGTAAATCCGCTGATATTTTCCAAGGTAAATCATTATCTTTACCAATCACACCTTGCTCATCCATTGCCACAATCATTGCTATTTTCATTGACTCTCCGAAGACCTTTTTATTGCCCAATTAAGACTAAATTTTATCCATGATAACTGCTGTATAAGCTCCCTATAAGATCGATCACAAGCTGTGGATAACTTTTCCTGTGGATAACTCGTCTTTTTATCCACAAGATTTAGACTGCGCAGCTTTGTAGTTATTAACATGTCCTAACACAGATAAAATATTGATTTATATGTTGTAATAAGAACTATCCAACAATCCACAGGCATAAATCATTAACATCACTAAAAATATCTTTCTTTCTTTATGTTTAATTAATGACTTGCATACTTCACATTAGCGTACCGTGTCCTCTCAGACAATTGTTTGATTACACCTCTGACTTACCCATCACAGAATGGAAGATAGGAGCACGAGTAAAAATAAACTTTGCGAACCGACTATGTACTGGCATCGTTATGAAAATTAGCGAAGTCACTGAACAAACAGAAATTGCCAAGTTAAAACCCATTGAAGAAAAATTAGACAATGAGCCCCTCATTCCAAAAGAGTTAATGCAAACATTGTTATGGGTAAGCCGTTATTATCATCATCCTTTAGGAGAATGTTTCCAAACGGCTTTACCTAAACTCTTAAGAACAGGCAAACCTGCAGAAATCGAGACAGAAAATTGGTGGAGCAGAACTAACAAAACCGTAGAGAAAAAAATAGGGTCGAAACAACAGCAGTGCTTAGATTTACTTAATGATTATCCTGACGGCATCAGTCAATCCCAGCTAAAGCATTACCTTGGAAATATTAATACTTCTCTAAAATCGCTTGAAACAGCAGGTTTTATATCGCAACAACAGAAAGCAAAGTTACCGATAGCACAGAATGAACTTCATTTTGATTTAGAACTTAATGATCAACAACAAAACATTGTAGAAAACGTTTGGAAAAAAAAGGACCAATTTCAACCGTTTTTGCTAGAAGGAATAACAGGAAGTGGTAAGACGGAAGTCTATATTGAACTCACTGAAAGGGTGTTAAAGGACAATCAGCAAGTATTAATACTTATCCCAGAAATTGGTCTGACGAGTCAATTTGTTGATCGATTCAAGAAAAGATTGAATACAACCATTGTCATCTTAAACTCATCCGTGTCTGATAAAGAGAGAAAACAAGCCTGGCTATTAGCAAAAGCAGGATTAGCTCATGTCATTATTGGTACACGCTCTGCCGTTTTTACTCCTTTAAGCCAACCTGGCCTTATCATTATTGACGAAGAACATGACAGTTCTTACAAGCAACAAGATGGTTTGCGCTATCACGCCAGAAATGTCGCGTTGATTAGAGCTCAGAAGTACGATATTCCTATCGTCATGGGAAGTGCGACGCCTTCTCTGGAAAGTTTGTATCAAGTAAAAAAACAACGCTTTGAACTTCTGGAATTAACACAACGTGCAGGAAGTGCTCAATTACCCAAAGTACGTTTAGTTGATTGTAGTCAGGCTAATCCTGATCACGGTTTTAGTGACATCCTACTTAAGGCAATAAAAAAACATCTTGATGCGGGCAATCAAGTCATTTTGTTTATTAATCGGCGTGGTTATGCTCCCGTTTTGATGTGTCACGACTGTGGCTGGCAAGCAAAATGTAAACACTGTGATGCAAGAATGGTGGTTCATCAACATCGTCATATTCTGTTTTGTCATCACTGTGGCTATATTCAGCGTTTAGTTGATGAATGTCCTGAATGTGAATCCAGCTCTCTTAAAAGTTATGGAGCTGGTACAGAAAAAATAGAGCAGCATTTACAACAACTTTTTCCCAAAACGCCAGTGATTAGGGTAGATCGGGATACCACACAAAGAGTGAATGCTTTTTCTGACTTAGTCGCTGATATCAAACAGGGAGAAGCACGAATTTTAGTGGGCACGCAAATGCTGGCAAAAGGTCATGACTTCCATGATGTGACTTTAGTGGGGGTGCTTGATACGGATCAAGGCCTATATAGTGCAGACTTCAGAGCCACAGAAAATCTGGCACAAATGATTACTCAAGTCACAGGAAGGGCTGGAAGAGGAGAAAAGTCTGGTGAAGTTATTATTCAGACTGAACAGCCCGCACATAATTTCTGGAAAACCTTGATCACCAACGGATACAAAAAAACGGCAGAAAGTCTATTACAAGAACGAATAGAAATGGCATTACCTCCAGCGTCAAACTGGGCGGTCATTCGAGCTGAGTCTGCTGATAGAGAAGAAGCCACCGCTTTTTTAGAAGCATTCAGCGCACAGTGTCATCAACAACTCGCTGAGGATGTCCTCATTTTAGGTCCTGTCCCTGCCATTATGGAAAAAAAGGGAGGACGATTCAGAGCACAATTATTACTAAGTAGTGCACAACGTAAACCCTTACACCAATTGTTAGATCAACATATCAGTGTGATTTCAAGACATAAACTGGCGCGAAAGGTAAGGTGGTCTATTGATATCGATCCGGTCGATATTCTTTAAACAGTCATACAGCAGTCAAACTTGAGACAATCAAGGATGTAAACCGAGTGGATGATCGGGTAAAATGCGCGACACTATTCAAATTGCATTCAAGGTTCATTAACGTTGAAAAATCAACTGAAAAACCTGCTCGGTCAGGCTTTATCTACGTTTATTCAAAAACACGCTTTAGACATTGAGCTACCTGAGATACAGATAGAGCGAACTAAAGATAAATCTCATGGTGATTTTGCCGCCAATATCGCGATGATGCTGGCCAAACCAGCCAAAATGAATCCTCGTCAAATTGCCACCGAAATCGTTGAAGCATTGCCCGCGACAGAGTTTGTTTCCAAAATTGAGATTGCCGGCCCTGGATTTATCAATTTTTTCCTTTCTGCTGAAGCGAATCAGAAAGTCATCACAGATGTACTTGAGCAAGGTGAAAAGTTTGGTTTAAGCCAAGTTGGGCAGGGTAAGAAGGTACAGGTAGAGTACGTTTCCGCGAATCCAACTGGACCTTTGCATGTCGGGCATGGTCGTGGTGCTGCTTATGGCTCTGTTGTGAGTAGCCTGCTATCCGCGGTCGGTTTTGACGTTCACCGCGAATATTATGTGAATGATGCCGGCAGACAAATGGATATACTGGCTACCAGTGTCTGGCTGCGTTATTTGGATGAATCTGGTGAAGTGTTTACTTTCCCGAGTAATGGTTACCAAGGCGAATATGTAAGAAATATTGCAGGTGAGTTAAAAACTGAGTTCGGTAACCAGTTTTTACTTTCGGCCAGTCAGGTTTTTGAAGATATCCCTGCGGATGAGCCTGATGGTGGCGACAAAGAAATGCATATTGATGCATTGACCAATAAAGCGAAAAGCTTATTAGGCGAAGCCAATTATCGGATTATTTTTGATAAAGGTCTCAATGCCATCCTGAATGACATTCGTGATGACTTAGCTGAGTTTGGTACAGAGTATGACGAATGGTTTTCCGAACGTTCCCTCGTTGAGTCAGGCGATGTAGACAAAGCGGTTGAAGTGCTCAAAGCTGCTGGTCACTTGTACCAGGACAAAGGGGCATGGTGGTTTAAATCCACGGCATTTGGTGATGAAAAAGATCGTGTTGTTGTGCGTGACAATGGCCAAGCTACCTATTTTGCTTCTGATATTGCTTACCACCTCAACAAATACCAACGTGGTTTTGATCGCATTATTGATATCTGGGGTGCTGATCACCATGGGTACATCCCACGCGTTAAAGCGGCTGTCGAGTCAATGCAACTTGATGCAGACAAATTAAATGTCTTACTAGTGCAGTTTGCGGTTTTATACCGGGGAACTGAAAAAGTAGGTATGTCTACCCGAAGCGGTGAGTTTGTAACGTTGCGTGAATTACGTAACGAAGTGGGTAAAGACGCAGCGCGTTTCTTTTATGTGATGCGTGGCGCTGATCAGCATATGGATTTTGATCTGGAGCTCGCAAAATCTCAAAGCAATGATAACCCCGTGTATTACGTACAGTATGCTCATGCTCGTGTGTGTAGTGTTTTCAGACAGCTGGCTGAGCGCGGACAAGACTGGAATCCAGATAGTGCAAAACAGTACCTGAACAAACTGACAGAACCTCAGGAAGAGACATTAATGACGATGCTGTCACGTTATTCAGAAATTCTGGAAACAGCAGCATTAAATCATACCCCTCATTTGTTGGCTCACTATCTAACTGATTTGGCTAGAGATTTCCATGCTTATTACAACGCACATCAATTTATTGTGGATGATGTGGAGTTAAGTCAGGCACGTTTATTACTGGTCTCAGCAGTCAGACAAGTCATTAATAATGCCTTATCTGTGATGGGTGTTTCAGCGCCTGAGTCGATGTAAGAGGTTGAGCTTTGGCGGCAAAAAGAAATACACGTAACGAGCCATCATCCCGTTCCCTACCATGGGGTCCGATGTTGTTGAGCTTTGCTGTTGGTGCTTTTGTGATGTTTTTACTGCATCTTAAAGATAATGTTCCAGCCGATAAGTCTGGTAGTGTAAAAACAACGGAGTCTAAACAGCAGAAAAAGCCTGAAAAGAAGGAAGGGGTGGAACCCACATTTGATTTTTATACCTTACTCCCTGAGATGGAAGTGATGGTGGATAAGAAAAATAAAGGGTCACAACCGATCGTCACTTCGCCTTCTGATGATTCAGATGCGGCTGAGGCCACAAATAGTACAGAAGCGGAAACGTCAGCTGAAACTGATGTCAGCTATATGATACAAGTTGGTTCCTTCAAGCGGGCTGCGGATGCGGACGGTTTTCGCGCGAAGTTAGCCTTATTAGGTATTGAGTCTAAAGTTCAGAGCGTTACTATAGACAATAAAGAAACCTGGCATCGAGTTCAGGTGGGTCCTATTGCTGGTCGCAGCAAGGCAGATGCTTTGCAAAAGCAATTACGTGAAAATAATATCGACTCGCTACTGTTACGGGCCAAACACAATTGATAATAGAAAGTTGAATAAATTCGTGACTGTCATGGTCCAGGCTGTTTATTATCAAGCGCTACTGATTTCAGTTTTGTAATTTGAGTAATTGAGGACACCGACATGACGGACAATACAGAAACTCACATCTTTGAAGATGTAGTCAGTCCTTTTTGTGGTATTGCTTCTGATGATTTGGTCATCGAAGTCAAGGGTAATACCATCACGGTGAAAGAGAATGGCGATGCGGTCACCAAACCTGGTTTTGAGACACCGATAACTGATCTTTCACCACGGATAAAAGGTCAGGATGTTTCATTTGAACAAGCAGTCAATCACATTGCAGGTTTGCTGAAATCAAGCAAACAACCTCTAATAGGTGGAATGGCGACTGATTTAAATGGTGCCAGGGCGGCAATGTCACTCGCCGATATGACGCGAGCTACGGTTGATAGTTTTTATTCTGATAACGCTTTCAAAAATATTCTGGTACTACAAGACACTGGTTACATGACAACCACACTGACTGAGGTCAGAAATCGTGTTGATTTGTTGATTGTTGTCGGTAGTGATATCGAAAAAGGCTTTCCTCGGTTTTATGAGCGCATGATCTGGCCACAAGAAAGTATGTTTGGTCAGGATATTGAGTCAAGGGAAGTTATTTATCTCGGTAAATCACCTTCTGGTGACGCTTCCACCTCTCCTGCAGGTAGAAAAGCCAGTGTATTACCGTGTGATATTGATGATTTGCCAGAAGTCATTTCTGTATTAAGGGCCTTAGTCAAAGGCAAAACAATTCAGTCAGAATCTGTGGGGGGGATAGCCACTTCCGAACTTGCTGAGCTGGCAGAAA
Organism: Methylophaga sp. UBA678; assembly: GCF_002299105.1. Classification (NCBI taxonomy): domain Bacteria; kingdom Pseudomonadati; phylum Pseudomonadota; class Gammaproteobacteria; order Thiotrichales; family Piscirickettsiaceae; genus Methylophaga; species Methylophaga sp. UBA678. The sequence continues at coordinate 268,969 of NZ_DBNG01000009.1, forward strand.
AAATTAATACTGCAAAATACTCTGTACTTACTTGGTCTGGCTCTGAAATGAGTATGGAGCATGCTGAAGCAAGCATTCAAAACCTGTGTGAAATGATCAAAGAGGTCAATGAAACCACGCGCTGTAATGGATTAATGTTGGGTGGTAAAGATGGTGATACCACAGTGAATGCCGTGTCATCCTGGCAAGCCGGCTATCCGATGCGAACCAGCTTCAGCAGAAATATGCCTGATTACGATCCCTTCCTGAACCGTGGGCAACGTATGCTGGATGAGGGAGAAGTGGACTGTCTGCTTTGGATTTCCAGTTTCAACACGAAGTTAACGCCACCAAAAACTGACGCAGCAACAGTTGTTTTAGGCCGCTCTGGAATGACGTTTGAGAGTGAACCGGAAGTCTTTATCCCGGTGGGGGTTCCCGGTATCGACCATGTAGGACGAACATTCCGTTGTGATAGCTCAGTATCACTTCCACTTACAAAATTACGTGACAGTGGTTTACCCAGCACACATGAGGTATTAGCGGCTGTTGAGAAAGCCCTGTAAACGGAGAAAAAATATGCTGACAAAATTAACAGGTGGACGCATTTTTGACCCAGAACATGGGCAAAATGATGTAGTGAGAGATATTTATATCCGCGATGGTCGCATAGTAGACGCACCAGCGGATGGAAAAGTCGACGAAGAAATTGATGTCCGTGGCAAAGTCGTTATGTCTGGCGCGATCGACATGCACACCCACATTGGTGGCGGTAAAGTCAATATTGCCCGTACTATGCTACCGGAAGATCATGCCGAATCGTTAATTGAACGTACAGAACTCATGCGAAGCGGTAGCGGTCATGCTGCACCAAGTACGCTAACAACAGGTTATCGTTACGCTGAAATGGGCTACACAGCCGGATTTGAACCTGCGGTGATGCCAGTTAATGCGCGTCAGGCACATATGGAAATGCATGACACACCGATTATCGATAAAGGTGGTTATGCCATGTTGGGAAGCGATGACTTCCTATTACGCATGATGGCGGCCAATGAAGATCAGGAAGCCATTAATAACTATGTGGCCTGGACATTAACACACAGTCAGGCTATTGGTTTGAAAGTGGTTAATCCCGGTGGTATTAATGCATTTAAATTTAACCAACGTAAGTTGGATCTGGATGAGAAAAACAGTTTTTATAACGTTTCTCCACGTGAGATTTTGCAGCGTTTATCTCGTGCGGTGACTGAACTGGGTGTGCCACATCCTTTACATGTTCATGGTTGTAATCTAGGTGTACCAGGTAACAAAGATACGACACTCGATACGATTCAAGGTATTGAAGGCTTGCCGATGCATTTAACCCATATTCAGTTCCATAGTTATGGCACTGAAGGTGACTTTAAATTCTCATCAGGTGCAGCTGAGATCGCTGAATCTATCAATAGAAACAAAAATATCACCGTTGACGTTGGTCAGATTCTGTTTGGTCAGACAGTGACCGCCTCTGGCGATAATATGCGTCAGTTTGATGGCAGCAAACATGCCCATCCTAATAAATGGGTGTGTATGGATATCGAATGTGATGGTGGTTGTGGTGTTGTCCCATTCAAATACAAAGATCAAAGCTTTGTAAATGCCTTGCAATGGATGATCGGTCTGGAAACCTTCCTGATGGTGGATGATCCATGGCGTATCTTCCTGACCACAGATCACCCCAATGGCGCACCGTTTACCAGCTACCCACATTTAATTAAGTTATTGATGGATAAGTCTTTCCGTAACGATATGCTGTCTACGCTGCATCCAGAAGCACAAAATGCCACACATCTAGCCTCATTGGATCGTGAATACAGTCTTTATGATATTGCTATCATGACGCGTGCTGGTGCAGCAAAACTGGTTGGACTGGCTGACCGTGGTCATTTAGGTGTCGGTGCTGCTGCAGATATTACGGTGTATACCGATCATGCTGATCGTGAAAAAATGTTCACCTCACCTGATTATGTGTTTAAAGATGGCAATATTGTTGTGAAAAACGGCGAGCTGGTGAAAGTCACTTGGGGAACGACTCATGTGGTCAAACCTGAGTATGACAAAGGTATTGAAAAACCTTTAAAAGAATACTTCGATAAATATCACACGATGACGATGGGTAACTTTAAAATCAGTGATGACGAAATTGTTGATGATGGCCGTGGCAGCTTGACCGTACAGCCGTTGAAAAAGGGAGGCAAGTTATGATTATCAACGGCGTCACAATAGATGAGACGTTTGCTGAAGCTTTTCCAATGAAAGGCACACGGCTGATTATTACAGCATTAAATGCCAAATGGGCCATGATTTCAGCACAAGCATTCACCGGTTTTGCGACTTCTGTTATCGCCTGTGGTTGTGAAGCAGGTATTGAGCGCGAACTGGATCCGAGTGAAACACCGGATGGTCGTCCAGGTGTCTCAGTACTTATCTTTGCAATGGGTGGTAAAGGTCTGGCGAAACAAGTAGAAACGCGTGCTGGCCAATGTATTTTAACGTCACCTACATCAGCCTTGTTTTCTGGACTGGATAACAGCGAAAAAGAAATCGCTCTAGGTCAGAACTTGCGTTATTTCGGTGACGGTTTCCAGATTTCGAAAATGATTGATGGTAAACGTTACTGGCGTATTCCTGTCATGGATGGTGAGTTTTTAACACAGGAAAAGACCGGTGTTCATGACTCTGTCGGCGGTGGTAACTTCCTGGTCTTAGCTGAATCACAAGCGCAAGCATTAGCGGCGTGTGAAGCGGCGATTGAAGAAATGAGAAAAATTCCAAACGTCATCATGCCTTTCCCGGGCGGGGTTGTAAGGTCAGGTTCTAAAGTGGGCTCCAAGTTTAAAGCGCTGAATGCGTCTACCAATGATGCTTTCTGTCCGACCTTAAAAGGTCAGACTAAGAGTGATTTATCACCAGAAGTTGAATCGGTCATGGAAATTGTAATTGACGGTTTGACCAAAGAAGATATTGATAAAGCAATGCGTGTGGGTATACAGGCGGTCTGTGATTTAGGTGCTGAAAATGGTATTCGTCGTATCAGCGCGGGTAACTATGGCGGTAAATTAGGTCCATACCACTTCCACTTACAGGAGATCATGGCATGAGTGCATTAACATTCACGTTAAAAACATCACCTGCACAGCGGGTGGATTGTTCACCATTAACAGCCGACAAATTGGCTGATAAAACAACGGCGGAAATTGCAGCAACCACCCTAGTGGTTGGTAACCAAGCTGTACGTACGGATGAGATTTTTGATCTTCAGGGTGATGATGTTGCGAACATTCATTTCGCTAAAGCCTCAGATAAACTGGATCATATCGGTCATGCAATGACCACCGGTAAGATAACTGTGGATGGAAATGCAGGCGCTTATCTTGGACAGTTTATGGAAACTGGCGATATCACCGTTAATGGTAATACCGGCATTTACACTGCCTGTGAAATGAAAGGCGGTACCATTAAGGTTAATGGTAATGCCGGTGATTTCCTGGGTGGTGCCCGTATTGGTTATAAGAATGGTATGACGGGTGGTACTGTGATTGTCACTGGTAATACGGGTGCAAGAACAGGTGATCACATGCGTCGCGGTTATATCTTTATTGAAGGTGATGCCGGTGATTACTGCGGCTCAAGAATGGTGTCAGGGACGATTGCCGTATTAGGTAACGTGGGTAAACATTTTGGTTACGCGATGAAACGTGGCACCTTATTACTGACCTCAGCACCGAAACAAGGTATATCTGCTAACTTTAATGATTGTGGTTCACATACATTAGCGTTTTTGCCGCTGATGTTTGCGTCATTTAAAAAGTTTAATACCAAGTTTGCCGAGATTGAACCTTTTTCACGTGTTCAACGCTATGCTGGCGATGTTTCCGGCATAGGCATGGGTGAGATTTTAATTAAGATTTAAACCAGAAAAACCCGGCTTCTAGCCGGGTTTCTTTTCTCTCCGTGTTAGAAATGATGATAGCTTTAATGTGTTAATGACGGGGATGTCTTTATGTCTGATATCGGACAATCAGTTAATCAATTCATTGTTGAAACGCAACGTGCTCACCCATCAGCGACAGGTGATTTAACAGGACTGTTGAATGATGTCATTAGTGCCTGTAAAAAAATCGCAAACCTGGTCAATCGAAGTAGTATTTTAGGTCTGGAAGGCTACGCTAACAGCAATAATGTGCAGGGCGAGCATCAGAAAAAACTCGATATTCTGACCAATGATGTCATGGTGGAGCACTTAAACTGGACCGGTCATCTGGCGGCGATGGTGTCAGAAGAAATCGATGACATTATCACTATTTCTGATGATTACCCAAAAGGTAAGTACTTACTTTGTTTTGACCCATTAGATGGATCGAGCAATATCGATATCAATCTGAGCGTAGGTACCATCTTTTCCGTATTACGCTGTCCTGAAGGCATTGAAAATCCCAGTCACGAACATTTTTTACAAAAAGGCAAAGAGCAAGTCTGCGCCGGTTTTTGTGTGTATGGTCCCAGCACTATGCTCATTCTTACCACTGGTTTTGGTGTAAATGGCTTTACCTTGGATAGAGAAGTGGGTGAGTTTATTTTGACTCATCCGGATATGCAGATCCCAGAGGACACGTCTGAGTTTGCAATTAATATGTCGAACCAGCGTTATTGGGAACCACCCGTTAAGCGCTATATTGATGAATGTATTCAAGGTGTAGATGGTGTGCGTGAGAAGAATTTCAATATGCGCTGGAATGCTTCCATGGTCGCCGAGGTCTATCGCATTTTGACACGTGGAGGGATTTTTATGTATCCACTCGATAGTCGTATCGCACAGCAAGGTGGGAAGTTACGACTGCTGTATGAAGCCAACCCGATGAGTTTTATCATTGAGCAAGCAGGAGGGGCTAGTAGTACGGGTAGAGAACGTATTCTGTCTCTACAACCCGAATCTATTCATCAGCGTGTACCCGTTATTCTGGGCTCAAAACATGAGGTAGAAAGACTGGAGTCTTATCATCTTTGAGTTGTCCATCCCAAAAGGATTTTGGAGGTTAAGGATGTTACGTGTTTTATTGTTACTAATTCTGGGCATCAGCATGGTTGCTCAGGCAGATATTTATAAATGTGCTGAAAAAGGCCAGGTGCATTTTCAGGATAAACCTTGCCTGTCACAGTCTGAAAAGGTTGACATAAAACTTCATCAGCCTTCTAAAGACGATATTGATCAACAAAAGCAACGCACGGCCGCTTACAAAGAAGATGCGCGAATTAAAGAAATTTTAACGCTCAAGAAAAAGAATATAGCGCTACAACGCCAAATTGATGACTTGGCGGTAGAAAATAAGGCGAAATATGAGGCCTTGCAGCAGCAGACTTATGATGTGGGTAATGGCATGGTTGCCACACGTGATCCCACAGTATTAGAAAATATGCGAGTAGTGCTGCAACAGCATTTACAAGAAATAAAACACTTACAGCAGGAAATAGAAAACAATAAAAACCATATACAAACGCTATCTGCTCAACGATGATAGTCATATGAGAGGGGAGTGCGATGAAGAAAGTATTACTGTTACTCACTCATAGTGTCATGCTGGTAATGGGGTTTGCCTTGGGCATTTATGCATTACCTATTCTCACGCAGCCAGATAAACCTTCGATGGTTGAGATTGGTCAAGTGGCCACCTCAGCACTATTCACCGGCGACTTTGAACGTGATCTTGAGGGGAGTGATGTGCTGCATTATGGTAGCGGCACGGTCTACATCAGTGCTGACAAGATCGCCTTTGATGGACAGATTACACCTGGTCCAGATTACAAGTTGTATTTATCTCCTCTGTTTGTTGAAACGAAACAAGCGTTTCTAGCCAATAAAGATAAGATGATAAAAGTAGGTGATGTCAGAACCTTTAATGGTTTTATGCTGGATATGCCTGAGGGTATTAGTCCGACTGATTATCAGGCTGTAGTGATTTGGTGTGAATCATTTAATATTTTCATTACAGCCGCCAAATATCATTAATGATGTTAAGACAAACTAAGTTTAAAAAGGTAATAAGGTAGTGATGACATATATGTTCCGCGTCCTGAGTTTTTTTGTCGTTTTGTTGCTCATCTGCAGCGCCGCATCAGCAAAGAATAAATCCGGTTTCAGATTAGAGAATTTTGACTATCCTTATCCAGTCCAGTTTATGTCTCTTTCCAGCCAGAAAAAGCAGCTTGAAATGGCATATATGGATGTAAAACCGACTACTGAAGCGAACGGGAAAACCGTCGTTCTGTTACATGGTAAAAACTTCTGTGCAGCCACATGGGGGGAGACTATCCGCGCGCTGTCAGCTGCCGGATATCGTGTTGTGGCAATCGACCAGATAGGCTTTTGCAAATCATCCAAGCCTATTGATTATCAGTACAGCTTTCATCAACTGGCAACCAATAGCAGAAGCCTGTTAAACCAGTTAAAAATTGATAAAGCAGTGGTGGTCGGACATTCAATGGGTGGAATGCTAGCCACACGTTATGCCCTATTGTATCCGGATAATGTTGATGCTTTATTTCTAGTAAACCCCATTGGGCTCGAAGATTGGTTAGCGAAAGGTGTGCCTTATGTGTCGATTAAAGACTGGTATAAAAACCAGTTAGGTCTGACCGCTAAAAAAGCCAGAAACTATCAGCAAAACACCTATTATGCAGGTCAGTGGCGTGATGATTATCAACACTGGATCGATATGTTGATGATGCCATACAAAGCAGATAAGGAAGATTCAGCCTGGTTGTCGGCTATTCACTACGACATGATTCTAACGCAACCTGTAGTGCATGAATTTGATCAGCTTTCGGTGCCGACCTGGTTATTTATTGGCGAAAAAGACAATACCGCGATTGGTAAAGCTTTCGTCTCTGATGAGGTGAAAAAACGACTGGGTAATTACCCAGTGTTAGCGAGAAAAACAGCAAAAGCGATTCCAGGATCACATTTAGTGTTATTCGATGACTTGGGGCATTCTCCTCAAATTCAAGATCCTGAACGTTTTCAACAGTCATTGATGAATGCATTAAACAATGTGTTTTCTAAATAAAGCGAGTGATTTATGCCAGTTCTATTATGGGTGTTATTTATTGTAGCGATTCTACCAATGTTATTGGCCATGTTAGGTGGCTATTGTCGATATAAACAGTTTGGCAAATTTGATAACCATTACCCACGTGCACAACAAGCACATATGACCGGGTTGGGGGCGCGGGTACTCGCCGCTCAACATAATGCTTGGGAGTCATTGATTTTATTTTCTGCTATGAGCTTGTTGGCCTATGCCTCAGGCCTGAACCTGGCAGATTTTAGTTACCCGGCGGGTTTGTTTTTGTTAAGCCGACTGTTCCATCCGTTGTTCTACATTCTCGATATGGATACATATCGTTCGTTAGTATTTTTGATTGGCTTTTTTAGTGCTGTATACATTGGAGTCAAAGCCTTACTGGCATTTTAGTTTTTTATAGTGTCTTAAGGGAAACAATAGCGCCTGTTTGTGTCCTACTGATATTGCCTCATCCATAATAATAATCAAAGGAGAGAGATATGCGTCTATTCGGGATGCTGTTTTTTTTAGTTATCAGCGCTGTGGCTTGTACTGGCACACCAAAAGGCGTGACAGCTGTAGATAATTTTGTTCTAAATCGCTATCTCGGAAATTGGTATGAAATAGCCAGATTAGATCATGGCTTTGAGCGGGGGTTAAGTAACGTCACGGCACAATATTCTCTAAAAGGAGATGGTGGTGTCAAAGTGATTAACCGTGGTTACTCAGCAGAAGAAAAAGAGTGGAAACAAGCAGAAGGTAAAGCCTACTTTGTTGATGGTCCTCATAAAGGTCATCTGAAAGTTTCATTTTTTGGTCCATTCTATGGAAGTTATGTCATCTTTGAACTAGATGATGATTATCGTTATGCCTTTGTTTCGGGTCCGAATCATGATTATTTATGGTTACTCTCACGAACACCTACAGTGTCTGATGAGGTAAAACAACACTTTATTAATAAAGCAAAAGCAGCTGGATTTGATACCGAAGAACTCTTGTTTGTTGAACAAAAAACGTTGAATTAAAGTACTCGCTAATGGCATGGTAGGACTTACAACTCAATGAGATAGCATCATGCCCGAAATTAACTTTGATCAGGTTTGGTTTAATTTATATCAAATCGGTATTGCTTTTATCCTAGCTCTACCTATCGCAATGAATAGAGAATATGTCGATACCGGAGGGGCCGGTTTAAGAACCTATCCTTTAGTGTCTATTGCTTGTTGTGCCTTTATGCTAGTCGCAATGGATGTCTATCAAGGAAGTGATGCGGAAGCACGAGTGATGTATGGCGTGATTACCGGTATGGGATTCATCGGTGGTGGTGCTATTGTTAAAGAGTCTGGTAGAGCGATGGGAACAGCCAATGCGGCTGGAATATGGTTAACAGGTGCAATAGGACTTTCAGTCGCTTACCGTAGGTATGAAATTGCTATTGTTCTGTCGCTGATAGGTTTTCTGATCTTTCAATTTGGTAGTTACCTGAAACGACGCCATGAATCATAAAAAGTGAGTGTGAGTTTATTCCGACCAGACTGCATATTCATTACCATTTGGATCTGTAAAATGAAAACGGCGTCCACCGGGGAATGAAAAAATGTCTTTAACAATTTCTCCACCAGCCGCTTTTACGTGTTCAAGGGTAGCCTCTAACGTTTCGCTATAAAGCACAATCAACACGCTACCAGCATCTTGAGTCGATGAAAGTGGCGTTCTATAAAATCCACCATCAATACCCGCGTCTTCGATGGCCATATAATCTGGACCATAATCGACAAATTTCCACCCGAACACATTACTAAAAAAAGCTTTGGTTTTGTCTAAATCCTGAGAGGGGATTTCAAGGTAGTTAATTTTTCCCGTTTGTTTCATTCTTTTCTCCGGCAGTATCGCTTAAGTTGAGACATTAACTGTAAATCTGTTTTATAGATGGAATAATACAGTTGTATGCAAATGTAATAAATTTGCTTTCTAATAAAAACAAAAGTTTGCATACGATATGTGTTTAAATGATAATAGTTATCATTAATATCTTTTACGGTTTCACCGCTGAACATGTCGAGTAATAAACAGATTGCTTTTAATCAGCTGAGTGATGAAAGCAGTTTCATCACCTCGTTGTATGAAAATCATCACTATTGGTTGACTGGATGGTTATGTAAAAAATTAGGCTGTTCACAAAATGCCAAAGATCTCACACAGGACACCTTTGTTAATGTTATCAGTAAGCAAAGAGATTTAACTCAAATCGAAGAACCTCGTCCTTGGTTGCTGACCATTGCCAAACGCTTATTAATTGATAAACGGCGCCGCTCTTTATTGGAACAAGCGTATTTAGAAGAGTTAAAAGTTAGCTTGGATGATGCTGAACCAATACCATCAGCAGAAGATGTTTATGTGGCGATCAATGCATTGGATAATATTTCTCAGGCGTTAGATAAGTTACCTATACATGTCAGACAAGCTTTTATTCTTCGGCATATTGATGGTTTAACCCAGTCTGCTATTGCCAAAAAACTGGGTGTATCCACAAGCATGGTGCAGAAGTATTTGATTCAAAGTTTAGTCGCCTGTCAGCAGGTGTTTGAAACAGAGTCGTATTAATGTCCACGAATTCATCAGTTGAAAGGACAGATTCGGAAAATATCTCTACTCAAGCTGCAGAGTGGCTTGTGTTAATGTCTGATGAAGAAAACCCACCGTCAGCAACACAAAAACAAGCCTTCTTTGACTGGAAAAACCGGGATCCGCGCCATGCCGATGCGGTGGATAAGTTAAACGCCATGTTGGGCAGTATTCAGCAATTCCCCCGGTCAGCATCGAAGGCGGCATTATCTGTCTCGGTCAATGACAGACATCATCAACATTCCTGGCAAACCCTGGCAAAAACATTTGTGCTGCTAATGGTCGTTTTTCTGCCAATACTTACTTGGTTGCCAAATAGCATTACACTGATGATGGCTGATAAAAAAACAGATGTGGGACAATGGCAATCCTTCACCCTGGCAGATAATTCAATTATTACACTGAGTAGTGATAGTGCTATTAATGTCGATTTTAATAACACTCAACGAACCATTCATCTGTTGAAAGGGGAAATACGAGTCAAGGTCAGTAAAAATCCGCAGCGACCGTTTGTGGTGAGAACAGAGCACGGTCGTCTCACCGCTCTGGGTACAGAGTTTAGTGTGGATAAGCGGGACGATTACAGTTTACTGAAAGTGATCGAATCTAGTGTAGCGGCGACCTGTCAGCGACAAGGGTGTGATGTTAAACCTCTTCACCCAGGCCAGCAGATTCGTGTTTATGAAGAACATCTGGGGAAGGTTACTGACTTTAGTGTCAGCGATGCCAGCTTGATGTGGGACAAACACCAGTTAATGGTGGATGGTATGCCGTTAGGGGATGTGCTTGCGATTCTGAGTCGTTTTCATAAAGGGTATATCTACTTTGATGATCAACCGTTAGATAATTATCATGTCTCAGCGGTACTGCCTCTAGATAAGCCGCTTGAGGCATTAGCCTTATTAGCAGATTCATTCCCAATAAAAGTCAGCACACTCACTCCGTGGTGGACAACGATTACTACGACATCAAAATAATAAAATGATGTTCTTGGTGGTGATTTCCTTATCTCATTCGTCAACGTTAATAAGACAAATGAAATAAGGGAGTCTCATGTTTATCAATCGTTTTCTTTCACCAGCACGGTTTCGCTATAGCCTGATGGTGTTTTTATTAAGCTGGCTTTCCATTGCTTCGGCAGTAGAGAGTGGCAAAAAGCCAATTGACATTGCTGCAGGTTTTTTATCAATCAGTCTCACTCAACTTGCCAGTCAGGCAGATATATCCATCGTGGTGAATACCGATCTGGTAAAAAATAAATCAGCAAAAGCAATTAAAGGTTTATACACGCCAGAGAATGCGTTAGCTACATTATTAAGCGGTCATAACCTTAAAGCAGAAAATACCGGGACAGGCTTTGTGATTAAAGCTGTAGCAAATGATGAAGTGGTATTAAATGCCATTGATATCAATGCAAAAGTAGTAAGAAAGTCATTACAAACGGAAAAGTACGCCGGTGGTCAGGTAGCCAAACAAGGTCGTGTCGGTATCTTAGGTAATCGCGATGTGATGGATACTCCGTTTAATATGACTAACTTCACCAGTGATTATATTGACGATATACAAGCAGAGACATTAGCCGATGTAGTGGCGACAGATCCTTCAATTAGAACAGCACATGTGAGTGGTGGCATGCTGGATTCTTTCCGTATTCGTGGGTTTACTATGAATGAAGGTAATTTAGGCGATATCGCCTTTGATGGTGTGTATGGTGTGGCTTCTAATTACCGGGTGTTGGCTGATTATGTCGACAGAGTCGAGGTTATAAAAGGCCCAGCGTCTATGATCTATGGCATCTCACCAAACAGTAGTGTTGGCGGCAGTATCAATATCGTGCCCAAACGTGCTCTGGATGAAGACTTAACACGACTTACCGCATCTTACGCTTCTGATAGTCAGTTAAAAGGCCATCTTGATCTGAGTCGACGTTTTGGTGATGACGAGCAATTTGGGGTCAGATTTAACGGTACTGTCAGTGATGGTGATACCGAACGTGAAAACCAATCACGCGAGGTCGAGTCATGGGCCTTAGCTCTGGATTATCAAGGCGAAAAACTGAGAGTGACAGCCGATCTAATTCATCAAAAAGAAGATCTCGATGCCCCATTGCGCCATCTCTGGTTAGCCAGTGGTGTGGATGTCCCATCGGCCCCGGATGGTGAACATAATATTACTCAGGACTGGGAATGGTCGAAGGTGGATGACAAATCATTACTGGTCAAAGCCGAATATGATATCCATGACCAATTAACCTTCTTTGCTGATATCGGTGGAGGCAGAACCCGTGTATCCAGATTATTTGGCTACCCTAGCATTACGAGTGCATCTGGTGATGTGACCGTTACACCAAGTAATGCGGATTTTAATGTGGATAGATATACCGTCAGTACCGGCCTGAGAGGCTGGTTTGACACGGGTATGATTAATCACAATATGACGCTGCAATTAACCGAGTATCGCGATCAGCTCGAAAAAGCGACGATCAATGCCAGTTCTTCCTATTTAAATAATCTGTATTCACCGACCGATCAGGCTGAGATTATAGTTGCTAATCCGCAGCATGCGCCCAGAGTCAGTGAGAGTCGGCTGCGGGGGATTGCCTTAGCAGATACTTTGTCTATTCTGGATGACAGAGTGCAACTGACATTGGGCGTCAGAAGGCAGCAGGTGGAATCAGACAGCTTTAATGCCAGCACAGGTGCCGTCACCACTCATTACAATGAAAGTGCCTTAACACCGATGGTCGGCATAGTATTTAAACCCTGGGAAAATGTATCGCTTTATGCCAACCGCAGTGAGGGCTTGAGCAAAGGCGATATTGCCCCGGACAGTTCAGCTAATGCTGGAGAAGTGTTTGAGCCTTACAAAACCAAGCAATACGAAGTAGGGGCTAAAGTTGATTTTGGTGAGTTTACATCGACAGTCAGCCTGTTTCAGATTGAAAAGCCCAGTTATCAAACAGTGAACAATATCTCGTCTGTTTCGGGTGAACAACGTAACCGAGGTATTGAAATGAATGTCTTCGGTCAATTAACGTCGGATATCCGTGTATTAGGTGGTTTCATGTTGCTGGATGCGGAATTAAATAAAACTAATAATCCTGCAACCAAAGGTAATACACCTGTCGGTGTAGCTGAGCGGCAGGCGAATATCAGTGCCGAATGGGATATGCCAATGGTGCCTGAGTTAATCTGGACGGCAAATCTGATATACACCGGCGAACAATACGTGAATCAGACCAATACTCAGAAGATACCCAGCTGGACCCGGCTCGATTTAGGCGCACGTTATGGTCTGTTGGTGGCCGGTAAAGATGTCACGATTCGTGCCGGTATTCATAATGTCTTTGACCGTGATTACTGGTCTGGTGTCGATACCTGGAGTGGTATGGCTTATGGTGCGCCACGTACATTCACAGTCTCCACTACCATCGACTTTTAAGACATGCCTCTCTTGTTGTTATGACAAGGGAGGTTTTCTCTATGTTGATGTCATAGGTTTTACACTGCAGAATGCTGCTCTGAAAATTTTTGATTGAAATAATAATGCGGATTGAAAAAGCAACAAAAACAGACTATCAAAAATTGATTGAAATATGGGAAAGCTCTGTTAGAGCAACTCATGACTTTCTGGCTGAGCAGGATCTTCAGGCATTGAAACCATTGATATTGGAAAACTATTTTGATGTGGTTGAGTTAAATATTGCTAAACGTGATGATGGTGAAATAGTCGGATTTTGTGGTGTGAGTGATGACAATATTGAAATGTTGTTCGTTTCACCAGAAGCAAGAGGACAGAGAGTTGGGGTAAGACTTGCTACTCACGCAATAAATGACCTCGGTGCAAATAAGGTCGATGTGAATGAACAAAACAGACAGGCATTAGGCTTTTATGAGCACATTGGTTTTGCCGTGGTTGGACGTTCAGCTGTTGATGGTCAGGGTAAACCTTATCCATTGCTGCATATGCAACTAGCAGAACGTTAACGCTGCTTATATTGAAAAATGAAGATTAAAACAATCACTGCCGATGAAACATTAAGCTTAAGAAGTGAAGTTCTGCGTTCTGGTAAACCGCTTGCTCAATGTGTGTTTGAGGGTGATAAGGCTGTCACTACCAGACATTTTGGTGCTGTGGATGAAAAAGGCACTATCGTAGGAGTTGTATCAGTTTATTTGAAGGATAATCCTTTGCTTAAGCAGACTAACACCTATCAAATAAGGGCGATGGCGACAGCGACAAATTATCGAGGTAAAGGGCTTGGAAAAGCACTATTGAGTGCTGCAGAAGACTATGCAGAATCGCAAGATGCAGAGCTAATCTGGGCTAATGCCAGAAGCACAGCAATGGGTTTCTATACAAACTCAGGTTATAAGCAGGCTTCCAAAGAGTTTATTATTCCAGAAATCGGCCCACACTTTTTAGTGACTAAAGTCTTGTAATAAACACATTGTTATTCGCTTTTTAGTTCTAATCTTATGTCGTTGATATCTCTTTTTTTCTGGAAGAAAAGCGTTCAGCCCAGTTCAATACTGTAATTAATAAACTGGGTAAAAAGGTCAGTGTGACAATCATTGAACATAAAATCCCAACCAGTACCACGATACCGACACCGCGATAGAGCTCAGTACCAGCACCTGGAATAAAGACTAAAGGTGCTAGACCAAATACGGTAGTGGCAGTGGACATCAAAATTGGACGTAAGCGCGTGGCAACGGCCTGATTGACGGCATCACGAACCGATACAGCTTTATCTTCCAAATTTCTTCGTGCCTGTTCAACAATCAGAATCGGGTTATTGACGACTGTACCCAGTAAAATCACAAAACCGAGCATGGTAATCATATCGAATGGCTGGATAATCGCTGGAACACCAAATAAATTAAGTAAAGGCCCAGCAGCATTGACCGCCGCTAAGCCAACAATACCACCGGCGATGCCTAGAGGGACTGTCGCGAGAATCAGCAATGGATACCACCAGTGACTAAAAATAGCGACCAGCAGCAAATAAATAAGAATTAAGGCAATGACCAGGTTGCCTGATAAGGATTCACGAGTGGCATCTAACTGATCGGCGGCCCCTGAAATGCTGATAGACACACCTTTTGCCACTTCACCCTCTGCCTGCATATTGGGCAGCATTTGAGTACGAACCTGATTCACGGCAGTTTCCAGCGCGATCTCTCTTGGCGGAATAATCAATAAAGTGACGGTACGACGACCATTCACACGTCGTAACTGATCGCTATCAACTGTATCCACAATATTGGCTAGTGCATTTAAGGGTAAAACAGTCCCTTGTGGCGTCATGATAGGCACATTAGCCAGTGAGGACAGGGTTTGGTTTTGTCCGGCGGTGCTGAAGATGAACATATCAATTTTGTCATCATTCATAAAAAACTCGTCCACATAAGCGCCATCACTCAGTGCCGCGACTGTGTAACCAAAATCATCTGCAGACATATTGATCTCAGCTAGTCGATCCCAGTTTGGACGAATTTCGACTAAGGGTTGATCTAAAGACAAGGCGGAAGGTTCGGATTCAATCTGTGGGTTACCAAACAGCTTTTCAGCACGTCTTATCGCGTATTCAGCCGTACTATAGAGGCTTTCCTGATCGGCACCAGAGATATCAAGATTCACGGCTCGTGTGCCGCCTTGGCTGCTGGAAATAATTGAGCCACGGTTTGAGAAGCCACGCATGCCTGGATATTCCTTAAACATGGATGTCAGTGCATCCATCATGGCCTCTAAGTCTTGTGGTCGAACAGGTTCACTCAGAATCCATATTGAGCCTGGATTAATACGCTGAAAATAATATTTCAGGGCGGGTAGTTTGTGTTCACCTTCATCAAATTTATTTGGGTCAGCCTGCAAGGCTTCACTTAAATGCTGGCGGATATCATCTGCCAGTAAACGCATTTCAGGTAAGTTATAGCCAGGTGGAGCCACCATCATACTGAACGCTTTCGGTTCCTCACCCTCAGGTAAATATTCGGCCGGTGGAAGTAAATACCAGCCAGCACCCATTGTGCAGGTAAAAATAATGACAATGGAAAGGAGGCGTTTAAAGGGCGAAGTATTGAGCCAGCTGACCAATTTTAAAATCGGGCCTGGATGACTTAAATCATCACCATGATCACGGTCATCACCAAAGCCAACGCGGGCACAAGCAGCAGGTACGACAGCGACGGCGAATAACATGGAGGCTAATATCGCTGTCGATATCGCAATAGCAATATCTGAATAAAGCTGCCCGGCTTCTTCATCGACAAATAATACTGGTGCGAATACGAGTACGGTGGTCATGCTGGAGGCCAGTACCGCGGTCCAGACTTCTTTTACGCCAGTGATCGCGGCTTGAATACGGTCCAGGCCACGTCGGCGCGCCTGCTCAATGCTCTCTAGTACCACAATGGTGTTATCCACTGTCATACCGATAGCAAAGGCGATCCCCGCCAGTGAGATGACGTTGATGGTGCGATCAAAGGCTAATAGACCAATAAAAGCAGCAATCGTGCACACCGGCATACCGAGCAGACCAATTACGGTCGCTCTGCCTGAACGCAAGAATAAATACAGAATAAGTGTCGCGAGAATAGCACCTAGTGCCAGATTCTGTGTGACCTTTTCTACCGAGGCCTGAACATAGCGAACATCATCACCAATTAACGAAATCGTTAAGCCGTTAGGATGAAGTTGATCTTGCCGAATTTCATCCACTTCTTTCAGCATGGCCTGTTTGATATCAATAACGTTTGAGCCTGTTTCACGTTTTACTGCCATGGTCAGTGCGGCTTCGTCATTGACGATGGATAAGCCCCGTACTTCATAATGATCTAGGCGGACTTCCGCTACGTCTTTGAGTTTGATGTCGGTGTTATTTCGGTGGGCAAGTGTCAGTTCTTTCAGGCTTTCAACATCCTTAAACCGACCGACCGTTCGAATAAAATAGCGACGCTTACCATCATCAAGATCACCGGCTGAGGTATCTCTGTTACGCTCACGAATAGCATCTCGGACATCAGTTAGAGAGAGTCCACGCTGCGCCAGTTTTGCAGGATCAATATGGATCTGTATTTGTCTTTCAGCACCACCTCGAAGTTGAACCTCAGACACACCTGCTACACGTTCCATCCTAGGTCTGACATCATCATCGATAAAGTCAGTGACCATATCCATATCCAGGCTCAGAGGATTGCCAGGCAGTGGGGTCACAGCAAAATACATAAAGGCATTTTCAGAAAATGAACTGCTGTAGAGGCGAGGTTGATCAACATTTTCGGGATAATTGGAGACCTGACTGAGCGCGTTAGAGACCTCAATTAATGTTTCATTAATATCCACACCAAATGGAAACTCAAGCTCAATGGTGGCCTGTCCGGTATCGGCCAGTGACTCCATTCGCGCCAGATTGGGAACACTTCGCAGATAACGCTCTTGTTCTATCAGGATTTCTTTTTCAATATCCTGTGGTGTTGCGCCTGGCCAGCCAGTGACCACACTGACGGTTTGCACATCAAGATCAGGAATCATTTGTACGGGGATACGTTTTGCCGCGGCGATACCCAGCACCATAATGATCAGAACAATGACCGTAAGCAGCTTTCCGTTTCTAATGGGGGCTTCAAGCATGATGAAATGACACCTGGTTATTGTTCTTGGTCAACAAGCGTGACGTTTTCTCCGTCTCGTAAAACTTCATTACCACGTGTGACGACCTTATCTTCTAATGTGATGCCTGACAGAATGGTGACACCCTGACTGCTTTGGTTGCCAATCTGGACTTTCTGACGCTTAGCTATGCCATTCTCAACAATAAAAACACTATAGCCTCCGTCAGGATGTAGCAGTAAAGCATCGCGTGGGATGATGATGCGCTGTTGAGTTTGCTGATTATCATTGAGTCCAATGATGGCTTGGGCAGAGGTGCCAGGTAATAAGCTAATGTCGCCAGTATCAATCAGAATTCGGACTAAAAAAGCTCTTGCCTGAGGATCGCTGACCGGCACAATGGCATTGATGGTGCCTTTGAAGCGTTTATCTGGAAAAACATCGGGAATGACTTCTACCTGATTTTGCTGGTTAATTTCTGAAAAACGTTCTTGAGGGACTTTGACATCTAAGCGGACTTTATCGGTCGCCACCAGTTCCAGCACAGTGGTACCTCGATTGACCCATTCACCCACCTCAGTCAGTTTAGCGCTGATAACCCCAGAAAAGGGAGCTGGAAGATGATGACGTGCTAACTGTTCCTGAGCAGATGCTTCAGCTGCCTTGGCTGCCATAAGTGCAGCTTCAGAGAGATTTAAACTTGATAAACGGCTGGCATTTTCACTCGCTGAAATATAATTTTTCTCACGTAAACCTTTGGCTTCATTAACCAGGCGCTCTGCTTCATCACGAGCCGCTTTTGCTTCAGCGGTCGCCGCTCTTGCCTGAGCGAGCACTTGTTTAGATAAAGCGGGATCAAGTTCGAGTAAAATGTCTCCTTTTTTTACCTGACTGCCAGCATCCACTAATACAGTTGAAACCAAGCCATCTACACGGGGTGAGAGCATGGCTCGCTTTTCAGCGGTGAGGGTTCCTGAGAGTGTTAAGTTATCACTTACTTTCGATTTCTCTGGTGATAAAACTGAAACAGGTGTTTCAGCATAGAGATTTGATGTACTGAGAAAACCAGACAAAACAAACAAAAATAGGCAGACTCTTTTCCAATGATAATGATTCTTCATGTTGTTCCGTTTACGGCTGTTATCGCATATTTAGGTAGCTGGTCACCGCTTAGTTCCCAAAGATGTAAATATTTGTTAAGGCTGTTAATGAAGATTACATCGAATAAACAATTTTTACTAATGGAAGCTTGTTAGTGCGGTGATCTGTCTGGCGGGAAGCAGAAATGGTTCTAAGTGATGTTTAATTTACAACATCAACATGAAGGAAAGATGAAAAGGCGCAAAGAAACAAAACGTCCCTTACGCCAATTGATGGTTAGCCAGATTTTTTATTGGTTCTATTCAATGGTTTGTTTCTGGGGGGGCGCCGAGCAGGACGTTTCGCTGGCGTATTTTCCGAATGCGGTCTGGCTGAGCGTGGTTTAGCCGGATGACGCTTGGCCGAGGTCTTTTTCGTTAAGCTATAACTATCAGGCACATCATGTGTGGGTTCAAAACCATCCACATACACACGTTCCAGTTTATTCCCAATCAATTTTTCAATATCTTTGAGCTGATCGACTTCATCGGCACTGACCAAGGAGATGGCCTCCCCTGCGGCACCCGCACGTCCAGTTCGACCAATTCGATGCACATAATCAGCAGCCACGTTAGGCAAATCAACATTGATAACATGGGGCAGTTGATCAATATCTAAACCGCGCGCGGCAATATCTGTTGCCACTAACACTTGAATGGTATTGGATTTAAAGTCGGCAAGTGCTCGTGTTCTCGCACCTTGGCTTTTATTACCATGAATGGCGGCGGCTTTCAGCCCATGATCTTCCAGGTATTTAGTGAGTTTGTTGGCACCATGTTTTGTTCTGGAAAAGACCAGAACCTGATACCAGTTATTATCCTGGATAAGTTGATTCAGCAAAGCGGGTTTTTGTTTTTTATCGACAGGAATAATCCACTGTTTCACTTTTTTTGCTGTGGTGTTGGCTGGGGCGACAGAAATTTCGACAGGATTCTTCACCAGACGTTTTGCCAGCTCACGGATTTCTTTGGAAAACGTGGCTGAAAACATTAAGGTCTGACGTTTTTGTGGCAGTAAATTAATAATCTTACGAATGTCGTGGATAAATCCCATATCCAACATACGATCAGCTTCATCCAGAACAAGCACTTCTAACTCATCAAAACGGATAGCATTTTGTTGATAGAGATCCAGAAGTCGCCCAGGGGTAGCCACTAACACATCAACACCACGACGCATACGCATCATTTGTGGGTTTATCTTTACACCACCAAACACAACGGCAGAACGTAATGGTAAATATTTACCATAGGTCTTAATGCTTTCTTCCACTTGAGCGGCGAGCTCGCGAGTGGGGGTGAGTACAAGTGCGCGTGCCTGATTTGCTCGGGCAGGTTTACCCTCAGAAAGTTTATGCAGAATAGGCAAGGTAAATCCTGCGGTTTTGCCGGTACCTGTTTGAGCTGCTGCCATAACATCATTACCTTCCATGATGGCAGGAATGGCTTTGGCTTGAATTGGGGAGGGGGTCGTATAACCTGACTCTGTCACGGCACGTTGCAGTGGCAAAATGAGACCTAACTCGGAAAATGTCATAATTTACTCAATATAAAACGTATATAGTGAAAACAGCGTCTTCGCATTATTCAGCGTGTGTTTTTGGATAAGGTTAACAGTCACGGTTGTGTTACATCGACAAAGCGGGATGTAAAAGTGGAGGTCATGCCAGAACGTCTGTTAACACATGGAACTTATTGTCTACCCTGAAGCAGGTAACGACGAGTTCTGTAGGCACAATTATGACAGAGTTTTGATAGGAATATTGTTTTCTCTACAAAAATCGTCAGTTTAGAATGTTATCATTCATTTATCACTTTTTACTTGGGAGGAATCATGAAGAAAAAATCCATTTTAATTGCCATTGTAATTGCGCTATTGGCCATCTTTGTTGTTGCTGCTGTATCTACGGTCTTTGTAAATGACAGTAAAGAACGTTATGCCAATGTACCTTCTTCTAATAAAGAAGATAAAGTAGGTGATGCGGTTGCGCCAGCATCTGTTGAAAGCGAGATGACTCAGCCCATTGAACAAAACGAAGTGGGTGGTGTGAATGAAACCGTCACCGAGCATATGGAAGATACGAAAGAGGCGGTACCTGAAACAGTGGTAGATGAAGCGGCCATTGCCGAGCCAGACACCAGTGAAGCGAATGATGCCGCTGAAGACGTGAAAGCGGCTGTTGAAGAAGTGAAATCTACTATTGCCGAACCTGATAATGATGAAGCGACAGATGCCGTTGAAGAAGTGAAGGCGGCTGTTGAAGAAACACAAGCTGAAGCGGCGCCTGCAGAACAAGAGCAAGCGTCTGCAGAAGCGAAAACGCACATTGTTACTGCGGTTGGTCTCAAATATGATCCACTGGTCATTCAGATTCAGCCTGGCGATAAAGTCGCTTGGGAAAATATGCCTACGCATGATACACAATCATTAGAAGGCCTGATTCCGGAAGGTGCTGAAGCATGGCATTCACAAATGGGTGAAAACTATCAGCGTACCTTTACCGTTGAAGGTATCTATGTGTACAAATGCACACCTCACTTTGGTGCAGGTATGGGCGGCGCCATCATCGTTGGTAATCCGGTCAACCTCGAGCAAATCAAAGCGGCTGATGCGAAAGGCGCTGCAGGACGTTTAGTAAGAAAAGCGATTGCTGCCGCTGAAAAAATGTAAGACAACCGCTGATGATGTCAAACAACCCTCTGTTCGTATTGAGCAGGGGGTTATTTTTTGGAAAAATCATGACTGAACAAACATTTATTAAAGGTAAAGATCGTGATCTGGAAACCAGTATTACGACCATGCAAGCGAAGTTGAAAGCGTTTGGTTTTGATGTCGAAGAGGCATCGTGGCTAAATCCGGTCAGCCATGTTTACTCGGTGCATATTCGTGATAAAAGCTGTCCGTTGATGTTTACCAATGGTAAAGGGAGTTCTGCTAAAGCCTGTTTAGCCAGTGCCTTAGGTGAATATTTTGAGCGTTTGAGTTGTAATTATTTTTTTGCTGACTTCTATCTGGGTGAGCAACATAGCCAGGCGCCTTTTGTGCATTATCCCAATGAACGTTGGTTTGTTTCTAACGATGGTGAAATGCCCGAAGGCATATTAGATGAAGGTCTGTGGGATCACTTTGATCCGGAAAGGGCGCTAACCGCAGATAAATTATTTGATACCAATTCTGGCGTTGGCGAGCGAGGAATTTGTGCTGTTCCTTATATTCGTCAGCGTGATTACCAGACCATCTATTTCCCCGTTAATATCATTGGCAATATTTATGTCAGTAATGGTATGTCAGCCGGAAATACGCAAAATGAGGCGCGGGTTCAGGGCTTATCTGAGGTCTTTGAGCGTTACGTCAAAAATCATATTATTGCTGAAGGCATTTGCCTACCTGAGGTCCCTCAGTATGTCATTGACCGCTTTCCAAAAATTAAGGCCGCATTACAAGAACTTGAACAGCATGGTTATCATCTGAAAGTGGCTGACGCCTCTCTGGGCGGTCAATTCCCGGTGATGAATGTCACCTTGATTAACCCAAAAGATGGTTCTGTATTTGCTTCCTTTGGTGCTCACCCAAGTTTTGAAGTGGCGTTGGAGAGAACGGTCACCGAATTACTGCAAGGTAGAGGTCTAGATCAGTTAGATGTTTTCCATCCTCCAACATTTGATATGGAAGAAGTCGCTTCACCGCAAAATCTGGAAATGCATTTTATTGATTCCAGTGGTTATGTGTCTTATGACTTTTTTCTTGAAGCACCGGATTATGAGTTTTATGATTGGGATCATGATGCCCCTACACGCGATGAACTGACTTATTTGACCGATATTATTCATGAGATGGGTTTTGATATCTATATTGCCGATTATGAGCATCTCGATGTTTACGCCTGCCGTATTCTCGTGCCCGGTATGTCGGATATTTACCCCGTCGATGAGTTGCTCTGGGAAAATAATAATGAAGGTGCCCTGTTCCGCGAAGATTTATTATCACTGAAATTTCGTACCAAAGAACAATGGCGTGAGTTATTAGTGGCACTGGAAGATGGTGGCTATAACGATCATACGCCGGTTGCTCAATTTATCGGCTTGGCACCTGATCCCGGCACATTGTGGTCTACTATCCGCTTGGGTGAAATCAAATTAATGCTGTGTTTGGCTCTGCAAGATGAACAGGCACTGGAGTGGGTAGATTGGTGTTTGTCGCTGGGACAAGGTAATGAGGCGCAATTACGTTTCTATCGTTGCTTAAAAGCCTTATTGGACATCAAATGGGATGATGAGCGTGAGTATCAGGATTATCAGCAGTATTTGTCACTGATGTACGGTGAGCAAAACGTGCAAGATGGAATGGCCATTGTTGAGGCAAAAACAGTTTTTCATCAATTACATACACCGGGTCTGAGTCTGCATGGATTTGAACGGCATAATGCCTTACTGGCCGGCTATGAAAAACTGCAACAAGCCAAAAAAGCCTACTGGGATAAAAGGGATTAATGTCAGTTTAGAGGCGAGAGAAAAAATTTTTACATGAAACACTAACACCTTTGTAAAAATTGCTGTATATTCTCTCGCTTCTTCGGCCAACAGACGATTTTTTAAGTCTGCCAAGAAGGATAGTGGAGCGGTAGTTCAGTTGGTTA
>NZ_DBNG01000009.1:292402-340548 GCF_002299105.1 Methylophaga sp. UBA678
GGTCGCGGGTTCGAGTCCCGTCCGCTCCGCCATTATTCCTTATCTAAATTCCTCTGAAAATTATTTCACAAATTTCGTTTCTAAATGAGCAAAAAGCTCACGACGAACTTCTGCATTGCTAATTCGCCAGATACAGCTGTCAACAAAATAATGATGAATATTTATCAGGCTTGAAACCAGTACAGCAAATGTAAACTGTTGGTTTTCGATAGAAATAAATTCCGGAAAGTAAAAAAAGGCGATCCCTACGCAGATCAGTAACAGGTAATACCTTATGGCCCAGCCTTTTAAGGCGACTTGTTTGATATCCACTAAGTTTGCTTGTCGACGATTTAACTCAACACGAATTGGGAAAGGTAGATACTGTAAGGCGTGTGATACCTGAACCAGTAAATATGCCTCCGGCATAAAAAATAATACGAAGTACCAAAGGTAAATAGATAACCACGAAGCAATAATGCGTTTATCAGGTATCCGCTTTGTTCGTAAATAAATGCCGTACCACACAGCTGAAGAAGCTAGAAAAGAAAGACACGCTGCGATATTTGCCAAGCTAAGCAATGTACCAATATGGGCATGTAAAACACCAGCAAACCACTCTGCAGGCAAATCCTGAGCACCCCAGATAACATGCCATACGAGTAATGTCCGTAACCCTAGACGAAGTGTAAACCGTTCACTTTTTTTCAGCATCAGCTGACTTAATTTGCTGTAAGTGGCAATCATTCCCCATGCCTGTCCCGTGTAATGCCAGGCAAGATAAAAAGCAGCGACCAACCAACAAAAATAAGTTACATCCTGATTAACAGTAAATATCGATAGGGGCCCCTCTATTGACTCGCCGGTGACTAAACCAACGATTAGAACCAGTATAAGCAGGGCTGGAACATAGATAGTGGCGGCTTTGTAACGTTTTATATTGTTTTTAGGGGTATAAACAAGACGATAAGCACCCATAAAATGAGGCCAGTTAATAAATATCTGTAGTACGATGGCAGTGCCTAATATGTTGGTAATGTTAGCTGTAGACTGTGGGATACCTGTAAAAAAGATATAGACCAACAATAAAAGCATAACAAGAATGGAAGCGCCGCCCGTCATCCAAAAATCGATGTTTTCAGACAGGATATAGCCGGGATGATTAGGACGAGGTGTTTTTTTGTGTTTCATGGAGTTTCTTCATGGCTCTTAAGGTGATGGCCTGGATAGTCAAACCTGGGGACTCTCCACCGCCAGAGCTTGGAAACACACTGCCATCAACGATATACATATTCTTCCAGCGGTGACTTTGGCACCATTGATTGACGACCGAGTGCTCTGGATTATTACCCATACGACAGGTACCAAACACATGTGAGCTGCTAAAAATATCGTAAGAGCTAAATTCTTCAAAGATAGTGTTCGCGCCAGCCTGATTTAGGATATCCCGGCACATATTAGCCATAAACCGTATACGTTTGGTGGTCAGCTCATCGACATAGCTGTGAATTCTTGCGGCAGGTTGATTATGTCTCGTTTTGATAACCGGGTCGAGGTCAATAAAGCTTCCCGGATGAGTATGGCTCTCTGCTATCCCACTCAAAGATAACACTTGCCCAAATTGCTTCCGCATTTGTTGCTTGTGTTCTATTCCCCATCCAGGAATAACACGCTGTGCATAACTTATTGGTCCGATAAGATCGGACTCTGCTACAGAAGGTGAGAACCGACAACCACCAAACACACCTGGAATACTGTCAGGTTGATTAAAATTCCAGCAAATACTGTCAACAGCCAAGCCGCGGTGACTGCCTAACGGGGCATCTAATGTGGCGTTGGATGTCCAAAGAATTGTTTCCATGAAGTTTTTTCCCACCTGCCCTGACTCATTGGCAAGTCCTGTAGAGGAGGTAGTGTCAGAAGCGAGTAATAATCGCGGTGTTTCCACGGCTCCAGCGGCAAGGATAAGGTAGGGTGTTGCAATAAAGTGTTCCATTCCCTCACTATCCGTATAGTGAATGCCTTTTATACTGTCTTTTGGACCCGTCTCTATATGAGTAACGTAACAGCCAGTTTTTAGATAGCAGCGTTCTGTTTTTCTGGCCATTCGTAAATAGGTGACATCTATACTGCCTTTATCAGTTAGGGGACAACCTTTAAGACAACAGTTACAGTAGTTGCAATGAGGTCGATCATGATGAGGAGAGCTTAATATCGCCACACTATTTTCTGTCAAAGTGAGGTTTCTTTCAGCAAATGCTTTCTTCAAAAGCTGGCTACTATAACTTGGATGATGGGCTTTTTGTGGGTAAGGATGAGAACGAGGGCGTAAGTTATCCACTGTCGGTCCTGCAACGCCGACTAATTGCTCCGCCTGAATATAAAACGGTTCGAGCTCTTCATACGAAAATGGCCAGTCAGCTGATAATCCATAGTCAGAAAACATTTTCATTGAGCGGGGATTAAGCCGGTGTGCTTCGCCACTAAAATGTAATGAGCTACCGCCAACACCTTGAACATGTTGGTAGCCAAAAGGGATGCGGTGGTCGGTTTTATTTAATCTGCCCTGAATATGATTCCATGAACGCAGATCATCATTCGCTTCAGAGAGTTGTTGCATATCAGCATAGCCATAGTTTCCCTGGCTATGCTTTTTTTGTGGAAATGGTGACTCCCACTGATTAGTTGCGGCTAAATAATCCTTTTCAGGATGAAAGTATGGGCCAGCTTCAATAACAAGCACGTTCCAGCCGTGATGACTTAAATACCAGGCGGCTGTGCCACCCCCAGCACCTGAACCTACGATCACAGCATCATATGACGATTTAGCGTTATTCATAATTTACAGGCTTAAAGTGGTTTTTATAGCCGGTTGGCTGTGGTGGCGAAACATTTAAGCCTGTCCAGCTTGCCGGCTTTGCATAATAAAACCGAAATATATCCTGTCTTATATGAGAAAAAAATTGTGCCTGAATACTCATCGCATCACTGTTGGCCGCTTTGTGGATAATACCGTTCTGTTGATCAATACTTAGCTGAAGAAAATGTTGCTGATGAATAAGACCTGCTTGTTTATCTAACCACTCACATCCAAGCTGGATAAGCTCAGGATAGTTTTTAATATCTTTAGCATAAAGTAACAGTGTTTCATGTAGTTTGAGCTGTGATGCTGATGGCGTTATATCTGCTGGAATTAATGCGTCAATAAATGCGATTAATGTTCGTGTCTGCTGAAAAGACAGTAAATTAGCCAATGCTCTAGGCAGATAGAAGTAGGGTAATAAAATGCCAATACCTATCCCGCTCTTTATGATATCTCTGCGTTTCATAGTCAGATAAATATACGCTATAAATAAAAAAGGCACCTTGAAGGTGCCTTTTTTATAACGATTTTGTGATTAGAAAGTCCAGTCAGCATAGAGTTGACCATTATAAGCCCGGTAGCCGGAAGAGGCTTCAGCACCAAGCTCAACACCCAGTGACAAGGTGTCCGTTTTAGCCCAATTGACTCGACCACTGACACTACCAGTATTACGATCTACTTTTTGGCCAACACTTTCAAACTGACCGCCGCCGCCCAAGAATGATGATGTTGTGGTGATGCCATCTTCTTTAAACTCATGGCGCCAACTTACTTGTAGTGTAGGCGTTAGGATACTACCGTCGGATAACTCAAACTCTTTACTGACTTTTGTACCCACAAGTGAACGGAAGCGGTTAGACTCGTTACTATTGATATGCATGGAGAGGTAGTCCGCACCAGTCTCTGTATATCCACGTTGTCTTGTGTGGTAACCCTCTACGCCGATAAAAGGTGTAATAGTGATTTGCTCAAGATAGAGTGGCATGCCTGTTACCAGTCTTGCTGCAAACATATCACCATCAAAGTCACCTTTGGCTACACCGATGACATGTGTATTTCGTTTGGTCTCATAATTCTGATATGCATAGGTCAACATACCTTCCACGTAAAAACGCTCAAAAGACTGATTGAAGTAGGCGGTTAATTGATAGGTATCAATATCGGCACCATCGCCATCACGATAATCATTCATATTAACGTCGGTTCTGGCGTAAGCAAAGGCTGCCCCTAATGTGAGGTCTGAGCTGGTGGTAAAGTCCATACCACCCATGACTCCGTGATAACGCGAGTCCGCACCAGCAAAGCCATCTTCACTATCCTGCTTAGATTTACCGCCCAGTGCTTTTACCCAAGCATGGCGCTCAAGTATGACATCAAGAACGCCACCAGACGATAACCCTGATGCATGATTTACATTTTGCACATCTGCAGCACCTATCCTGAGCGAGTCAAGGCGTACTTGGACAGTATCAAAACTCCCGGAAACCGTATTATTAACAGATTGGCCTAATGCCTGACTTTGTTCAGGGGAGATACTTTTTAATACTTCTTGTTGCTTTTCTGGAGTTTGGCCAGCCAGCAGCGTAATGAAGTCATCAAGTTTTCCCCCAACATTACCGCCAATTTGATCTAAGTGTTGCCCAACCCCGGTTTTCTGGTTTGATCCGGCATTCGATTGAAAAGTGGAAGAGGAAACCACTTGTGATTGGTCTATCGGGCCAGAACCAGACCCGTTATAGGTAGATCCATTGACGTATATTCTATAGCCTTCAAAAGTAAATTGTCCTGAAGTTGATTCTATCGTAAATTTTGTTGTGCCTGTTGGAGTTATATTTGCTGCAGCGAGTGTTGGATCTGTCGCTGATAATTTGTTAGAGGTTTGTGATGAACCAGTAAAATCAGTAGTTAGGGTATCATATTTGAATGTTTGGACCCATGAGCCAATCGTGACCTTGATGCTGTCACCAGCTGACCATAGTAGGCTATTATCTGAACCACCACTTTGATAAAAATCGATAGTAACCAGACCATTAGTGCCGGCGCCCTCGTAAGATAATTGAGTAACTTCGATACCTTGACCTGACTTCAAGTTAATTGGTGTATTACTCGAACCTTGTGTAAACAAATGTCCAGCATTGGCAGAAAACGAAACTAGAAAAAAACAAAGAAATGCAAAACGCAAAAGAAGATTGACCATGAACGTGCCTCATTAACAAATCTCGCCCAATAAAGCTTGGTGAGATTTGCATATTATATTTCTGTTTTTGTAAAAATACACATGATTAATGTGTGTTATTTTACATTTTTTTTAACGTTGCTTAATTCAGCTTGTTAGAGTCTAGTTATCGACTCAAAGGAATAAAAATTGAAACAAATATTTTTGTTTTTTTTAAAAGCTTGTCTTGTTGTTTCCACTGTTTTTGTTACGGCTCATGCTGATAAGTTTTCCGATGGGATGCAGGCCGCACAACAGGGGAATTATCAAGCTGCTCAGCAAAGCTGGTTAGCAGCTGCTAAGCAGGGAAATGTTGAAGCTCAATATAATCTTGGTGCATTAATGCTTTCAGGAAAGCTGGGGCATCCAGACTACGATTCGGCAATGAGCTGGTTAGATATAGCTGCACAAAAAGGCCATGATGAGGCCGCCTATGCTCTGGGTATGCTTTACTACACTGGCAATGAACCTGATGTTGAAAGAGATCAGAAAAAAGCTTTTGAACTTTTTAGAAAATCAGCAGAAAGAGGGAGTGCTGCGGCTCAATTTAACGTCGGTGCCATGTTGATGAATGGTCAGGGAGTGAGCAAAGATCTCATTAGTGCGGCAGATTGGTTTGAAAAGGCAGCCGAGCAAGGAAATAGTCAGGCGCAATTCAATTTAGGTCTGCTTTATTTAAGCGGCTCAGGGGTAAAGCAGGATCCTAAACAGGCTTACTTATGGTTTAAACGTTCTGCTGAGCTGGGATATCCAAACGCACAATATCGTGTAGCGAAAATGCTATTTGATGGCGATGGTGTGGCTTTAGATCATGAGCAGGCAAAGAGCTGGTTTCTAAAAGCTCAAGAAAACAAGAGTGTAGAAGCCGCATTTATGTTGGGTTTTATGAGTTATCTTGGATTGGGGGGGAGCCAAGATTATGTAATGGCTAGACATTGGTTTGATGTTTCTGCGAAAGGCTGGGATCGAAATGCACAATTCTATTTAGGTTTGATGAGTTTTAACGGTGATGGCGAAGAAAAGAATCTTATCGAAGCCTATAAATGGTTTGATTTAGCGGCCTCAAGTGGACATGAAGATGCCCACTACTACCGCTCAGCAGTGGCGGCAATGTTAACTGAAGAGCAAAAGAAACAAGCGAGTCAATTAGCTCAGAAGTGGTTTGACGAAAACCACGATACGCCACATAAGCATTACAACAAAGTTCCTCACCAACATTAAGAAACGGTTTATCACAGTTTGGGTATGTCTGATAACTGAATAACAGAGATTCTGTCTATATTGCTGGCGCTGTCTTTGTCTGTTGTGGTGTTGTAACCCCAGCCGGCCAGATAAAGCTGAATATCGTCCAGACGATCATCGGTAATCACATTAATCAGCGTGGGTAACCTATCTTCAATAAACAGGATCTTCAGGCTGGGGTTTTCCCCATGAAGATCATTTAGAATCTGTTGTTTGCTCATATTTCTATCCAGACCATAAACCTGTTCAATGGGCAGAGCAATCTGATTAGCCTTGAGTATATGATCAACAAAACGTTCTTGTTTGGTGGTGATAATCACCAAACTATCCGTTGGGATGCGACGAAGCTTTTCTGCAATGCCATCGAATAATGGATTCATGGCGATCCAGCTATCAAAGTCATCTCGAATCCACTCATCTCGGGTAGAACCAAAAATCTCTTTAAGTTCATCTACGAACATATCATCACGAATCATCAGCGCTTCCATTTGATGATGAAAAGCTGACATGAGCGTGTCAGGAGACATGCCTTCGTAAAGCAGCCGCATGATAAGCACAGCCTCATACCCTGTTTCCATCACAGGACGAACCTGACGAAACTTTTCTATCAAATCCTCAGGTATAGCCTTGGGCATATCTGTCCACAGCTTTAAGGCGACTTTCCAGCCAGCCATACCTGTTTCAATCGCGCTGTCGCAGATGACACCATCAAAATCGAGTGCGTAGAGTTTATTTGTCATTGCTTGGGAATATGCAGAAACGAGTAAAATCGGCTGCTTCATTCGCAGTCCAGTCGCCTTTAGCTTTGTCTTTCATCATTTGGCACCAGTCTTCACTACCCACTTCAGGGCTACAAGCCGTGATGAGTAAAAATGAACCCAGCAGCGCTGCAGAACATAATAGGGTTTTTATTAATTGCATGTCGTTTCCTTAAAACTTAATCTCGTTCATGAACTAAGCGGCCATGGAATAATGTATGGCTGACCTGATGGTTAAACAACCAGCCTTCAAAGGGACTGTTTTTGCCAGCACTGACGAAGTTCAGTGGTCGGCACTCATATTCCGAATCAGGATCTATCAGACAAATATCAGCCACTGCGCCCACTTTGATCTGGCCTGAGTCGATGCCCAGAATATCTGCCGGGTTACAGGTTAAAGCGGCCAGCGCGGTGTGCAAATTGACCTCGTCATCTTCTACCAGTTTCATTGTTAATGGTAATAAGGTTTCAAGACCAGAAATACCGGGTTTGGTTTCAGCAAAAGGACCGAGTTTATCGTCGATATCAAGTGGCTGATGATGTGATGAGATTGCTGAAATAACGCCATCGCGAACACCTTGTTGTAACTGCTCGCGATCACGGATACTACGAAAAGGCGGTAAGACATGGCTTAACGCATCATAGTTACCTAAATCATGCTCAGATAAATGTAGGTGATGGGCACTGACATCCGCGGTCACCGGTAAGCCACGATTTTGTGCTTCCCGAATCAATTTGACCGCTTTACCCGTCGATAAATTATGGAAGTGAGCGCGTACTCCGGTTTGTTCAATCAGGATGAGATCACGACTTAGGGCAACCGTTTCAGCACTTTCGGCAATGCCGCCTAATCCAAGCCTGGAACTGACTGCGCCTTCATGTACACATCCCTGACTTTGCAGCCAAGGATCTGAAGCCGTAATAAAGACGGTCATATCTAAGGTGGCGGCATAAGCCATGGCTCTTTGTAAGATGACGCTATTTTTTATCGGTGAGAGGCCATTACTGATGCCAACACAACCAGCCGCTTTTAGTCTGGCCATTTCGGCAAGTAATTCATTCCCCAGGTTTTGCGTCATTGCACCCATTGTCAGAACCATGCTGCGGCCAGACTTTTTCGCCCGATCCTCAATGAGTTCGACTACGGTCGGGTTATCAATAACAGGTGCGGTATCAGGTGGTACACAGATAGTCGTCACGCCACCAGCGGCGGCGGCCTTGGTCTCTGTCAGGATTGTCGCTGTATGTTCCTGACCTGGCTCACGCACTCGGACACTCAGATCAACCAGGCCGGGGCTAACGATTAAACCTTTTGCATCAATTGTTTTATCAGCTTCAAAACCTTCTGGTTGTTCACCAATAGCAACAATCTTTCCGTGACTTATGTAGAGATCTTGTCGCGCATCAAACTGACTGGCTGGATCAATGACACGCCCATTTTTTATACGAATTTTCATGCTGGCAGCTCATTTTGTTCTGATTGTGCACCCATCGCCATAGACATAACGGCCATCCTGACAGCAATACCGTGAGTCACTTGTTCTAGTATGACCGATTGCGGCCCATCAGCTACGGAGGAAGCAATTTCAACACCGCGATTGATAGGCCCAGGGTGCATCACAATGGCATCAGGTTTAGCAAGTTTGAGCTTATCGTCAGTTAGCCCAAAACAATGGAAATACTCTCTGGCACTGGGAATGAGTGCCCCTTGCATGCGCTCAAGCTGTAGACGCAACATGATGATAACGTCAACGCCTTCTAAACCGGCCTCCATGTCATGATAGACATGGACACCCAAGGTCTGGCAATCAGCAGGCAGTAAGGTTTTGGGTCCAATTACCCGAATCTCGCCAACACCTAATGTCGCTAACGCTTGAATTTGTGAGCGAGCCACCCTTGAATGCAATATGTCCCCAACGATAGCTACCCGCAGATCTGGGAAGCTTTTTTTGTGGCGACGAATGGTAAACATATCAAGCATGGCTTGTGTGGGATGGGCATGACAACCATCACCTGCATTGATGACGCTGACATGCGGTGACACATGCTGTGCAATAAATTCAGCCGCGCCACTTTGGTTGTGTCTGACCACAAACATATCAGTGTGCATCGACTCAAGGTTATGCAGCGTATCCAGCAAACTCTCACCTTTCGACGTTGCAGAGGTGCTGATATTGAAGTTCATGACATCCGCTGACAGGCGTTTGGCGGCGAGCTCAAAGGTTGAGCGAGTACGAGTACTGTTTTCAAAGAACAGGTTAACAATGGTTTTACCACGCAGAATAGGGACTTTCTTTACCTGACGATTGGTAATGCCTGAAAACTGCTCTGCACGATCCATAATTTCCGTCAGTAATGGCTTTTTCAGCCCTTCAATCGTGAGAAAATGGCGAAGTTGACCGCTTTCCGTCAATTGGTTGTTATTCATTCGGCCTTGCCTTTATTTCGATACTCCAACTGTAATCCTGCGGTGTTGGTCAGCTTAATATGTTGACCTTTGGCGACTTCTACCGTTTTGCCGATAATATCGGCTTGTATGGGGAGTTCACGTCCATTTCGATCAACTAATACCACCAACGTGACACTGGCTGGACGCCCATAGTCAAAAATTTCATTCAGCGCTGCGCGAGTTGTTCGTCCACTATGCAGTACATCATCCACCAAAATCAGATGACGCCCATCGACACTGAAAGGTAAATCAGACGGGGTCACTTGAGGATGCATACCTATGCGGGTGAAATCATCCCGGTAATAAGCAATATTAAGTGTGCCTAGTGGGGCATCAAAAAAATCATCACCCAAAATATCCTGTAAGGCTTTGGCTACCCAAACCCCTCCAGTATGGATACCGACGAGTAAGGGTTGCTTATCAGCGAGTTTCTCGCGAATATCTGCAGCCATATCATTGAGCAGATTCTGAACTTGAGTGTGAGTCAGTGCGATGGTCATTGTTGGTTCAGCCATGATTGAAGTATGAGTTGTGCAGATAACTGATCGACGTCACTGCGTTGACGAGAGTCCATTTTACTGCGGATTCCCATTTGGTCTAGTGCTTCGTATGTTGTCAGTCGTTCATCTTGCCATTCCACAGGGATATTAAAGCGACCATTGAGACGATTTCCAAACCGTTTGGCTGCTGCAGTCATTTCCTGTTCAGTGCCGTCCATATTCAGTGGAAGGCCGACGATAAGCAAATCGGGTTGCCATTCTTTTAGCAGTTTTTCAATGTGTGACCAGTCTGGAATACCATCACGAGCTTTAATCGCGGTCAATGGATTCGCAGTGGCGGTTAATTCCTGTCCCACAGCAATGCCGATGTTCTTCATGCCAAAATCAAAGCCCAGCAGGGTTCTGGCCACACTCATGAGTGACCTGCGATGTTAGACATCAGATTCATATCAACACCAATCGATTTGGCTGCCGCATGCCAGCGTTGATCTGCGGGCGTATCAAATAATAAGGTATGGCTGGCAGGAACGGTGAGCCAGCTGTTTTCCATTATTTCTTCTTCTAACTGACCCTCTGACCAGCCGGAATAGCCTAAGGTCACCAACGCATTGCTAGGTCCCTCATCGGTGCCAAGGGCTTCAAGAATATCAGTAGAGGTCGTTAAGATAATATCGTTAGTCAGCTGCAAACTTGATTTCCAGGGAGATTGGGCTTGATCGTGAATGACCATGCCTTGACCTTTTTGTACAGGTCCACCAAATAACACGGGCGTATTTTTAATGCTTTCAGAAGGATTTTCAATATGTAGATGAGAGAGGAGCTCTTCTAACATGACACGAGTAGGTCGGTTGATAATCAGACCCATCGCGCCATTTTTATCATGTTCGCAAATGTAAATGACCGAACGGTAAAAAAACGAGTCGGCCAAGTTAGGCATGGCGATCAGAAAATGATTTTGTAATGAAGACTCCATAGCACTCCTAAAAGAAGGTAAAGCCAACCTGGAATAAACGTTCGACCTCTTTTATGTAGCGTTTATTCACTAAAAATAAAATAACGTGGTCTTCGGATTCAATCAGGGTGTCGTCTTTAGCAATAATCACTTCTTCACCCCGAACAATCGCTCCGATGGTGGTACCCGGTGGTAAGTCGATTTCATCAATGCGTCGACCAACCACAACAGAAGAACTGCTATCACCATGCGCAATGGCTTCCAGTGCTTCGGCAGCACCGCGACGCAATGAGTGAACAGCGACAATATCACCACGCCGAATGTGGGCCAGAAGACTGCCGATAGTGGCCTGCTGTGGGGATAAAGCAATGTCTATGCTGCCGCTTTCTACCAAATCAACATAAGCCGCGCGATTAATCAGCGATAAAACCTTACTGGCGCCGAGTCGTTTTGCCAGCATAGCGGAAAGAATATTTGCCTCATCGTCATTGGTTAACGCACAGAATAAGTCGACTTTATCGATTTCTTCTTCCAGCAATAGTTCTTCGTTAGCAACATCACCTAACAGCACAATACTGTTACTCAGCTCTTCAGAGAGAAACTCTGCACGATCCGGGTTGGCCTCGATCAATTTGATTTGATAATCATTTTCTAAGGCCTTAGCCAGACGAGCGCCGATGTTACCGCCACCCGCCAGCATAATTCGTTTATAAGGTTTTTCCAGACGACGCAATTCACCCATGACTGCACGAATATCTTTAGTTGCAGCAATAAAAAAGACTTCATCGTCTGCCTGAATCGTTGTATCGCCTGTCGGTGTGATGGGGTGACCATCACGGAAGATAGCAGCAACCCGGGTTTCAGTTTTGGGAATATGTTTGCGTAAGTCTCGTAGAGGGTGTCCAACTAAAAGGCCACCGTGAAATGCTTTTACGGCCACAAGCTGTACTTTGCCTTCAGCAAAATCCAAGACCTGCAACGCATTCGGGTGGCTGATAAGCCGCTGAATATATTCCGTCACAATTTGTTCCGGGCTGATCAGCATGTCTATGGCAATGGCTTGTGGGTTTTCTTTATCAAATAACTGCGGCGTGGAGAGGTAACCGGTGGAGCGAATCCTAGCAATCTTTGTTGGCGTATTGTAGAGCGTGTGACAAATCTGACAGGCCACCATATTGGTCTCATCACTATTAGTCACCGCCAGAATCAAGTCTGCATCTTCAGCGCCAGCACGAGCCAGAACATCGGGGTGTGAGGCTTGCCCTTGTATGGTACGGATATCGTAATGGTCCTGCAGCTTGAGCAAGTTGGTGCTGTCTGTGTCGACAAGCGTCACATCATCATCTTCTCGCGCTAGCGTTGCCGCAACAGAGGCGCCGACTTGTCCGGCTCCGAGGATCAGAATCTTCATGGTCGGTTCCTAAATCTGTTTGGTATCAATACCGAGGGAGCGAAGCTTTCGATAAAGATGGGTTCTTTCCATACCCGCCAATTTGGCGGCTTTACCAACATTACCATCGGTTTCCTGTAATTTTTGCAGCAAGTAAATACGTTCAAACTGTTCTCTGGCCTCGCGAAGTGGCAAGTCAAAATTGATAGTTTCATCGCCGTTTTCAATGGCTTCTGCTTCCGAGGCAAGTGCCGTGTCGACATCGGCGACATCAATATCTTCACCATTGCCGAGAACGAGTAAGCGTTGAATCACATTTTTGAGTTCAAGAACGTTCCCTGACCAGTCGTGATTTCTGAGGCGGTTTTGCGCTGCCACGGTAAAACGTCGATATGGCAGGCCAGAGCGTGTTGTCTGTGTATCCACAAAATGGTGTACCAACTCAGGGATATCTTCAATATGATCACGTAAAGGTGGAACTACCAATGTGATGCTGTTGAGCTGATACAGGAGACTTTCCAGAAAATCACCATTATCAACCGCTTTCTGCAAGGAATATTGTGTTGCACAGATGAGTTGACAGTGTTCAAGTTTATTACTTTCAAGAAGGTGTAATAACAGTGCCTGTGCTTCATCACTCAGTAACGCTAAATCATTGATAAACAGACAGTTGTTTTTGGCCAGCGTGACAGCCTTGAGACTATCTAAAGGAAAACTTTCAGGGCTGACTTCAATAAACTTACCCCCTGCGTATTGTCCCAGGCTGTGTAGGTAATGAGAGAAACAATGTTTACCTGTGCCTGGTTCGCCCACCAGAAGAATAGGCATTTCATGTTTCGCAACCCGTTCAACCTGTTCTCGTAATAGTTTGATTTGATGGCTTTTGCCAACCGGTGCTTGTGCTAATTCCCGTTGAATAATCGCTTGTTTTTCTCGATTTTCCAGTGCCTGTTCGACGCCTCGAAGTAACTTAGCGGTAGATAGCGGTTTCTCGATAAAATCACTTGCGCCTAAACGGGTTGCCTCCACAGCTGTTTCGATGGTGCCATGACCTGACATCATCACAATCGTGACACTTTTATTTTGTTGTTTGAACTCTTTCAGCAAACTGATGCCATCAATATCTGGCATCCAGATATCCAGCAGGATTAGGTCTGGTTGTTCTTCACTAAAGACTTGCTGTGCTTCTTGCCCATCAGCGGCTATTCTGACGTGATAGTTTTCGTCTTCCAGAATGTCTTTGATGAGCTCGCGGATATCCGGTTCATCATCTACAACAAGAATCAGTGGTTTATCGTTACTCACGACGGTGACTCCTCCAATGGCAATCTTATAATTATACTCGTTCCCTCTGGGTCCAGATTTTCTGCCCAGACATCACCACCATGTTCTTCAATCATTTTTTTAACGATGGCTAAACCCAGGCCCGTACCTTTATGTTTAGTTGTGGCGTAAGGTTCAAATAATTTATCAATGATAGAAACAGGAATGCCTGGACCGTAATCCCGAACAGAAATTTCAAGCCAACGGCGTTGTTGGTGAGTAAGTGGATGGTAACTGATAACGATATCAACGGGAAGTTGAGCATCTTCACAAGCCTCAATCGCATTCTTCAGTAGATTATGCATGACCTGTCGGAAACGGTTGACATCAATTTCAACAGCGACATTTTCAGGGCTGTTCAAGAGGGTAAATTGGTGATTTGGATTGCTCTGATACATGGTCAGCACTTCCCGAATCAGCTGACCAATGTCATATGACTGGAGTTGAAGCGCAGGTGTTCGGGCATACTCTGAAAATTCATTCACCATCTCTTTCATTGCTTCGACTTGCTGAATAATGGTGTTGGTCAGTTTATCCACAGTTTCGAGCTGATTTTCCGGCACAATGGCATTGTATTTACGTTGTAGGCGTTCTGCAGAGAGCTGAATCGGTGTTAATGGATTCTTGATTTCATGAGCCAGCCGGCGTGCGACTTCGCCCCAAGCCGCATTACGCTGGGCTTGTAGCAGAGTAGTGATGTCTTCAAAGACAATCACCCAGCCACTGTTATTGGGTAACTCGGTACCATGACAAATCAATGTTTGGTTACCGTTTTGTTTTTGCAGTTCTACTTGTTGCTCCCAGGCGATGCCTTTGACAGCACAACGTTCAATCATTTCACAGAAGGTTTTCATGTTTTTATTAATTTCTGCGAGCTTGGATAACGGGCTTTCCAGACGTTGCTGTAACTTCACCCCTAGAATTTTACTACTGGCGTTATTGGCGGTGTGCAGGTAGAGGCGTTTATCCACAGTCACCACACCGCTGGATAAGCTACCTAGAACGGTGGTGAGATAACTGGTTTGTTGTTCGAGTAATCGGTGACTTCGTTGTGAGGCGTTACGGGCATGGGTTAGGCGTTGAGTCATCTGGTTAAATGAGCGCACCAGAAATCCTATTTCGTCATGACCGGAAGCGGTCAGTTGCATATTATAGTTACCAGATGCCACTGCTTGCGTGCCTTCAGCCAATTCTTGCAAAGGCTCGACAATACGGCGGGATATCCAGATAGCAAACCAGATTGATACCAGAATGGTTAAAAATACGATTAAGCTTAACGTGAGGGTGAAGACACTGATTAATGGCTTTCTCAGGTAGCTCAATTCTTTGTAATCCGCATAAGCATCTTGCACGGTTTTTCCCAAATCACTGAGATGATCATTGATGGGAAACAGCACATTGAGAATCCGCTCTTCAGCCAAGACCGATTTTTGTGGAATCCTAACAGCAGCGCGTAATTGAAGTTTATCGTTCTCGGATGGGTCCATGCCAATATAGTCTTCACCCTGAAGCAGCTGATGCATGATGGTATCGTTTGGTCTGTTTGGCACCATAATGGTTGGGCTTTCAATACTGGAGGCAATCGGTTGACCATCTCTGGCCCAGATGCTGAGCTCCAGTGCGCCACTTAACTGCGTTAAATCTCGTAGGCTATGTGATAGTTCATTATCGGGCAGTTCGCTTAATACCCCGGCCATCATCCGAGTTTGGCGTAACAGGGTGCGCATCCTTATACCAAAAGCCGTTCGACTTAATTCAAGCGAGTCATTGAGCGCTTGCTCTACCTTGACATCAAACCAGCTGTTAATGCCGCGATGCAGGAAGTGAATCGAGAAGCTATAAACAATCGATGTCGCGACTAAAATTAGCAGAACAAATAAGCTGACCAGCCTCACTGTCAGGCGTGAGCCTGCTTCATGCTTTTTAAAGTCACGATATAAACGATAGAGGCTACGTGCCAAAATGCCCACAAGCAGTAATAAGCAAGCGACACCAATACCAAAGATAACGAGAAATAGCTCATTTAGCCGTGAGCTGTCCTGAGTGGCTGCACTTAGCAGATAGGCAAGAACAAGCAATAAAAAAGCGAGTGAAAAATAGGGAGCCGTACCTGAGCTTAATCGCTTAATGAGGCTTATAGCCATACTGCTTGAACCCATGGACTAGTTAATTGCCATTTGTCTGAGATCAATGCGCCTGGACGCATGGGGGTGGGTAAGGCATTGAGATCTAAACCGCTACGTATTTCGAGCACAAGATTATCTGGCTCTTGTGTAAATTCTGGTGGTAGCGATAAGGCATTAATATCACCTAGCGCTTTTAAGGCACCACTCAAGCTAGGGAAGTTTTGCTGCTCATGGGTGTCGAGTGACTCCACAATATATTGTTCAGACAGGGCATGATAGCGCAGCTCATAAGTCATCGTACTCTCCCACAGAGTGGTTTCCCACTGCCAGAAACTCCCTAGCAAAGGGAACGCATCTATTAGCCGGAATTCCTGTAAGAAAGTAATGGGTACACCGTTTTGCAGTGCTTCAATCACTCGTGGTGTCAGTGGGTAACTGATTTGAGCGGTGAGTACATAGGCATTACCAATGGGATGAACTACAGGGTTATTAACGCTAAAAACAGAGGCTGTGGCGGATGTTTGAATAAACAACCATAAGAAGAGTGATAGGAAAAGGCGTTTACTTACGACGTAGGCAGGCATAATAAAAACCGTCCATAACATCGTCACCAGGGAGTCTTTGGTAGCCAAAGGGTCTCGGTGTGGCTGGTGTTGGTGAGAGTCTAAGCTCTTCAGCTTCCGGATGTCGTTGTAGAAACGCTTCAATTTGCTGCTCATTTTCTTTTTTAAAGGCAGAGCAGGTAGTGTAAACCATTAAGCCATCAGGTTTTAGTAATGGCCATAAATTATCTAGCAAAATTTGCTGTTGACTGGCTAAGCTATCGATATCTTTGGGGTGGCGCAGCAGCTTAATGTCTGGATGTCGACGAATCACACCGCTACCGGTACATGGCGCATCAATAAGAATACGATCAAAAGCCTGTCCGTCCCACCACGCTGATGTGTCGGCTGCATCAGCTGCGATTAGGGTGGCATGTAATCCAAGTCTATCTGTATTTTGTTGGATCTGAAGTAAGCGATCAGCTGAGATATCAATGGCTGTGATGTCATTGTTAGGAGAGGATTCGAGAATATGGCATGTTTTACCACCAGGTGCAGCGCAAGCGTCTAGCGCACGTTGTCCTGGCTTGATATCCAATATCATTGTGGCTAGTTGAGCAGAACCATCTTGTACCGAAACCCAACCTTCCTCAAAGCCTGGGAGCTTATAAACATCACAAGGTTGGTCTAGTAATATCCCATTATCAGTGGCCTCTATGATTGAGGCTGTAATTTGCTGGGACGTTAACTGTTTTAAATATGCTTCACGTGAAACCTTCTGCTGGTTAACACGAAGCATCATCGGCGGCTGTTTATTGTTAGCCTCAATAATGTTTTGCCAGTTTTCTGGCCAGTCACTTTGATATAAATGGAGTAGCCAGTTTGGGTGAGCCTGACTTGCGGCTTCGTTTGCCAACAATTTTTGATCTATATGTTCTTGTTGCCTTAAGTAGTTTCTCAGGCAAGCGTTTAATAAACCACCCGCCCAGACTTTTTTGAGTTTTTTACTGGCATCCACAGTCTCTGAAATAGCGGCATGGTCCGGTGTATTTAAAAACCGTAACTGCAAAATTCCGAGTATTAAAAGCTGCTCAATATCCTTATCTTTCGCTTTGAACGGTTTTTTTATGAGTTGATGGGCGATAAATTGCAGAGTGGGGTAATGCCGTAAACTGCTATAACAGAGTTGCTGGCAGAAGCTACGATCTTTTTCATCGACATGAGGCAGGTAGTGAGCTAAAGCTGTATTGAGTGAGCGCTGCTGCACAACCACTTCATTCAGTATAAGTGCAGCATTCGTTCGTGCACCTTTTAAGTGGTTGGGCTTAGCCAAAATGATCGCCTACTTCGATTGAATGTGCATTGAGAAAGTCTTGAACAGACATGGCGCGTTTCCCGGGCAGTTGTAGCTCAGTGATGCGTAGTGTTCCATCGCTGGTGGCAACATCAATACCGGCTTTTGAGACATGGATGATTTGACCCGCTGCTTGTGCCGAGTGCTCTTTTATCCATTCTGCTCGCCATATACGAAAAACAGCATCATGCCAGAGTGTTTGAGCCACGGGCCAAGGATTAAAAGCGTTAATTTTGTGAAGAATATCTTGAGCGGTGGTGTGCCAATCTATATCCGCTTCTTTTTTATCCAGTTTAGCGGCATAGGTGCTTAAAGTATCATCTTGTGGTTGCGCATGTTTTTGTTGAACTTCGATATTGTTGAGAGACTCAACCAAGGTTTTTGCTCCCAAGACAGCGAGGCGATCATGTAGGATTTGCGCTGTGTCTTGTTCAGTAATCGGGCAACGTGTTTCAGCAAGGACAGGGCCGGTATCAAGACCGGCTTCCATTTGCATAATGCATACTCCTGATTCTTTATCACCAGCTAATATGGCTCTTTGAATAGGTGCAGCACCTCGCCAGCGGGGTAAGAGTGAAGCATGAACATTAATACAACCCAGTCTTGGGGTGTCCAACACGATTTGTGGCAATAAAAGTCCATAAGCGACAACAACCATTAAATCAGCTTGATAAGCAGCCAATATGTTTACGGCATCATCAGTTTTAAAGTTAAGAGGCTGTTCAACAGGAATATCGTGTTCCTGTGCAACTTGTTTTACTGGACTGGCCGTCAGTTTACGACCCCGCCCCGCAGGACGATCGGGCTGAGTGTAAACAGCGCATATTTCATGCTCGGTATGAATCAGTGCTTTCAGTGTTTCTGCGGCGAAAGCCGGAGTACCGGCAAAAATAATGCGCATTCAGAATCCTTATAGTTTTTGTTTTTGATGTTTTTCTAGGCGTTTTTTTATACGTTGACGCTTTAGATTGCTCAGGTAGTCAACAAATAATTTTCCATCCAAATGATCGATTTCATGCTGAACACAGGTTGCCAGCAATCCCTCTGCGGCAAGCTCAAATTCCTCACCATGTCGATTTAATGCCCTGACTTTTATTGTGTCAGCACGAACAACAGTTTCATAAGCTTCAGGGACTGATAAGCAACCTTCCTCGTACTCCCGCTCGCCTTCTTTATCAAGGATTTCCGGGTTTATTAGAATCAGAGGGTCAGATTTATCTTCTGAAATATCGATCACAATCAGGCGCTTTTGCACATCCACTTGATTCGCTGCGAGTCCGATTCCTGGCGCATCATACATCGTTTCGAGCATATCGTCGGCAAGTTGGCGAATGTCGTCAGTCACTTCCTGGATGGGCTCGGCTTTTTTGCGCAACCTTGGATCAGGGAAATGAAGAATATTTAAAATGGCCATGAGTAATACCTATCAGGATGAGTTGCTGCATATACAAACCTTATATTGTAGTCTGCCAGCGACGTATTGAAAATATGACGCGATTACAATACACATAACTTATGGCTCTGATTGTCCAGCATTCGTCTACACCCGAATACTGGTAAAGTCATAAGCGGCATTGATTAACGTTTTTTCAATACTTTTTTCTGTATTGTGTGCCTGATGCGACAGATAAAGTGGAAGACTAGTTTCTCGAGCAAGCCTGAGAATTGATGGTCAGAGTTTACTTGTCGCATAAAAATGATTAAGTTTGACGCTGGTAGCGATACTTGATTAGTCATAAGGCTTATAACACACTACTCAAATTGCCCATAACAGGATTGTGGCGAGATTAAGTCCATGAGGATGGTTCGATGATAAAGCACATTGCGATGAGTTTGATTTTTCTTCTGCTGAGCACGCCTTTGCTGGCTAAGGAAGTGGAGCTTAATCCAGATCATCCCCAGCAATACACAGTTAAGAAAGGTGATACCTTGTGGGATATCTCAGGGATGTTTCTCAAGTACCCCTGGCATTGGCCTGAAATATGGCATGTTAACCCTCAAATCGAAAATCCACACCTGATTTACCCAGGGGATGAATTGTCTCTCAGTTATCGTAATGGCAAACCTGTTATTGAAGTCAATCGTGGTAAACGCAGTGTCAAGTTATCACCTGAAGTTCGTGAAACGATTCTGGATAAACCGATTATGACAATACCGTTGTCAGCGATTGGTCCTTTTTTATCTAAACCAAGAGTGGTTGGGGAAGAGGCCTTAGATAACGCCCCTTATGTTGTAGCAAGTGCTGATGAACGTCTGATTTCAGGGGCCGGTGACTACGTTTACGTAAAAGGCATCGCTGATAGAGAAAGTGATACATACAGTCTTTTCCGTGGTGGTAAAGCCTACAAGGATCCTGATAATGGAGAAGTGTTGGGCTATGAAGCGATTTACTCAGGTGATGCTGAGCGCTTAACCAAGGAAGATCCTGCAAAAGTACGACTCACCTACACTAATAGAGAAATTCAGGTAGGCGATCGTTTGCTAGAAATTGAAGATCAGGATTTTGATCTGAATTTTATCCCACGTTCACCTGAAAAGCCTCTCAATGGTCGTATTATTTCTGTGTTTGATGGTGTTTCTCAGATAGGGCAGTACCAGATAGTGGTTTTGACGTTAGGTAAACGAGATGGTCTGGAAACGGGGCATGTGTTATCCGTTTATCAAGCAGGAGAAACGATCAAAGACTCCGTTTCTGCAGACAACAAAGATACCGTGACGTTACCCGATGAGCATGCTGGTGAAGCGATGGTATTCAAACTATATGACAAAGTCAGTTATGCCATCATTATGAAAGCAACAACGGCCATTCATTTATACGATCGAGTGAAAAGCGCGCCTTAAAAGGACTTATTCAGCGGAATGACAGCTAACAAGCAAAG
Organism: Methylophaga sp. UBA678; assembly: GCF_002299105.1. Lineage (NCBI taxonomy): Bacteria > Pseudomonadati > Pseudomonadota > Gammaproteobacteria > Thiotrichales > Piscirickettsiaceae > Methylophaga > Methylophaga sp. UBA678. Next base: position 312,975 of record NZ_DBNG01000009.1, read on the forward strand.
TGAATTGGCTTGTTGGATTGCTTTACAACGAGTGCCAGGGATTGGCCCAGTAACATACCACAAGCTGTTGCAGCAGTATGGCAGTCCACAATACATATTAAATAACCCTAATCAGTTAAGCGGTTTCAATGAAAAACTGGTAGAGAACCTCCGTCATCCCAACTGGCAACAGGTTGAGCAAGACTTACTCTGGTTGGAGCAAGACGATCGCTATATCCTCACCATCGACGATGAACGTTATCCCGTTTTGCTTAAAGAAATTTCAGACCCGCCGCCATTACTCTACGTACAGGGGGAGGTTTCATTATTAAACGATTGGCAGTTGGCTATAGTCGGTAGCCGTAATCCTTCTGCTTCAGGCATAAATACCGCCTATGACTTTGCTCATTATCTTGCTGATGGTGGTTTAGTCGTCACCAGTGGACTTGCGATGGGCATTGATGCCGCTGCACATAAAGGTGCGTTGAGTTGTGGGAAAACCATTGCCGTTGTTGCTACAGGGCTTGATCGTGTTTATCCAGCGAAACACAGACAGTTAGCTCATGATATTGTTAAAAATGGGGTTATCGTTTCAGAGTTTCCCTTGGGTACATCACCCAAACCAGAATTATTCCCCAGACGAAATCGAATTATAAGTGGCTTATCGCTGGGTACCTTAGTTGTGGAAGCTGCCTTAAAGAGTGGTTCTCTAATCACTGCCAGAATGGCGATGGAGCAATCACGTGAAGTCTTTGCCATTCCCGGCTCGATTCATAATCCTTTATCGAGAGGCTGCCATCAGTTAATTCGGGATGGTGCCAAACTAGTGGAAACAGCTCAGGATATTATAGAAGAGTTGGGTGCGCTGGCCGGTCTTAAGCCACAAGCAATACAAACTGAAGAAGAAATAGAATCTACACATGAAAAGGATGGCGATTATCAAGTTCTGCTTAACCATCTTGGATATGACCCCATCGCTATTGACAGGTTGATAGAAAATACTGGATTGACGGCTGATGCGGTTTCATCCATGCTGTTATTACTAGAGCTAGAGGGTGAGGTCGAGTCATTACCCGGCGGCCGTTATGTTCGGACGGGTTCCTGAACCAGGCTTATTAAAGAGAGTCAAATGAAAGAAAATGTCATTGATGTGTTGTTATATCTATTTGAAACCTACATCGATACGGAAGAGCGAAACAAACCTGACAATGAGATATTAGAGCTTGAGTTAGAGCAGGTTGGTTTTCAGGAATTAGAAATCCACAAAGCGCTAGAATGGCTAGATAACATGACCGTTGCATCGGATCAGCCGCTCAAACGACATGCCACAATGCGTGTATTTTGTGATGTTGAACTAGAGCGCTTGGATGTGCACTGTCGTGGTTATTTACTGTTTCTGGAACAAGTCGGTGTTTTAGACGTCGAAACCCGTGAAATAGTGTTAGAGCGAGTCATGGCTCTGGATGCTGAAGAAATTGACCTTGATCAGCTTAAGTGGGTCGTGCTGATGGTGTTGTTTTATCAACCAGGAAGAGAAGTCGCTTTTGCCTGGATGGAAGACTTGGTCTTTGAAGACATAGAAGCCGTCGTTCACTAGACTAAAAATATTAGAATAAAAACTCCAACATCGCCCGTCACAAAGGGCTTTGCTTGTATGTGCGTAGGTTTTTGGTATCGGAGAAAATGGGAAAGAAACTAGTCATCGTTGAGTCGCCAGCCAAGGCGAAAACAATCAAAAAATACCTCGGTAAGGATGTAGAAGTATTAGCATCTTATGGGCATGTACGTGATTTATTGCCAAAAGAGGGGGCTGTCGACACCGCTAAAGATTTTGCGATGAAATATCAAGTCATTGATCGCAACAGTAAGCATGTCGATGCGATTGTAAAAGCGATGAAAAAAGCCGATGCCCTCTATCTCGCGACTGACCCTGATAGAGAAGGGGAAGCGATATCCTGGCACTTGTTCGAGTTGCTGAAAAAGCGTGGCGCGCTTAAAGACAAAGATACTCACCGCGTTGTTTTCCATGAAATTACTAAACAAGCTGTTAATGATGCGGTAGCTCATCCGCGTGAGTTATCCATGTCACTTGTTAATGCTCAGCAAGCAAGACGAGCACTTGACTACCTTGTCGGCTTTACTCTCTCTCCCTTGTTGTGGAAAAAGGTGCGACGAGGTCTATCTGCAGGACGTGTGCAAAGTCCGGCACTGAGAATGATCGTCGAGCGAGAGCTGGAGATTGAAGCTTTCGTTGCCAAGGAATACTGGAGTATTGAAGCGGATGCTATCGCTGAAAAGAAAGATTTCCAGGCCAAGCTAACTTACTTTGAAGGTGAGAAACTCAGTCAGTTTAGTGTTACTGACGAAAAACAATCATCGAGCGTTGTAAAAAAATTAGAGAAAGCGGCAGAAGGCAAACTGCTGGTTTCGAATGTGGAGAAAAAACAACGTAAACGTAATCCGGCAGCCCCGTTTACAACATCTACTCTTCAGCAGGAAGCGTCACGAAAAATTGGCTTTGGTGCCCAACGCACCATGAGTGTTGCCCAGCAACTGTATGAGGGTGTTGATACGGGTGAAGGAGCGGTTGGTTTAATCACCTATATGCGTACTGACTCCGTCACATTGGCTCAAGAAGCCTTAGACGAAATACGTGGATTCATTGCAGAAAAATATGGCCAGAAAATGGTGCCTGCAAAACCACAGGAATACAAAACCAAATCAAAAAATGCACAAGAGGCCCATGAGGCGATACGTCCGACTTCTGTGCTAAGAACGCCAGAAGAAATGAAAGCGTATCTTTCAGCTGATCAGTTAAAGCTCTACACACTGATCTGGCAGCGCACCATGGCAAGTCAAATGATTCATGCTACCTTGAATACGGTTGCCGTTGACCTTGCCTGTGGCAAAGGTAATACATTTCGAGCCAATGGTTCGACAGTGGTTAATCCCGGCTTTATGAGTGTCTATCTGGAAGATAAGGATGACGCTGCCAGTAGTGATAAAGATGAAAAATTATTGCCGGCAATGGAAGTGGGCCAGGTGGTTGAGTTAAAAGCCATCAGACCGGAGCAGCATTTTACAGAACCACCACCTCGCTACAGTGAAGCCAGCCTGGTCAGAAGTCTTGAAGAGCATGATATTGGTCGACCATCAACTTACGCCAGCATTATTTCTACCCTCGTGCAGCGTGAATATGTGGAAATTATTAATAAACGTTTTCATCCCACAGATGTTGGTCGTGTGGTAGGGAAATTCCTTGTTGATCATTTCACGAAATACGTTGATTACAATTTTACCGCTGAATTGGAAGATGAGCTTGATGCGGTAGCCAGAGGCGAGGAAGAGTGGATACCATTGCTGAGGAAGTTCTGGGGTCCATTCAAAGAACAAGTCGAAACGAAAGATAAAGAAGTTCAGCGTAGTGATGTAACACAAGAGCTTCTGGATGAAGACTGTCCAAAATGCGGTAAAAAGTTATCCAGCCGTCTTGGTCGCAGTGGCCGCTTTATTGGTTGTACTGGCTATCCTGAGTGTGATTACACACGAAATATCGATGGTGAAGAGACAAGTAATAATGAACCTGAGGTTGTTGAAGGCAGAAAATGTCCGAAGTGTGACTCTGATTTATGGATACGAACTGGTCGTTATGGAAAATTCATCGGTTGCTCCAGTTATCCTAAATGCAAACATATTGAGTCATTAGAGCGCCCAGTTAATACCGGTGTTGAATGTCCGCAATGTCACAAAGGCGAGATTCTGACGCGTAAGTCACGTCGAGGCAAAGTGTTCTATTCGTGTTCTGAGTACCCAGATTGCGATTATGCTTTGTGGAATGAGCCATTAAAAGAACCATGTCCGAAGTGTAATTGGCCAATCTTAACGCTCAAGACAACCAAAAGCCGCGGCACAGAGAAAGTCTGCCCACAAAAAGACTGTGATTACTCAGAGAAAGTGGAAAGCTAGAGCCTGTTTTACTTAGGGCAGGCTTTATTTAAGTTGTTGTTGGATACTTAACGCCAGCTCTCTATCTTTTTTTGCTGCTTCTAAGGCGGATTGTTGGCGAGCCTCATCGTCTTCAAGCAGCCCATTTTTCAAGTCAAGACCAATGTATATCAAGTTTTCATAAATGGTGAATAAAGGGGCGCTTGGCTGACCATTTAAAAATGGCTCATTATGTTTAAAGTCTCGGCTGTATTTGTTTTTTAGAGAAATATATTCAGGTGTCCATGTGTGGTTGCGATACTGAATAAACTCAAAAGTATTCTTGTTCTGTTTCGCCTGTTGATAATGCTGGATTAGTTGATCCTGAATCTTGATGTAATTGCTGACCATTTCATTGGTATAGGGATTTATATTTTTGTGACTTAACTCGGTCAACTGGTGTTGTTTCGGCGTTTGAGGTGAAGGTGCATTAGTGTCATCACAGCTCATCAGCAACAGTGTAAACAGCATCAATAAACTCATTTTTAAGATACGTTGCGGGCTTGTGAGATGAATACGCATTATGAATACCTTACCTTTCAGATTGAGCAGTTTTGTCGGATTTCTTCTCACTATGCCCCAGAGACCTGTCTGGGGCAATGACATCACGTACGAGTTGTTTCAACTCAGTAATGTCAGGGAACCGTCCTTCTTGCTTTCGAGACCAAAGCAGTTGTTCATTTGCGTGTACCTCAAAAAGGCCACCGGAAGCAGGAATTAAGCTTAATGATGTAATTTCATCATCAAAAGTCGTTAATAGCTCTTGAGCCATCCAGGTGGCTCTTAATAACCAGCGACATTGTGTGCAGTAGCTGATCGCAATATGATTATTCTGAGTGGCCAAGTTAATCTGCTTTTAAATTTTTAAAACATATTTCAGCTTGTTGCATCGCTTGTTCAACTGTTTCAGCCAACACATTGAAGTGACCCATTTTACGGCCAGGACGTGCTTCTTGTTTCCCATACAGATGGAGTTTTATATTTGTCTCTGAGAGCAATGTTTCCCAGTGAGGCTGGCTGTGACCCCAGACATCACCCAATAAGTTCACCATGACAACAGGGCTGATTAAGTCACAATCCCCAGCTGGTAAGCCACACAACATACGAACTTGCTGTTCGAATTGTGACGTAGAGCAAGCATCAAGCGTGTAATGACCAGAGTTATGTGGACGAGGCGCAATTTCATTCGCGATGATTTCACCACCCTGACTCACAAAAAACTCTACTGCCATGGTGCCAACATACCCTAGACCTTTGGCGATATCATTAGCGATCTGAATCGCTTTTTGGGACTGCTCGGCACTAACGGATGTGGGAACGGTTGTCGTATGTAAGATGCCATTCACGTGGGCATTTTCAGCGACTGGAAAGTTAATAATTGTACCTGTCTGACTTCTTGCTAAAACAACAGAAATTTCTTTGTCTAAATCAATGCGTTGCTCTAAAACACATTCTTTCTCTGCTAATGTTTCAAAGCCTGCGTACACATCTTCAATAGTCTGACATGGGACTTGACCTTTACCGTCATAACCAAAGTTGGCGACTTTGAGAATCGCAGGAAACCCAATGACTTTCACTGCTTCAGCAATATCTTGTTTGTTACGAATTGTGAAAAAAGGGGCCGTTTGTATCCCTAGTGAGGCGATAAAATTTTTCTCAACATTACGGTTTTGTGTTGAGGCAAGCGCCTTCGAAGAAGGGTGGACTGTGGTTCTTTGTTCAAGAAAAGCTAATGTTTGCGCAGGAATATTTTCAAACTCTGTTGTGATGGCATCACAGAGTTTTGCCATATTTGCTAATGCCTCTTCATCATCATAAGCAGCGCAAATATGCTGATCTGCAATAATGCCAGCTGGGCTCTGAGGATCGGGATCGAGGACAATTACTTTATAGCCCATCACTTGTGCTGCTGAGGTAAACATGCGTCCGAGTTGTCCACCACCCAGCATACCTAAAGTTGAACCGGGTAATATCTGTGTATTCATCATGGACCTCATTAAATTTATGCTAATCGTAAAGTAAGTGAAGCTATCTTTAATATAAATGTGTGATTGATTAAAATTTAATCAACGTTTCATCAGTTTGTGTACTATTGAGGTGGTAAAGTCATCTCAACAACGGTTTGATGTTGTTTTTTACGGAAAGCGTCGAGCTTTGCCGAGAGCTGTTCGTCGTTGATTGCTAACTGGGCTATAGCGAATAAAGCCGCATTGGCTGCGCCAGCTTCACCGATGGCAAAGGTTGCAACCGGCACGCCTTTTGGCATTTGTACGATAGATAGCAGTGAGTCTTGACCTTTCAGGTATTTGGATGGCACTGGCACACCTAAAACCGGGACGATCGTACTGGCGGCTAACATGCCTGGTAAGTGCGCTGCTCCGCCGGCGCCTGCTATAATACAAGCCAGTCCTCGCTGTTGAGCTGATTCCGCATACGCTGTTAAAAGGTCAGGGGTACGGTGAGCTGAGACCACTTTGGCTTCATAGCTGATGCCAAATGCGTCAAGTTGCTCAACGGCTTTTTGCATAACGGGCCAGTCACTGTTGCTGCCCATGACGACACCGATTAAGGGTTTGTCCATGATCGTTCCGTAGTTTTCGTCAAAAACAGTGCATTTTAGCTATTTTATTGAAAATAGGAAAATTTAACGCTCATATTTTGCCAAGGAAGGTATCGTAATAATTGAATGGCAAGGTATCCATCGTTATAATAGATGATCCTTTCTGCCGTATTTGGTCAACGCTCCTCGAAGACGATTCCGAATACCGCCGGACTATCCGACGGGTGAGCAGTGACGGCGCTAACTAATATGAAGGTACGTGACGTGAGTCAGCCAACAGAAATGAATCAAGGTCTTTACAGACCGCAATTTGAACGTGATAACTGTGGTTTTGGCCTAATCGCCCAGATGGACGATAAAGCCAGTCATTGGTTAATCGAGACTGCAATTGAAGCCTTGGGTAATCTTACCCACCGTGGTGCTATTGGCGCTGATGGGAAGACCGGGGACGGTTGCGGCTTATTGCTGAAGAAACCAGATAGCTTTTTTAAAGCCATAGCGGAAGAGCATGGTTATAGCTTATCTCCACTCTATGCCGTGGGGATGGTTTTCTTATCGCAGGACGATGCCAAAGCAGATTTTGCGCAAAACGCGGTTGCTCAGAGTCTGACCAAGCAAGGCTTAGAGGTTTTAGGCTGGCGTGATGTTCCCGTTGATCCAGCTTCGGCTTGTGGTCAGCAAGCATTAACATCACTGCCTGTGATGCGCCAAGTCTTTGTCAACGCCGCGAAAGATATGTCTGAAGCTGATTTTGAACGTCAGCTGTATATTGCGCGCCGTCAAGCTGAGAAAGCTGTGACTGATGACGCGGATTTCTACATTCCTAGTTTGTCTTCACACGTGGTGTCTTATAAAGGTTTGGTTATGCCGTCTTACTTGCCGGTATTCTATAAAGACCTGAATGACGAACGCATGGAAACATCGATTGCTGTTTTCCATCAACGCTTTTCAACCAACACCTGGCCGCAATGGCGTTTGGCTCAACCATTCCGTTATTTAGCGCACAATGGTGAAATTAACACTGTTCAAGGTAACCGCAATTGGGCATTAGCGCGTGGTGCCAAGTTTGCGACATCTCTCATTGAGAACATGGATGATATTCGCCCATTAGTCGGCACTTCTGGTTCCGACTCATCCAGCATGGATAATATGCTGGAAGCTTTATTAGCCGGTGGCGTCAGCCTCTTCCGTGCGATGCGTTTGATTATTCCACCTGCATGGCAGAATGATCCAACCATGGATGCTGATTTAAAAGCATTTTACGATTACAACTCCATGCATATGGAGCCATGGGATGGTCCTGCAGGTGTAGTGACAACGGATGGTCGTTATGCTGCATGTACATTAGATAGAAATGGTCTGCGCCCTGCCCGTTATATCATCACCAAAGATCGCCATATCACATTGGCTTCTGAAGTGGGTGTGTATAAATACGAACCGGAAGATGTCATTGCGAAAGGTCGTTTGAAGCCAGGACAAATGCTTGCAGTTGATACACAAACCGGTGAGTTATTGATGCCGGAAGACATCGATAACATGCTGAAAAAAGCACAACCTTATCGTCAATGGTTAGAAAATAATCTACAAAGATTGTCTGATGCGGCTGATGATGAAACTGGCCCTACACTTGAAGGTGAGGAATACCAGGTTTATGAGAAACTATTCAACATCAGCTTTGAAGAGCGCGATCAGGTCATCCGTGTTTTAGGTGAGGCTGGACAGGAAGCGATTGGTTCAATGGGTGACGATACGCCGTTTCCTGTTTTATCTAAACATGTCCGTTCTGTTTACGATTATTTCCGTCAACAATTTGCCCAGGTCACCAACCCGCCAATTGACCCGCTTCGCGAAAATATAGTGATGTCTTTGGAAACATGTTTCGGTGAAGAGCGGAACATGTTCGAAGAAGGTGAAGATCATGCTCAACGCGTTGTCGTTGATTCCCCTGTACTGTCAGAAAGTCAGTTCCGCCAATTATTGGCAATGGGTAAAGACAATGCTGAATATGAGTCAGTGACTATATCACTGAACTACGATCCAGCAGTCGGTCTTGAAGCTGCCATTGATGCGCTTTGTGATAAAGCTATCAAAGCAGTCGCTGATGGTACCGTTGTGGTTGTGTTGAGTGACCGTGATATAGCCAAAGATAAACTGCCTATTCATGCCTTATTGGCAACAGGTGCAGTGCATCAACGTCTGATTCAGGCTGGCCTGCGTTGTGATGCGAACGTTATCGTAGAAACTGCCACAGCGCGTGATCCACATCACTTTGGCACGTTACTAGGCTATGGCGCTACAGCTATTTATCCGTATTTAGCTTATGCCTGTTTGAACGATATGATTCATACCAATGAAATTAAAGGATTGGATCGTGCAGAGTTATGCCGTCGCTATCGTAAAGGTATCAACAAAGGGTTGTTCAAAATTACTTCAAAAATGGGTATTTCCACGATTGCGAGTTATCGCGGTGCCCAGCTATTTGAAGTTGTCGGCCTAAACGACAGCATCGTTGATAAATGCTTTACGGCAACCACAAGCCGTGTCAGTGGTTCAACATTTGAAGATCTTCAGTCTGATGATGAGACATTAGCAAAACTGGCTTGGAATCAACGTAAAAAACGTGCACAAGGTGGTTTGTTGAAGTTTATCCATGGTGGTGAGTATCACGCCTATAACCCTGACATTATCGCTACCTTGCAAAAAGCAGTTCAAGGTGGCAGCTACGATGATTACAAAGCCTATGCTGAGCTGGTGAATGAACGTTCACCTATGGTGTTACGTGACCTGATGAAGGTCAAATTATCGGATCAACCTCTTGAACTGAACCAAGTTGAAGATGTGAGCAACATCCTTAAACGGTTTGACAGTGCAGGTATGTCATTAGGCGCTTTATCGCCTGAGGCACATGAAGCACTCGCGGTGGCTATGAACAGATTAGGCGGCCGTTCTAACTCAGGTGAAGGTGGCGAAGATCCTGATCGCTTTGGTAATGAACGTGTTTCAAAAATCAAGCAGATCGCCTCTGGCCGTTTTGGTGTCACACCACATTATCTTGTTAATGCAGAAGTGTTGCAGATCAAAGTTGCTCAAGGTGCGAAACCAGGTGAAGGTGGTCAGTTGCCAGGTGGTAAAGTCAATCAGATGATTGCGACTTTGCGCCACTCTGTGCCTGGTGTGACATTGATTTCGCCACCGCCACATCATGATATTTATTCAATCGAAGATCTTGCCCAGCTGATTTTTGACTTGAAACAGGTGAATCCTGATGCGCTGGTATCTGTGAAGCTAGTATCACAAGCTGGCGTGGGCACGGTCGCTTCTGGTGTGGCGAAAGCATACGCCGACCTGATTACCATTTCTGGTTATGACGGTGGTACCGGTGCAAGTCCGCTTACCTCTGTGAAATACGCAGGTGGTCCATGGGAGCTAGGTCTGAGTGAGGCTCATCAAACGCTTCGTGCGAATGATTTACGGGATAAAGTACGTCTACAAACAGATGGTGGTTTAAAAACCGGTCTGGATGTTATTAAGGCAGCGATTCTTGGTGCAGAAAGTTTCGGCTTTGGTACAGGACCAATGGTCGCTCTGGGTTGTAAATACTTACGTATTTGTCACCTGAATAACTGTGCAACCGGTGTTGCAACTCAAAATGAGAAGCTGCGTACGCAACATTTCATTGGTTTGCCACAGATGGTGATGAACTACTTCCAGTTTGTTGCTCGTGAAACACAAGAGTGGTTAGCTAAGTTAGGTGTGGTCAGTCTGCAGGATTTGATAGGTCGCACTGACTTATTGGAGTTATTACCGGGTGAAACGACAAAACAACAAAGCTTGAATTTGGCGCCGTTATTGTCTTCCGCTGGTGTGTCTGCTGATAAACCACAATTCTGTTTAGAGCCAAAAAATGAACCTTATGATAAAGGTGAATTGGCTGAGCAAATGGTGGTTGATATCAAAGAAACCATTGTTAATAAAACTGGCGGTGAGTTCAGCTACGAAGTACGGAATATCAACCGGTCTATTGGTGCACGATTATCCGGTGAAATTGCCAAGTTATATGGTAACTATGGCATGTCTGATAAACCGATTCGTCTCAAATTGAAAGGTTCTGCTGGTCAAAGCTTTGGCGTGTTCAATGCTGGTGGTCTTGAAATGTACCTTGAAGGCGATGCCAACGACTACGTTGGTAAAGGTATGGCTGACGGTAAGCTTGTTATCTATCCTTCACCTGAGAGTGAGTTTGAAACGCAAGAAGCCAGTATCATGGGTAATACGTGCCTATATGGTGCAACAGGCGGATCGCTTTATGCGTCAGGTCGTGCTGGTGAACGCTTTGCTGTTCGTAACTCTGGTGCTACAGCCATCGTAGAAGGCGTAGGTGACCATGGTTGTGAATATATGACGGGCGGGGTTGTCGCTGTACTTGGTGAAACAGGGTTGAACTTCGGTGCTGGTATGACTGGTGGTCTGGCATTTGTATTAGATAGTGATAATACGTTTGCTGAGCGTTATAACAAAGAACTCGTCGAACTCGTCAGAATTGATAGCCCTGAAATGTCAGAATTATCACTCTATCTCAAAGGTATGATTGAAGATCATGTTCGTGAAACCGGTAGTGTGTGGGGACATCAGTTGCTCGATGCGTTTGAACAACGCATTAAAGAGTTCTGGTTAGTAAAACCAAAAGCAGCAGCAATTGATGGCTTGTTAAAACTTGCTACTAAAGCGGCATAAGTCCAGAGACTAAGATAATAATTATGGCAAAAAATACATTTCAGTTTTTAGATGTGGGGCGTTTCGACCCAAAGAAGCTTGATGCTGACGTTCGGATCAAACAGTTTGGTGAAATTTATGGTGATTTTGATGCCGATTCTTCAGCAGAGCAAGCAGACCGCTGTTTAGAGTGTGGTAACCCATACTGTGAATGGAAATGTCCCGTTCACAACTATATTCCGAATTGGCTGAAACTAGTTAGTGAGGGCAATTTAGAAGAAGCTGCCGAGCTATCTCATGCCACTAATACTCTGCCAGAAATTTGTGGCAGGGTGTGTCCGCAAGACCGATTGTGTGAAGGTGCGTGTACGCTAAATGATGGTTTTGGTGCAGTGACTATCGGTTCTGTTGAGAAATACATCACAGACACAGCGCTTGAGCAAGGCTGGCGCCCAGATTTATCTAATGTCGTCGAGACTGGCAAACGTGTCGCTATCATTGGGGCGGGTCCAGCAGGTTTAGGTGCTGCCGATGTCCTTGTGCGTAATGGTGTAAAGCCTGTTGTATTTGACCGTTATCCAGAAATAGGTGGTTTGCTGACATTCGGCATACCTGAATTCAAACTGGAAAAACAGGTTGTTAAGCGTCGTCGTGAAGTACTTGAAGGCATGGGTGTTGAATTCCGCTTGAACACCGAAGTGGGTAAAGACGTTGATTTTCAGACATTAATTGATGACTATGATGCCGTATTCCTTGGTATGGGTACATATACCTATATGAAGGGTGGTTTCCCTGGTGAAGACTTACCCGGTGTATATGAAGCCTTACCTTTCTTAGTAGCCAATAATAAACACTTACTCGATATTCCTACCGATGACTATGTCTCAATGGAAGGCAAACGCGTTGTGGTCTTGGGTGGTGGTGATACCGCAATGGATTGTAACCGTACTTCTATCCGTCAAAACGCAGAGAGTGTCACTTGTGCATATCGTCGAGACGAAGAGAACATGCCTGGTTCACGACGTGAAGTAAATAATGCGCGTGAAGAGGGTGTTCAGTTTTTATGGAACCGTCAGCCAGTAGAAATTGTGGGTAATGGTAAAGTCGAAGGCGTTAAAGTGGTGACTACCGCTTTAGGTGAAGCGGATGAACGTGGCCGTCGCCGTCCAGAGCCGGTGCCAGGAAGTGAAGAAATCATTCCTGCTGATGCGGTTGTCATTGCGTTTGGTTTCCGTCCAAGTCCAGCGCCATGGTTTGAGAAATTCAATATCTCAATCGATGATGGTGGTCGCGTATTAGCTCCTTCAGAAGCAGCGATTAAGTACCAAACAACTAACCCTAAGATTTTTGCCGGTGGTGATATGGTTCGTGGCTCTGACCTGGTTGTGACTGCAGTATGGGAAGGACGTCAGGCGGCAGAAGGTATTCTGGATTTCTTAGACGTTTAATTACTGATCTACATCATTAAACAATAAGGCTTTTTCATACAGAGATATCGCATCCTGTATGATGAAGCCTTTTTTATATCTATTACTTTCAAAGTAGGTCCAGTTATTCAGGAGTCAATGGTGAGTAGTCTACAAAATGATCGTTATCTCAGAGCATTACTAAAACAGCCCGTCGATAAAACGCCGGTATGGGTAATGCGGCAGGCAGGTCGATATTTACCTGAATATCGTAAAGTCAGAGAAAAAGCCGGTAATTTTATGACGCTTTGCTCAACCCCTGAATTGGCTTGTGAAGTGACACTGCAACCGCTTAGACGCTATGATCTTGATGCCGCGATCATCTTTTCAGATATTTTGACAATTCCTGATGCAATGGGGCTTGGACTACATTTTGTGACAGGTGAAGGGCCTAAGTTTTCTAAAACAATTCAGACTGCTCAGGATATAGCTAATCTTTCAGTTCCTGATATGGAAGATTCCCTGGGGTATGTGATGGATGCAATTCGTCTCACCAGAAAAGAAATCGATGGCAAAGTACCACTCATCGGTTTTAGTGGCAGCCCGTGGACATTGGCTTGTTATATGGTAGAAGGTGGTAGTAGTAAAGATTTCGCCAAGATTAAGGGAATGATGTTTGATTCACCTAATCAAATGCATACTCTGTTAAACGTGTTAGCGGATTCTGTGATTGCCTATCTTAATGCCCAAATTAATGCCGGTGCACAGGCGATTATGTTGTTTGATACCTGGGGTGGGGCTCTCAGTCCTGAAAATTATAAAACCTTCTCTCTCGCCTATATGGAAAAAATTGTGAATGGTTTAACTAAAGAGTCTGAAGGCCGAGAAGTGCCGGTTACACTATTTACCAAAGGTGGCGGACAGTGGCTCGAGTGGATGGCTGAAACTGGTGTCAATGGCCTTGGTTTAGATTGGACAACAGATATTCGTTCAGCAAGACAAAGCGTTGGTGAGAAAGTCACACTGCAAGGCAATATGGATCCATGCGTGTTATATGCATCACCTGACCGAGTTGAACAAGAAGTCAGTACGATACTTGATGCTTATGGGAAAGGGACGGGCCATGTTTTTAACCTCGGCCATGGTATTCATCCATCAGTTGACCCAGAGAATATGGCAAGACTTGTTGAGTCAGTTCACCGGTTAAGCGAAAAATATCATCAGTAAACTTTGCTGATTGTTAAGCATAAAAAAGGGCAAGTAATCAATACTTGCCCTTTTTTTATGAGATTATCTAACGACTGATTTATTTACCAGTGTTAGTAAACTCTGGGTATGCTTCCATACCACATTCAACGTAGTCAACACCTTCGTACTCTTCTTCTTCAGAGACACGAATACCCATGACTGCTTTGAGGATACCCCAGACAATTAAGCTGACAACGAATACCCAAACAAAGATAGTTGCTGCACCGATTAACTGACCAGAGAAAGAAGCATCGCTGTTTGTTAAAGGCACTGCTAACAGACCCCACAGACCAGCTGTACCGTGAACAGAGATTGCACCAACTGGGTCATCGATTTTCACTTTGTCTAAGAAGATGATTGAGAAGACAACGATGATACCGCCGATTGCACCGATGATAGTAGCCATCAGTGGTGATGGTGTATCAGGGCCAGCTGTAATAGCAACCAAACCTGCTAATGCACCGTTCAAAATCATTGTCAGGTCAGCTTTGCCAAACATCAGTTTAGCTACAATAAGTGCTGCGATAACACCACCTGCAGCAGCAGCATTAGTGTTGAGGTAAACATTTGCAACGGCGTTTGCACTTTCAACTGAAGCAGTTGCTAGAACAGAACCACCATTGAAACCAAACCAACCCATCCACAGGATGAATGTACCCAGAGTAGCTAATGGTAAGTTAGCACCAGGAATTGGGTTAATTTGACCATTTGGACCGTACTTACCTTTACGAGCACCAAGTAACAGAACACCTGCTAAAGCAGCGGCAGCACCAGCCATGTGTACGATACCTGAACCAGCGAAGTCTAAGAAACCAAGATCGCCAAGGTTGTACATGCCGAATACATCATTACCGCCCCAAGTCCAGCTACCTTCCATTGGGTAAATGAAAGCAGTCATGACTACAGCGAAAGCAGCAAAAGTCCATAACTTCATACGCTCCGCTACTGCACCAGACACGATTGACATAGTGGCTGCAACGAAGACTGCTTGGAAGAAGAAGTCAGATGATGGTGAGTATGTTGCTGGATCCTCTGCGCCAGTGACACCGTCAGCAGCAAGACCATCCAAGAAAATACCGCCGCCATACATGAGATCATAACCAACAATCAGATACATGGTGCATGCGATAGCATAAGTTAAAATATTTTTAGTCAGTATTTCTGTGGTGTTTTTCGACCGAACCAGACCTGATTCAAGCATGGCAAAGCCGGCCGCCATCCACATAACCAAGGCGCCACTTACTAAAAAGTAAAAGGTATCCAGGGCATACTGGAGTTCGAAGATACTATTTTCCATATTCTCTACTCCTCAAGCTTATAATGCATCTGGGCCGGTTTCGCCTGTGCGAATGCGGACCACTTGCTCTAATGGATAAACAAATATTTTACCGTCACCAATTTTGCCAGTATTGGCACCTTTGATAATGGCTTCAATCACTTGTTCGACGATATCGTCATCAACGGCGATTTCCAGTTTCAATTTAGGTAAGAAATCAACGACATATTCAGCACCACGATATAACTCTGTGTGGCCTTTTTGACGTCCAAATCCTTTTACCTCTGAAACCGTCAATCCTTGTACGCCGATTTCTGAGAGAGATTCTCTGACATCATCAAGCTTGAAGGGCTTAATAATTGCTACAACTTGTTTCATAAGCGTATTTCCTTCTGTAGAAAATCTACCCCCTCAACATCGAGGGGGTAGCTGTGAGAAGTTTAGAATGATTTACTGACGCTGACTAAGAAGCGATCATCTGCTGCACTGTCTGAACCTGCGAAGTCATCGCCATCACTATCTGTGCCAACATATGCAATTGACCAATCAAAGCCGACAAAAGGTTTTGACAGACCAATTGTGTAGTCAACATAGCTGTCAGAAAGTGAGCTATCACCATCGTTACGATCTGAGTCTGTGTAACCTACAGCTGCATTGAGAGCAATGCCATATGGAAGCTCATAGTCAAAAGACAGGTTGTAATAGATTTCATCGATATCGTCATCACCACCCCATTCAGGTGTATAACCAACCATCGCTGTGAAGTAGCTGTATGATAAAGATGCGAAGTATTCGTTGTAATCAGTGTCAGAATCACTGGTGCCAGGGTAAAAATAACGAACTACAGATACATCGTAACCAACACCTGAGTCGCCGAATACATTTCCATAACCAACGTAACCATCAATTTCAATGCTGCTGTCGTCAGATGTTGATAAGTTGGAAGCCCATACTCCAGCATATAAGCCAGATGCGTGCGCATAATCGAAGCTGCCTTGGATTGCTGGGTCTTCATCAGTGAATGAGATACCACGGAACAGGTAATCACTGAAAAGCCCGACTGTTGCACTTGTTGAGTGCTGACCGTCTTCACTTTCCCAAGCCATTGCTGATGAAGCAGCAAACATGGTTGATGCTGCTAATGTAAGAGCCGAAATTGTACGTAATTTCATTATGGTGTTACTCCTCGGTTTAAAATGTTTTTAGTCTTTTTTGAATACCTGCGTTGGTCTTTTGCAACACTTTGTATTCAGACTACAACAACAAGAGCAGAATGTGTGCCAACTTTACAAATACTATAAAAAACAGAGGGATGAGGAGGTGATGGAAACAGTTTAGGCTTAACATGCGATCAATTTGGTGCGACAAATTTAACGCTTTGTCCAAAATGGTGCAGTTATGTTTTATTCATCGCCATGCTTGCACTGAGTTGGTATGATTGCCATACCTTTTATAAAGTGACGTATATGACTTATCCACAAATTGATCCCATTGCCCTTAGCATCGGCCCACTTCACATACATTGGTACGGGCTGATGTATTTATTAGGTTTTTTGTTTGTCTGGTTGCTGGGACTTTATCGCGTCAATAAAACGGACTGGACTCGGCAACAATTGGAAGATTTATTGTTTTACGGCGCGGTAGGCGTGATTATTGGTGGGCGTGTAGGGTATGCCATTTTTTATGATTTTCAGGCGAATCTGGAGAACCCATTAAACATATTCAAAATATGGCAAGGTGGAATGTCTTTCCACGGTGGTTTGTTGGGTGTACTAGCTGCCTTTGCGTGGTTTGGTAAGAAAACAGGTAAATCCTTTTTTGATATCAGTGATTTTATTGCGCCGATGGTACCTATCGGCTTGATGTTTGGTCGGATCGGTAACTTCATTAATGGTGAGCTATGGGGGAAAGTCACAGATGTGCCTTGGGCCATGGTGTTTCCTGGTGCGGGCCCACTACCAAGACATCCATCGCAACTTTATGAAGCTGCCTTAGAAGGTGTTTTGCTATTTATCATCTTATGGTGGTTCTCATCCAAACCAAGACCGAAAGCGGCTGTTTCTGGCTTATTCTTATTGGGATACGGCTTTTTCCGTTTCTTGGTAGAATTCGTGCGTATTCCTGATGCTCAATATGGATATTTAGCTTTTGATTGGTTAACCATGGGACAAATTCTATGCTTACCTATGATCTTTTTTGGCATCATTCTGATGATTGTATCTTATAAGGTTGAAGCTAGAGTAAAACCGTAAGCCAAGTTGCAGTGGCGATGAGAATAGTCATTAACACAGCAAACGAACCATAATCTTTAGCGCGCCCAGATAACTTATGTTTGTCTGTACTTACCCGGTCAACAACGGTTTCAATCGCTGAGTTGAGTACTTCCACAATCATGACTAACACGATGCTGGAAATCATCAAAAGTCGTTCTACCGCTGTGACATCCAAGTAAAAACTGAACGCTGTTAATATAACAAAGGCAAAAAATTCCTGACGGAAAGCTTCTTCATGTTTTAAAGCTGATCGAAGACCCTGCCATGAGTAGACCAGAGCGAAGAGTAAACGCTTAATGCCACGATTTTTTTCCATAAAGTTCTCAGCAGTTATTAATATAAATGTTTGAATTATAGGCAAACATTATTAACAGCATGTTAAAATTACCTCCTTTAATTTCTAGATTGTTGGTGTGATATGAGTTTCCAGGATCATTATGAGGTCATCGTTGTCGGTGGTGGCCATGCCGGAACCGAAGCGGCGTTAGCTTCTGCTCGTCAGGGTGTGAAAACACTATTACTGACGCAAAATATCGAGACACTAGGACAGATGAGCTGTAATCCAGCAATCGGTGGCATCGGAAAGGGGCACCTGGTAAAAGAAATTGATGCTCTAGGTGGCATTATGGCGAAAGCCGCTGATAGAGCCGGTATTCAGTTTCGCACATTAAACTCTAGTAAAGGGCCTGCGGTCAGAGCAACACGAGCTCAGGCAGATCGTATTCGATACAAAGCGACGGTCCGTGCTTACCTGGAAAACCAACCCAACCTCTATATATTCCAACAGCCAGTCGATGATCTGGTGGTAGAAAATGATCGCGTTGTGGGTGTTGTGACTCAGGCAGGACTGCGTTTCTCAGCTAAAGCGGTTGTGTTAACGGTGGGTACCTTCCTTGGCGGGTTGATACATATTGGTTTACAAAACCATCAGGGCGGTCGTGCTGGCGACCCAGCTTCCATCGCTCTATCCCAACGTTTGCGTGCCTTACCTTTTAGAGTTGACCGTCTTAAAACAGGCACACCACCACGCATAGATATCAATAGTATTAATTTCTCAGAGCTGACCGAGCAGCCTGGTGATACCCCCACGCCAGTATTTTCATTCTTGGGTAAAGCTGAGCATCATCCTCGTCAAATCTCGTGTTACATCACTCACACTAATGAACGAACACATGATGTCATTAGAAATAATCTGGATCGTTCACCGATGTACAGCGGTGAAATCGAAGGTATTGGTCCACGTTACTGTCCCTCTATCGAAGATAAAGTGGTTCGTTTTGCCGATCGTCAATCACACCAGATTTTTCTAGAGCCAGAGGGATTGGAGTGCGGTGAAGTTTATCCAAATGGCATCTCGACAAGTCTTCCATTTGATGTGCAGTATGAAATAGTGCGCTCGATGAAAGGTTTGGAGAATGCTCATATCACAAGACCGGGCTATGCGATTGAGTATGACTTCTTTGATCCTCGTGATTTGCACCCCTGGCTGGAAACAAAATACATGGCAGGTCTGTTCTTTGCCGGTCAGATTAATGGCACTACTGGTTATGAAGAAGCGGGTGCCCAAGGATTAATTGCTGGTCTGAATGCTGGGTTGCAGGCCCGAGGTGAAGAGCAGTGGTATCCTCGTCGTGATGAAGCCTATATGGGCGTATTGATTGACGACTTGATTACATCAGGCACACGTGAACCTTACCGAATGTTTACTAGTCGTGCTGAATATCGTCTCATGCTGCGTGAGGATAATGCGGATATCCGCCTGACACCAATTGGTCGTCAATTAGGTCTGGTTGATGATGAACGCTGGGCCGTATTTAATGAAAAACAGGATGCTGTGGCAAGGGAAAATGCGCGTCTTGATAGCTATAAGTTTGTACCGGAAAAAGTGGACCAAGAAAAAGCTGAGCAGGTGTTGGGAGAAAAACTCAATAAAGTGGCGTCGGCCAAAGAATTACTTAGACGTCCGAAAGTGGATTATGCAGGCCTGTTAGATTTAATGGGAGAGTCAATGGATATTGCTGATGATGTCGCCGAGCAAGTGGTGATTCAGGCGAAATATTCGGGTTATATTGATCGTCAACAAAATGAGATTGATCGATTACAGCGTCATGAGAATACAGAATTACCTTTAGACATGGACTATAAAAATGTGCGTGGTCTATCCAACGAAGTGAGAGAGAAGTTAGAACACGCCAGACCTGGTAATTTGGGTCAGGCTGCACGAATCTCAGGTGTGACACCTGCAGCCGTTTCTTTATTGTTGGTTCATTTAAAACGAAGTGGTTTGAGTGAAGCCAGTTAATGCTTGAAGCGAGCTTGTTACATCAATTAAAGCGTGGTTGTAAATTACTTAATCTGACTTTGTTAGATGAGCAATATGACAGGCTAGTGGCATATGTCATGCTGCTACATAAGTGGAATAAGGTCTACAACCTCACTTCTGTGCGCGACCCTGAACAAATGATGGCGAGACATATTATCGATAGTCTTTCTGTCTTACCCTATATTTCATCAACGTCATTACTTGATGTCGGAACCGGTGGGGGCTTGCCTGGGGTGCCTGTTGCTATATGCCAGCCGCAAACGCGAGTGACATTGCTCGACAGTAATTCAAAGAAAACGCGTTTCTTACAGCAAGTCAAAGCAGAACTGGCGTTAGATAATGTGACGGTTGTGCATGGACGCGTTGAACAGGTATCTTTACCTAAATTTGCTATCATCACGGCACGGGCATTTGCCAGTATTGATGACATCATTCAGTTAGCAGGTCAACATTGTGAGGACAAGGGCTACTTGGTGCTCATGAAAGGGACTTATCCTGAAGATGAATTAGCATTTGAATCGACAGACTTTCATTTGCACGATGTGCTCTCGTTGACGGTTCCAGAGTGTGATGGTGAAAGACATTTAGTAAGACTTATCAAGGATTAAGACTGAGTATGGGCGATATCTTTGCAGTGACCAATCAGAAAGGTGGCGTTGGAAAAACGACCACCACCGTCAATCTGGCCGCGTCACTGGCAGATTATGGAAAAAAAGTCCTACTCATCGATCTCGATCCGCAAGGTAATGCCACCACTGGTTGTGGGCTCGATAAAAATGAGATAGAAAACAGCAGCTATGAAGTCATCATGGCTGAAGCTCGGGCAGCAGACGCTATAATACGCCCTGAAGAAATTGGTTTTGATGTCATGCCAACCAATGCTGATTTGACGGCTGCTGAAGTAGAGTTGCTTGAGAGTAAGTTACGTGAACATCGTTTACGTATTGCTCTTGAGTCGACACGCGAGAAGTACGATTACATTCTCATTGACTGTCCACCTTCGCTGAGTATGCTAACCGTTAATGCACTGGTGGCATCGCAAGGGGTGTTGATCCCCATTCAGTGTGAATATTATGCACTGGAAGGTCTGTCGTCGTTATTACGAACAATTGAGAGAGTTAAGCAAAGGGCTAACCCAACTCTGGATGTGACGGGATTATTAAGAACGATGTTTGACGCCCGAAACAATCTGGCAAACGAAGTATCTCGACAATTGATTAGCCATTTTGAAGGCAAGGTTTTCCATTCAATTATTCCGAGAAATGTACGTTTGGCTGAAGCTCCGAGTCACGGGTTACCCGTACTGAATTATGATCGTGCTTCAAGAGGTTCGATAGCTTATATGGCGTTGGCAAGTGAGTTTATGCGACGACAGAAGCAAAGTGCTAAATGATAAAGGTTAATCAACAATGAGTAAAAAAAGAGGTTTAGGCCGCGGACTAGATGCCTTACTTGCAGATGTGCATCAGGAAGACACTACAAATCTAGATGACAGTTTGCAGCACTTTCCTCTTGATATGATTCAGCCTGGCAAATATCAACCGCGTGTGGATATGTCACAAGAGTCTCTGGAAGAGCTGGCTGATTCTATTCGGGCACAAGGCTTGGTTCAGCCTATTATTGTTCGGCCTGTAGCTGAAGGTAAGTATGAAATCGTGGCAGGTGAACGCCGTTGGCGTGCTTCCAGGATGGCTGGTCTGGTAGAAGTCCCTGTACTGGTTCGTGATGTATCTGATCGTAGTGCCATTGCTATGGCATTGATAGAGAATATTCAGCGTGAAAATCTTAATCCGATGGAAGAAGCAAATGCATTATTCCGTCTACGTGAAGAATTTGAAATGACGCATCAGCAAACTGCAGAGGCTGTCGGTAAATCACGTGCCACCGTGACGAACTTATTACGTTTACGAAACCTTAATGAGGATGTAAAACGCATGCTCGAGAATGGTGACATTGAAATGGGTCATGCAAGAGCCTTATTAGGGTTAGAAGGTGATGTTCAATCTGATGCGGCCAGACAAATTGTAGAAAAAGTACTTTCTGTCAGAGAAACTGAGCAACTCATAAGACGGATACTCAAACCCAGTAACGACAAGAAAGCTGAGCCGGCAGTCAACCCAGCAGATATTCAGGAAATAGAACAACGCATCAGCAGCAAACTAGGTAAAGGTATCAGCATTAAGCATCGCGCCAATGGCAAGGGCAAGTTGGTATACGATTATGCCAATATTGATGAGCTTAAAAACCTGATCGAACAACTGGGCGCTTAAATCCTTCTTTAGCTGTTTTTGTTGCACAGAAAAAGTGAAAATGCGGACACTAATGGTGCGAAATTTCTGAATATCCCTGGTTAATGATCATCACCATTCATCGCTTGAAAAACACGTATACAATCAAAGAGGCACATCGGTAAATTGATAGGTATAGCCCACTTTGATTATGGGTGTAAGTATGTACTCACTATAATTTTGTCAGGCTTAATGAAAATTGTCTCGATAGTATCTTGTTGATCCAGCCTTATTTGTTGGACTGCCTATTGCATATCATCCAGTTCTTGATAAGAATTTGGAATCCATGCGATGCGTATATTGAAGAAAATGTTTGCAAGCTCTTCTCCAGTGCAGCCGTTGCCAGACGAGACTGACGCGATAGAGGAAGAAATTGATGCAGCAAGTTTTTCTGATGAAGAAAAACGCTTTTATCGTGCTCTTCAATTAGTCAGCTCTCAAACTTCTCAGTTATCACGCCAAATTTTCCGTGCACTTGAAGTGCAGGAGAATTTTCTCTCTGAGATCAACCAACGCACAACTAAGCTGGATGCTGAGTTGAATATGGCCAATGACTATTTGAACAGTTCAAACTCAACAGTCGGAGCCTTGCAATCTCAAATCAATATAGAAGTTGACCAAGTGAATACTTCCGTTAGTGAAGCTATGGAGCAAATCACTCAAACGCTGTCAGAAAAATCGATGAGCGTGACGGAAGTATTGGATGGCATATTGGAAATAGGAAAGGGCGTGAATTTACTCGCTCTGAATGCAGCCATCGAAGCTGCACGAGCTGGTGAACATGGAAGAGGATTTGCTGTTGTCGCTGATGAAGTCAGGCGACTAGCCTCTGTGACGATGGAGCAAGCCCAGCAGGCGGCTGAACAACTTGATTTCAGCCAGGTCAATAATGAACTTCAAAACATCAATCAAACGAATAAACAACGTTTAGATAATTTTGTGGATGTTATTCAGGCGGCAACAGGCCAGCTTACACAACTATTTCAATCCATTAGTGAACAACTGACGTTGGTAATGAATAACACGGCAGTGATATTCGAAACCTTGGACTTAAGCTCCGGTTCAATGAAGCGTATCCAGAGTAAAAATCGTATTATCAATGACGTTGCCGAAGAAATGACAACGGGGCTGGATCATATAGATATTCAGCATGCAACGATTGATAAAGCGGTGACGGCTTTTGATAACACGCTAAAAAAACTATATATGGTGCCTGACCCAGCTCATGATCAGTTAGATGATATATTGCGTCGAGGTAAGTTACGAGTTGCCGTTGAGCCAAATTTCGTAGGTCTTTCTTTCCGTGAAAGGTTAGGTGAACCACTTAAAGGTCTGGATGTGGATTATGCACACGCATTCGCCAAATTTCTGGGAGTGGAGTGTGAGTTTATTGAAGCACCTTGGGATATGTGTACGGAGCTACTGACCTCAGGCAGGAACTTCGGTGAACCACCTGCTGATATTGTTATCAGTGCGTTGCCGCCCTCTGCAGAATATGACAATGTCGCTTATTCGGAAGCCTATACCTACTTACACTGGGTCTTAGCGAGACGTAAAGACGATAAACGTATCAATAGTCTCAGTGACCTTGATGGAAAGGTCATGGGGATTATAAATGACCCCGCAGCAGTAGAGTTACTGGAAGAGAACGGCGTACGATGGAGCAGTAATGAAAACAAGCCTGGAGGGAGTTGTGTTCTTGAGAATTTGATTGCCTATTCAGATCAATCTCGTATTCATCACTGTCTGGCTGATGGTGTGGTAGACGCTTTTGGTGTTGATTTGCCAATTTATCATTGGGCTAGCAAAAATCCATCAAGCCCATGGTATAACAAGATCGAGATTCTTCCTGGCAATATCGCGAAGCAACCTTACTACTACACGATGGCAGTGAATGCATGGGCATCAAGTTATCGTTTACTTGCTAAAGCGAATGAGTTCATTAGCTGGTTCAAACAACAAAATGAACGTATGACGATTGAAAAAAAGTGGCAGGGTGAGCCCGTACAGGGACAAGTCAGTTATCGTGACGAACCGGGTGAGCTGATGGGGGAACCTGAGTTGAAACAGCTCTACATGGCACATTGTGAGAAATTTAAATTAACCCCAAAAAGTTTGAACTTGCAGGCCAATACGCGGCAAGAAGTTGCCTGATGCGATAGCACCAGAACAAATATAAGCTTAGCTATAGCGCGTTTACAGTCAGATGTGAGAGTATGAGCAAGTAAGTTAAAGGGGATTGCGTCGATTATTTGCGTGATACTAGGAGAACGATTAAGTGGATATTTGTCGTTGACCCAACTAAGTATACGTCTATATAATGCCCTGATTTGCTTAACGCAAAGACCAAATCCAAGTGGAAAAAATGGAGCAATTAACTAGATTGCAGCCACTCAAACGCGTTGTGTGGTGGCAAGTTGCAATGTGGGGGTTGATTGTAATTTTCACCTCTTGGTCAAGTGGTTTTGAGAGCGCAATTGCGGCCGGTTTTGGCAGCGTCATTGCAATCATCAATACTCTCTTGATGATATGGCATATTCTGCGAGCAGTGGAGACTGCAAAAGCAGATGCCAATAGAAATTTAAGTAGAGCATACAGATGTGTAGCTGAACGCTGGCTGAATACGATTGTAATGTTTGCCACTGGCATCGTTTTGCTGGAGATGAATATTGTCGCGTTGATGCTTGGTTTTACAGCCACACAGATGATGTTGTTTATGGGACAGACTAACCGGGCTTGAAACCGACATGGCTAGTGAAACAATTACTACATCAGAATATATCAAGCATCACCTTCAGAATCTGACTTTTGGTCAGAAACAAATACAAACTGAGCCTGGGGTTTGGGCTCCAAGCGGCGACTGGGGCTTTGCAACCTCAGCTGAAGAAGCCGCCAAAATGGGATTTTGGGCTATCAACGTCGATACGATGTTTATGTCTCTCCTACTTGGCGCTCTAATGATGTGGTTTTTCCGCAGCGCAGCTAAAAAAGCGTCAGCTGGTATTCCTACCGGCATGCAAAACTTTGCTGAAATGATCATCGACTTCATCGATGACACTGTGAGAGGTTCTTTCTCCGGTGGTAAAAATAATCTTGTTGCACCTCTTGCTCTGACCATCTTTGTCTGGATTTTCCTGATGAACTTAATGGACTTGATACCGGTTGATATCATTCCAATGGCGGTAGCGCAAAGCGCAGCAGCAATGTTTGGTGCAGATCCGCATCATGTGTTCTTCAAAATCGTACCTTCAACTGATCCAAATGCCACACTTGGTATGGCGTTATTAGTCTTTGCCTTAATGCTTTTCTATAGCTTTAAGATTAAGGGTACAGGTGGTTTCCTCGGTGAATTAGCATTCCAACCTTTCGGTAAATGGGCATTGCCAATTAACTTGATTCTGGAAACTGTCACATTACTGTCGAAACCATTCTCATTGGGCTTACGACTCTTCGGCAATATGTACGCCGGTGAGATGGTATTCATCCTGATCGCGACTATGTATAGCGCTGGTCTTGTGATGGGATCTTTTGCTGGTCTGTTACAGATTGGCTGGGCGATTTTCCATATTCTGATTATCACGTTACAGGCATTTATCTTTATGGTGCTGACAACGGTATATCTGGATATGGCACATCAAGAACATCATTGATGTTTATTGGGTTTTTAACTTTTTGTTTTTAGTCTTTACTTTTTTGTAGGAGAAAAAAATGGATATGGGTTTAGTTTATATTGCTGGTGCTTTGATGATCGGCTTGGGCGCACTGGGTGCGGCGATTGGTGTTGGTTTATTAGGTGGTCGTTTCTTAGAAGCTGCTGCTCGTCAACCTGAATTAGTTCCTATGTTACGTACACAGTTCTTCTTGGTTGCTGGTCTGGTTGACGCGGTACCAATGATTGCAGTTGGTTTGGCTATGTACGTTCTGTTCGCAGTGGCTGGTTAAGATTTATAAATCCCCATTAGCGATTAATTAGAGGTACAGGCATGAATATCAATGCAACCATCATAGGCCAGATGATCGCCTTTGCGATCTTCATCGCCTTCTGCATGAAGTATGTATGGCCACCTATCATGCAAGCGCTTGAAGAGCGTAAAAAGAAAATTGCTGACGGTCTGGCAGCTGCAGAGCGTGGTAGACATGAGCAGGAATTGGCTGAGAAACGTGCACAACAAGTGATCCACGAAGCAAAAGAGCAAGCGAATGAAATCGTTGCTCAAGCAACAAAACGTGGTAATCAAATTGTGGACGAATCAAAAGACAATGCCCGTGTTGAAGGTGAGCGAATCCTGTCAGCTGCGAAAGCAGAAATTGAGCAGGAAGCAAACCGTGCTCGTGACGAGTTGAAGTCACAAGTTGGCAGTATTGCGCTGGCTGGTGCCGGTAAAATTGTCGGCCGTGAAATTGATGAAAAGGCACACACCGATTTGCTTGACGAATTGGTTAGCCAAATCTAGAGGAATGTTAGGATGGCAGAAGCAATAACCATCGCTCGTCCTTATGCCAACGCGGTATTTTCTATCGCGCAGGAAAAAGGCGAGTTGAAGGCGTGGTCTGACCTGCTTGCGGTTTTAGCACAGTGTGTTTTAGAACCAGAAATGCAATCCATTATCACTAGCCCTGCAGTAAGTGACGAGCAGGCTGTTGATTTGTTGGCAGAGATTGCTGGCGATGCAATGACAGCTGATGCACGCAACTTTCTGTTGTTGTTGGCAGAAAATAACCGTCTGTTACTTTTGACAGACATTACCGTTCTCTTTGAAGCATTACGCGAAGAAGCTGAAAAATTAATGACCGCTGATGTAATCTCAGCACGTCCACTAACGGAAGAGCAATCAGCTAAAATTTCTGCTGCTCTGAAAGCCCGTTTAGGCCGTGACATTACATTAAACACGACCATTGATGAGAGCTTACTTGGCGGTGCAATTATTCGAGCAGGCGATATGGTAATTGACGGTTCTGCCGTGGGTAAACTGAACAGACTGGCCAACGCTATTACATAAGCGGCCCGTTTATAGAGGAAACAGAGATGCAACTGAATTCAGCAGAAATCAGTGACCTGATCAAAAAGCGTATCGAAAGCTTTGAAGGGGCCACTGAAGCGCGTACAGAAGGTACCGTAGTCGGTGTTACCGACGGTATCGTTCGTATTCATGGCTTAGCAGATGTGATGTCAGGGGAAATGCTTGAATTCCCAGGAAACACGTTTGGTATGGCCCTTAACCTTGAGCGTGACTCAGTAGGTGCCGTTATTTTGGGTGCTTACCAACACATTTCAGAAGGCGACAAAGTTAAATGTACTGGTCGTATTCTTGAAGTCCCAACAGGCGAAGCCCTATTAGGTCGTGTTGTTGATTCACTCGGTAAACCAATTGATGGTAAAGGCGACATCAACGCAGAAAGCTCTTCTCCAATTGAGAAAGTAGCGCCTGGTGTTATCGCTCGTCAATCGGTTGATCAACCTATCCAAACTGGTTTGAAATCAGTTGACTCTATGATCCCAGTCGGTCGTGGCCAGCGTGAGCTG